>NZ_JAMYPO010000008.1:0-211343 GCF_040320365.1 Mesorhizobium sp. M0701
TGTCGATCGACCGGTGTAGCCTTGCGAACCCTGCCGATATGGCAGGACGCAAGGGGCCGGGGCCGAGGTATTGGCTGGGGTGAGTTGGCAGCCAATTGCGAGACGCTGCGGACCGGTAACGTTCAGCGGCGGTATCGTTTGTCGCTGACTTTCTCCATCCACTCGACGGCGTTGCCATCAATTGCTTGCGCCGTCCTGCCAGACGGTTCGTTCCTTCTAAAGATGCGGCTGCATTTCAGCGGGCCAAGCGAAATAAGGAAATACGTCGAACTGCTCCGGGTGCGGCAGTCATCAACCTCTTCAGCCCCCCGAAACGCTGAGCATTGGAGCCGTTGCGCGTTGCCACAGGCTGATCGGATTGATCCGGCGGTTGGCGATACCTTTCTTGCGGCAACGAAGGACGAAAACGGTGTCTAGGCCATCGGTAATGGTAGCCTGTTCAAAATTTCGCCAATCGTTGGCTGATCGCCCGCACGGTACTGCATTCGGACAGCATGACCCAAGACTTTACATTAAGTATTCGAATTTGTTCGCTTTCGGCGCAGTTGGTCCCGCCCATCATTGAACCGACACGAATCTCATAACCGATTTCTAGCCAAGCGATCGCCGTGTGAAGCTTGTCAAACTCACCCCAAAGGTGCCGCAATATCGAGGAATGCTAATGATAAGGTAATCATAAGCGACCTCCCGAGATACTCGCGCTCCCACGCACTGATCCGGATCAGCTAATTGCCTCTCCTCAGGTAATTATAGCCCACCAAATCCGGCATTGCCTGCGTCCTCCGATCGGTTTGGTCGGATCGGATGAGGCATTCCGGCCCGCCGACAGCCTGCGGATCGATTCGGTCTCGTGTCCGGTTCAAGGGCATCGACCCGTCTGAGTCCGCTCAGCAATTCATGTGGCCGGATGTGGCTAGCTGCATCTGACAGTGCAGAGTTGCCGCAAGCGTGTTTTCCGATTTCTACGTCGAAGTATCGCCGCTGCACGATGCGGGAGGCAAACCGCTTTTCTCACCTGCGCCTGCTGCCATTATCTCGTCTGTGTCATCGCCGAACAGGAAACAGACGGGACAGACAATGACCTGTGTTCTGCCACAGGTAAGCACTGTTCCTGAGCCCGTGACCTTAGACAGAATTGACCGCGCTCTGGATACGCTCGCCCTAGCTATCCACAAGGCTGGCAACAAAGGACGAGCGTATCTCCCGATTTACGAGCGTCTTGAACGGGAGAAGAAGAAATTGATTTGCAGAGATGGGCGCAATGCTGCGCGTCCAGGAACGGCTCAAACGATCTCGGGATCGAAAGGCAAAGCAATTTTTTTGAGTTCGTCTCGTCGCCATTGCAACGATCCGCCCGTACCATACTCTACACGCTCTATCGTATGGCCCATCAAGATTTTGCGAAGCTCGCTGTCGATACCTGCCTCCTTCATACGATCCTCGAAACTGTGCCGGAGGGAATAAATCTTGTGCTTCGGTGTCGGGAAAAGTTTGTGTATTTTAAAGAATTTATTGAGGTTTGCAGAAAGCGCCTCTTCACGATTGCGGTAGCGCGGAAAGCCCTGCGGATTTTTCTTAAAAACTTCCAGCGCGACGCCTACCAGCGGTACATCTCGCACTGACCATTCGGTCTTGATCTCGCGCGGATCATCGGCGTCCTCTCGTGGGGTAATGCGAATATACGGAACCGGCGTGTCAAGGAAGATCACGGTCTCATCAAGATTGCATATCTCGCTTGGGCGTGTGCCTGTCTCGATCAGCGCCAGAACGCAGCGACGCGCTTGAGCATCCAGGGATGCTAAAGCGCCCGGCCTCATGATCTGATCGGTTATCCATTTGGGTTCGAATGACGGCCGTTTACGACGGCGCTTGCCACGCTCCGAAAAGCGGAGGTCATCGAATGGGGTGCCTTTTTGTTCCTCGCCCAAATGAGCGAAATAACGCCTGTAGAGATCCCGCATGTTGCCGAGGTCTCGATTGCCGGCAGACGCCGAATGTGTCGCGGCTCCGATGTCTGGCGGCGGCGCGATGCGCTTGAGCCAGAACCGGTAGAAGGTCAGTCCGTCTTCACGCGTGACGTCGCCGATCGGCTTGTCACCAATCAGGGCAACGAAATTGTTTACGGCTCTCTGCTTTACCTTCTTCCACATTCGGCGCTGCGACTGGCTCTTACCCGCGACTTCATGGGCCATGATCTCATCGGCGTAGAGATCAAAAGCTTTGGAGACTTTGACCGGCGGCACCTGCACCCCGCCGAGGAGAGCGTCGGCGACCGCGGGGGCCGCTTGAACGCGCTCCAGCGCCTCGACACGCTTTAAAATTGAATCGACATTCTGAAAGCCTGCCACCTGTCCATTTGAAAGGTAGGAAACGCCCATGGCTTCAGCCCGGCGAACGGCGTCGCGATACTGATCGAGTGCTGACCTTGCCTCGCCGCCGCAAAGAAGCACCGCCCACAGGGTCTTGTCCGCGTCTTCGAGCTTGTCGCGCATGGCACGTGCGAGGCGGCGTTCGTCCGTTCCCAGGGACTTGCGAATGAACCTGCCGCGATCGTCGATGCCGACCATCTTGGCGGGCATTCGCCGATGATAATAGAAAATTCCGTCGCGCTGGACGAGGTAGCGATCCAGGTCTCTGGCGGGCTCTGCGACGGCCTCTTTTCGCATGGGCCAAACTCGCGATGTATCTCAGTTTGTATCCTAGATTGTATCGCATTTCGGCAAGAACGCCAAGCGCCCTCATCAACGGGTGCTCTGCCAGACTGGAGTTTCAATGGCTTAGAGGGCCAAGTTCACGAATTTGATGGTGCGGTCGAGAATTGTGCCAAATCGAACCCGCGCAAGGACTTACGTAAGGTGCGGGGAAAATCTGCCCCAAGCATTCATTGACAAACCAGCCTCCGCGCCCGCACCTCTCCAGTGCCTTTGCAAGCATATGTCGTCTGATGCCGCGAGTGAACGGGGCTCTAACCCGCGGACCTCCGGCGTGACAGGCCAGTGAAAACCTGAGCTCTATCAAGGACAGTTCGATTCCCATCAAAAGAGAATTCGCTAGAAAAGATCGCGAAGTTGAAACCGATTTGGAATCGCAGGTTGAGCCCGTTTCGTGGTCAAGTCCCCTTTAGCATGGAGCGATGCCGCGCGGCGGATGATCGGCAGGACTTTAACCCTCCCTTAGAAGGACAGCGATGAAAAGGTTCACCGAAGCGGGCCGGCAATCGATCGCGGCCGGAAATCTCTACGGCGGGCTGAGTTTGGCGCTCACTTTGCCTGACATTTGTGCTTCTCTCGAGGATCCAGGTCCAAACAAATCGCGAAAGCGCTACGAGCGATGGTGCACTGAATGGATTCAGCCGAAATACACTAAAATAATTGGCCTAGAAAGGAGGACAGTAGTATTCCTTTCCGCCACAGACTGTTTTCAACTGCGATGCAGCTTGATCCATTCTGGGAGCGCCGAGGTGGAATCAGCCAAGGCAGGGTCCGTCAACCAGTTTGAGTTTGTTGATGACAGCGTCAGCTCCCACTGCAACCGGGCTCAGACATCAACTGGAGTGACTATTCTACAACTGAAAGCCAGCCGATTCAGCATTGATGTATTCGATGCGGTCGATGCGTGGGACGACGCAAAAGTTGGCGTGGCGAGTGTACAAAACGAGAAGGCCAAGCTGCTAACCATTTGGTCTAGAACATCCTGGATCTCCCACAGCTCAGACTGAGAACACAGCGTGTAAACCTGACCGCTGGTTTTCACACCTTCTAAAAGTCAGGCGATGTCTTTACCTTCATCGCGCCATCCTTGCCGCCGCAGCACCGGCATTGCCCGGCATTGTGATGCCGACGGCGACCCTGCGCGAGCCGCATTTCGGGCAGCGCAGCCGGCCGGACAGCATAGCCAGCGGAAAGTCGCGGCCGCGCGTCCACAGCATCGTGTAGACATCCAGTTCGTAGCGGTTGCCGCACTCGCGGACGGTCTTCAGCCCCTCGCGATTGCCCCAAACGCAACGCGCGGTCAGCCTGACGCTGTGGTTCCAGGCATCGCCTAATGTCTCGATTTCCATGAGAACGGAATAAGAACAAATTCCTGCTCCCGGTCAAGCCGTCTTGACGACCATCAAGCGCGCACCAGTATCCTGGCGATGGATGAGAACTACATCTATGGCGAGCGCACCGGCCTGCAGCTCGTTCGCATGGCGATCGAGCTGACCTGCCCGGCCGGCGTGCTGCCGAGCGAGGAGGCGGTCAACCAACTCTATGGACCGTTACCGGTGCATGAGGGCGAGGCGCTGGCAAAGGCGATTATCGAAACTGTCGAGCGCCTCACCCGATAGGCTATGCCTCGTCGCCGAATCCCAGCAGTGAAGCGTGGCGTATATATTTGTGCTCGCCACGAAGGTGCTTGATCCGCAGCTTCACGCCTGGTCCAACCCACTGCGTTGCGGGTCGCTTCTTGATGCCGCTCGGAGGCGGGCCGGCATGGTCCTTCACCCGCTTCCACAGCCGTTCCTTCATGTCGCGGCCCAGACTGATGAAGGCCGAACCGACATACTTCCCGGTGCCTGGCTCAGCCAGCAAGGCAAATGCCGCCTTGCCCGGCTCGCGCTCGACGCCCAGCAGCTCGTATTCCTGGACCGTGAAGCTCTTCGTCTTCAGCCAATTCGTCGTCGGGCCGCTTCGATACGGGCTGTCGGCGCGCTTTGAGACGATCCCCTCGAGGCCGGCCTGGTCGGCAAGATAGAAGATCGCCTTGGGATCGCCAGGTATGGTCTCGCTGAACTGGATCCTGCTGTTCGGTTTGATGATGCCGTACAGAAGCTCCCTGCGCGCCTTGCAGCCGATGTCGCGCAGATCGTGGCCGTCGAGATGCATGATGTCGAAGGCGCCGAGGATCATGGCATAAGGATCGCTGTGCACGGCTTTCTGCAGCGCATCGAAGTCGGGCAGCCCGGCCTTGTTGGTGACTACCGCCTCACCCTCGAAGATCGCGTTCTTGACGTCGAGCTCACGCGCCGCTTCGACAAGGCCGGTATATTTGCTCGTCCAGTCCGCACCGCTCTTGGTAAAGGCGCGGATATCGTCGGGATTGTTAATGACGATCTGGGTGCGGTAGCCGTCAAGCTTGATCTCGTGAATCCAGTGCTCACCCTCGGGAGGCTTTGAGACCAGCTTGGGCTCCATCGGCGGAAGGAACTCGAGGCGACCGGTACTTACAATTTTACGCACCCAGTCAATACTAGGTACAAAGCTTATATTAGCCAGAGCGAACAGAACGTGATCCCGTAGAGCATGCGCTAATGGCGGACCGCGCGGTCAGCCGAGAGAACTATTTGGTGGAGTGTTTCGACGAGCAGAGTGGCATCTCACAAGCAGAATTCGACAAGCGATCTCGGCCAAGTTTCTCATCCTCAGCATGAGCAATCAAAGCTGGAGCATTGAAACTGATCGGGATTCGGCGTCGCGACGCCTGCTCAATATTGGCAAACCTCCAGCTATAGCTCTTAAGGTTTAGTTGCCTCTGCGTAAGCATTATCATACCTTTTTCTCGCCACAGAAGTCTGAAGGGAGGACGTTCGATGCACGCACTTAATAAACAGTCCAGGAATTTGTCAACCAAATCAGTTGTTTCTGCGTCGATTGCTTCGCTGTTTTTACTCTCATTTACATCAGGCGAATCTTTAGGGCAAACGGCCGAGAAGGAAAGCGTACAACCATTTACATCTCAGGAGCTTACCGATTTTGTCACTGATTTGACTCATCGAGTCAATGAATTAGAAGAAGAGGCTTTGGCCACTTCCCTGCCGGGCGGGGCATATATTCTCTCCGAACGCAAATGTGCTGGGAGAAGATTTCAGGACGTAACTGACCAATTCACTGGAAGGCTCATTCTTGTCGATATGGCTGTGGTCGGCGCGCCCACAACAATAGAGGGCGATGGCTCGCACGAACACGCCGGCGGCCCACATTCACATGAGGTACAGGGGCGCACCTCACAGCTTGGAGGTGGCCAGAGGAAGGGAACCCTGAGTGGGGATACGACCGTGCCTCATGAAAGTACAAGCCTCAAGGTGACAGGAACGGCTCTCACCTCTCAGCATTCGCATACAGGGGGGGCGCACCAGCACGCGGCTATCGGCTTGCGAATTTGCAAAGTAATTCGCTGAAAGTTGCTAGAGCAGATTGAGTGCCAAGCGAGGGCGAGAAGATCGCCTTCGCTCCAATGGATCAACAAGCGGAAAAGCCGTCGCATTCCTCGTCTTTGATGGTGGGCGCGCAAAGAAAGCCCGGCGGCGCGACCGTCCCTCTAGTTCAGCGCTGGCGGCTGCCCGAGGCGGAAACCCTTCAGCGCCGTGGCGATGCCCATTATCACGGACTGGTCGGGATAGCGGAGCGTGCGCGGCTCGCCGTCTTCGTCACTGACGCCGCAGATCGGCAGGACTTCGTAATCGCCTTCAAACGGGGTGCTCTCGCCATTGGCAAGGAAGTCATATTCTGGGAAGCAGCCCTTCAGGAAGGCCTCTACCTCGCTCAGGGCTGCGGCCGAGCGCGCGCCTGTCGGCGGCAGGATGACGAAACTGTCGACCTCGTCGCTGGCCGGCATGCCGGATATGTCGATGGCGGAATGCATGAGAACCCCCGATTGGATGTTCTCATTCCGTTCATGATCGGCCCGGCAAGTCAACCCGGCCGACAAAGCAAAAAAGCGTTGTCAATACCAACTTCTTGCGATGGATTTGCCCCACGGGAATAGGCAGGCTTCGTGGCGAAGGAGTGCCCGCCATGACCGTCCTGGCCTACAGCCTCGCCCACGACAACCGAGGATCGTGGAGGCTGATCTTTGTGCCTGACGAACTGCATCTGTATGTGGAATTCGGGCCGCCAGACGCCGACACAGATCCGGTCGATTGGATGAGCGTTGATGACTTCCTTGCCCGACGGCCGTCTGGCGCACTCCACAAAAATGCGCTCGATCGCTTGATTTCGCTCATTTGCCAGGCAATGAGCGGCCGGTAAGAAACGCAAAAAACCCGCCGCACCTCTCGGCACGACGGGCGATGTTAATTTTTGCGACCAGATTGGAGGGCGATCGCGGGCTTATCAACGCGGCAAAGCAGCCTGTTCGGCCACAACCTTGGCCGTGAGCGCCGCGATCTGATCGTGCAATCGGCTCTGTTCGGCCTTCAGGTCAATGATGAAGTCCCGGCCGCTTCCGAGCGAGTTCGAGAATAGCTGAAAGTCGGCTCTCTGCTGATCGAGCTGACGCTGCAGATTGGCGATATCCCGCACCGCATCGGCGCGAATGTTCTCGATATCGTGGTCACGGCTCAAATTTCGTTCCATCCACTCATTGCGCGCGACCATAGTGTCGCGAAGGCTGGATAGGCTCTCATTCTGTGCGCTTGCCCTCTTCGGAGCCGCGCTCGGATCGCCAATACGGGAGAGGTCAGCCGGGTCGACGATGAGAGGTCACGGTCATAGGGCCGTATCTCGGGATCACGCCAGGCATAGAAGCGGTCAAGCTGGTGGAGAAATAGCGGGCGCCGAAGAGGAAGAAGCCGCTTGTGGATAGGGTGGACTAGCGCCGATTCGACAGCAGCCTTTAATCCATACATGATGCGTTGTGCTCTATGCAGGCTGCACTTGGGGGCTGTTAGCTGATGGTTACAAATTCTTCTATTCGGGCACTGACGGCTCGTCGCAAGATCGTCGAGGCATCTCGACAATTTGCGGCTTTGGTGAGAGCCAGGCACCCCTTCAAGAAGCGAGATTTCGGGGCGATCCACAGTGATCTCGCTTTATACGGCGATCTCGCGCGTCGTTATTGCGGCAAGGACCTGGCGGAATGCTCGGTTGTAGAAATAGGCTTTGGCTCGCGTCCGTATCGGCTTTATGCCATGCATGCGATCGGCGCGAAGGTTACGGGAGTTGACTTGGACCATCCACTGCTGTCTTTCAAGGATATCCCGGCCATCTATAAGGCCAATGGTTTCGAGCGCATGATTAAAAGTCTCGCCCGTTATGTCTTATTCGATAGCCTTGAGAACAGGAAGATTTACCGCTTCTTTCGGCAATTGAGCGGTCTGAAGTTCAAGCCTCCATTTTCAGCGCTGGTCGTCGCTGATGCTGCCAGTCCAGTGTATTGGGCCGCGCACCCCGGTCCCTACAATCTGATCACTTCCGAAGATGTCTTCGAGCACATACCCCGAGAAGGCCTCGCTGCGGTTATTCGACATTCAGCTGCAGCCCTTGCTCCAGGCGGCATTATGATCACCAGCCCCATGATTTTTACAGGGCTCAGAGGCGGGCACATCGCCGAACTGTACGGGTACTACGGCAAGGGACCGATCCCTGCTGGTGTGCCGCCATGGGATCACCTCCGGGGTCGCACGCTTATCGCCAACACTTATTTGAATGAATTGCGCCGGTCCGACTATCGGTCAATGTTCTCAGAGCATTTTGATATCCTTGAGGAAGTTGCCCTTAACCCCGATTGCGGTCGCCACCTGTTAGACGAAGATCTGCGTGCAGAACTGGCCGACTACTCCGATGACGAGCTTTTCTCGAACAAGGTTCGGTTTGTCCTTCGGCGACGTTCCGAGGCCTGAGCCCCAGAAACGCAAAAAAGCCCGCCGCACCTTCCGGCACGGCGGGCTTTCAGTTGCCTGAGATCTGAGGGCGTACCATCAATCTTGGTGAAATAGAGGTGGATATTTTCTAGTAGCTGCTGACCGAGGCGCCGATCAGGAAACCAGCCACCAGCGATGCGGTCGCGACGGCCGCAACAAGAGCCCAGACGGTCTTTTTGCGGATGCCCTCGCTCCTGACGCCAGGTGCTGCGATGAACAGCAATCCGGCCAGCACATAGCAATAGGGCCAGAAGCCTGGCACCGCAGATTCCTGCCATGATTGCGGCTGGCCAGCCCAATTGTAGAGGATCACATAGGTGCGCTGGACCATCACCACGGACCAGAGCAGAAACGTGCCGAGGATCAGCATCCATTCCCCGCCGGCGACATTCTCTCTCGCCGCCCTGTAGGCCGACGGTCCCCACGTCATGGCGATGATGAGCGACACACCGAAGGAAAGCGAGTTGACGACGTCCCTCAGAAGATGATGGTCCACGACGATGGACAGAGCCCAGTATAGGATGATGGCGACGACAGAACCCGCGACCACTCTGTTGGGGGAAAACTCCGGTCCGTGAATCATTGGTCGTCTCCTGAGACTATGCTGAGAACTCTTCCCGCAAGGTCCCTGCGAACCTCCCAGCTCTTCCGGCGCAGATCGATCGCGCTCACGATCAGCTTGGAGGTTGCCGCCTTAACCTCCCGCTCTTTTTCCGCTGGCCGCTCGGCCGAGGGCACCTCGTTGTGTGTCACCGGGCCGACCCGATCGAGCCAGAACAGCTTTCTGAGTGAAGTCATCTGGAATCCCTTCCTCTGACTGTCATGGCGAAGGCGTCCATCGTGGATTGAAACGACTTGGCCAGGTCGAAGCCGACGCGCGCCTCCTTGAGCCGGTCCTCCTGAAGGTCGTTGATGAGGGAATCCTTCGCCGCGAGCTCGACCTTGTGAGCGGCACGGACATCCCGGAGCTCGGCGCGCAGCATGAGGATGAAGTAGACGAGCGCCAGGCAGATCGCGCCGAGAAGGCCCTGCGAAAGAAATATCGAACCTACGTCATCTAAAGGGATCGGGACTGGCCCGGAGGCTGCGAATGCGACGTCGCCCAAGTTCAGACCCTTCCTTACTTCGTGCAGGCCGGCGCGCGCTGGCACGTCCGGTTGTTGCCGGCCACCTGGTTGGCGAATGGCCGGTCGTTCTTGATGATGAAGTCGCGCGTCGCGGCCGCCGGCGTGAGCAGCGAGAAGCCGGCGCCTTCAGTCGCAGCGGTTTTCGTTTGGCACCCAGCGGCCGCCAAGCTCAGCGCAGAGATGAGCAGCATCGAGATCGGTGATTTCCGCATTGTCGTGGTTCCTCTGTTCGATGAGCGCCATGGCCCGGGCGCGCGCCTCGTTCTCGACATTGACGCGTTCCTGCGCGCGGACGCGATCGACACGTCCGTCGGTGACCATAGCGAGGTATTGGCCGGCGAATGGAATGTAGCGGAGCGGGCCGATCGGCAGGCCCTCGTAAACGATGATCATCGCAGCGGCGACGACCAGAGGGAGGCCGACGCGGGAGGTCAGGACATCCCACGCCAGTTTTGCGAGTGCGAGCGCGCCCATCAGCATGACTCCCAGACGCCATCCGTGAGGTAGCCGTGCCAGTGCGGGCTCATGTCGGGATTGTGGAGAAGGACTGACGCTCGCACGGTCGGCTTGTCGCAGCTTCCATTCCAGGTCCAGGCGCCTGGCCCGGCCACCGTGACGCCGCCGACTGATCGGCATCCGCAAGGGCACTGGAAATGGAAGCCGGCCGGCTTGTGCTCGGCTGTCTCATAGAACTTGATCGCTCCGGCCGGCGCGCCCTCATCGACGATGCTGTCAACGAGCGTCGACAAGACCGGACCTGTCTTGACCTCGCTCATCAGAGTGAGCCCTGGGCGTTGATGGTCTCGACCTTCGCGGCCTGGGCGCTCTTCATGCGGTCACGGCGGATGATGAGAAACGCGGCGAAGGCGGCGACAACCACGATCAGCGTGATGGCCACGATCGGCGCGGCACCACTCAGGAACGTGCCTACGCCGGTTGCCACGGGCGCCGCGGCCGGGATCAGCACCTCAGGCGATTGCCATGCCGGCTTCTCTAGTTCCTTCACAGGCACCGCCAACGGTTCCACTGTGGTCACCGGCGCCGCCTTGACCTGCGGTGCCCGCTCGGGCTTTGCCGTCAGCTTGACCAGCCGGGCGTGAAGAGCGGCGCGTGTCTGCGGGCCAGGATCGCCGTCGACCTTGCCTCGGTAGTCGCCAGTCTTCTGCGCGTTGGTCTGGAAACGCTCATACTCGGTCGGGCCATAATCGAGCATGACGAGTGCGGCACGATCGAAATATTCAAGGCGATCGGCATAGCCGTTGAGGCCGCCGTTCACCTTCTTGGTGATCATCTCGGCGTTGTTCTGATCGGCATAGGCGTTGAGCGATTTGACGGTCGGGTTGCCGTCGTCCCAATACCAGATTGCGGATGCACCTTCCCACGGATCGGTATTGACCAGATCCGGATGCGCTACGAAGTCGGGGGCGGACGGATCGAGCTTGCGCGCCCATTTGGTGAAGGCGGCATAATTCCTCCGGCCGGTGACCTGCATAGGCCCACGGCCCTTGAACTTCTTGCCGTCCCCCTTGAATGTGTTGCCGAGATCCTTCCGGCCTTCATATGCCGCACCCGACGCGATCTCCTGGTCGTATTTGAACGACCCGCTCTCATGCATGATTTGCGACAGAAAGTGAGCCTGCCGATGCGGCTGATCGAGGCCTGTAGCGGCGCCAAAACGATCGAGCGCGACCAAGGCCGAATTCATGTTTGCGACATTCGGCGTTCCCTTGCTGATTTTGCGCAGCATGGCGGCCGTCAAAATAGACGACATAGCAGTTCCTTTCCGCCCTCACGGGCAGTTGATTAAGGTGGCTGAGGGCATTGACTTGCCTGCAAGGCGAGCGCCTGATGTTGCGCTGCACAAATGGGGCGGGCTATCAAATGACGTTGCGGATCAGGCTGCCTGGCGGCACGCTGAAGATCAAAACCTATCGAGAGCTAAGAACGCGCGAGCGTGACAGGCGCGTGCCTGTCACGAAGGTCGGGTCGATCTACCTGATTTGGTGGTCGAACAAGCAAAGGCCATCCGAAGACCCGTGACACGATCGCTCTGATTCCAGCGTCACGCGCGCGGTAAATTGACTTCGCACGTTATTGGCGCATTGTGCCCCTGGGCTTAGGGGTAAAATCATCATGGCACTGCGCGTTGAGCGGCAGCGCGGCGGCATCCCTAGTGGTGTCGTCGCTGGGATTGTAATTTTGGGCGTCTGCTTTTTGTCGCTCGTCTGTGGCGAATTGTTCTGCCGGTACTATCTCGGCCTGGGAACGCCGCCGCTTTCCATTTCAGACCCCAAAATCGAATATCTCTTTGCTCCGGATCAGGATGTTTTCCGCTTTGGTAACCGCGTCGTCTACAATCATTGGAGCATGAGAAACGAAGAGTTTCCGGAACAACCGCCGCTCGACCAGGTCCGCACGATGGTCATCGGAGACTCAGTCGTCAACGGCGGCAGCCTGTCTGACCAATCACGTCTGGCCACCACTATCCTGACCGACGACAAAAACCTCTACCTGAACGTGTCAGCCGGTAGCTGGGGACCGGCCAACGAATTGGCCTATATCCGGAAATTCGGCTTCTTCGACGCCAAGGCCCTGATTGTCGTTTTGTCAGGGCACGACGCCAGCGATCTGCCCACATTCACCGCGCTCGACCCCAACGTGTTGCCTCAGGAGACGCCTTGGCTAGCGATCAATGAAGCGTTTGAGCGCTATCTCCCTCGCTACCTTCCGGGACATCACGCCGTAGCTAGCATTCTGGATGAGGCACCGAAGCACGAAATGGATCTGTCGCCGTTACAGGCGATGATCGAACTGGCCCAGAGCAAGGCTATCTCCGTCTGCGTCGTCCTGCATCACACCCGACTTGACCGAAGAGCGGGAGTGCTGCACCAAGGCTTGGTTGCGATCCGCTACGTCGCCGAGGCGCGAAACGTGGCGATCGTCGATGACAAGACCTTTCTCGATCCTGACACCTCCTACCGCGACGACATCCACCTCAACGACAAAGGCCAGCGGGAGGAGGCTGAAGCGTTCCTGAGTTGCAAGTCCTAGAGGATCGCCCGAGAGATGCGCAGACCTGCGTTTTCATATCCAGTCTGCGTCAGATGGTTGTGGTCAGTCACGACGTCAGCGTACCAAGAATTGGCCATGAGGTCCGCGTAAGGGAGCAACTCCTCGAGATTCAGAACCTGAGATTGGTCCACATAAAGCGCTAGAGCGTCAAGCGCACGGCGATAGGCTACCAACTGCGTGTCGTCTGGGCTGCTCTGAGGATGATCGATCCACAGCAGCCAGAACAGTTCAGTTACTGGCCAGCCGTTTAGAGTCCATATGCTTTTTATGCGGTTGATAATCGCGATGAAGTTGTCCATCAGCGCGGCGGCGCTATCGCCGAGAGTAACTGCTGCAGGCCCTAGCGATGTGTTCGCATCATCATTCCGCGTGTTGAGGCCTTCGAACAGAGTTATGCAAATCGTTTTCTGGCCGGACCCTTGGTCGGTTCGCAAGATTGAGAAATAATGCGTCAGGGTATCATCGCTGGCTTGCTGAAGGTCGTATGCGAAAGTCCGCGCCGGCTGCCCCCCGCGATACTCCAGGGTGCCGTAGGCAAAGCCAGCCGTCCGATCCGTGTTCCTCACTCGCATGTATGTGCAGAAGAACGGGCCGGTAATGCCTGTTGCGGATGGCCGAGTCCAGCGCATGCCGACCGCTTTGCCGGCCCGAGTTGGATCGGCGGCGGCGGTTAGTGTGACCTTCTGTATGCCATAGGCACCCGTCTCAGTGGATATGATGCCGGGGTCTGAGATCGTCGTAAACGGCGACTCCTCCCATCTTGCGAAGGGACGAAATTGGCCCGTGCTGGAGCCTACGGTAAAAGTCCCATAGTAGCCGTCGAACGCAAGCGCGGCAGCGGTGTTAAGAGGGCACGTTCCGTTCACCACGAGGCCATTGGCGAGCGTGCTGCCAAGCGACCCACCGTTTGCAATGTAAGTGTAGTAGGCGGGGAATAGCGAACCTGCCCCCTTGTTCAGGTACTTGTCGAGGTCGGAAGGCGCTCCGCTGACAGCGCCAACCAAGGAACCGTTTCGATTGTAGAGGTATCCTTGGCCCGAACCGGAACCATTGTTTTCGTTTTGCGAAATCAGGCCCGTTGCCCACATCTGGAAGCCGGATTGCGTCAGCGCATATTGAAATGCGTGGTCGATACCGAAACCGCCCAGGATCTGATTGCTGTTGCCGATGCCAACAAAATCGACCTTTCCGACAGTCATCCGGTATTTGATCTGATCTAAAATTCCGACCTGCTTTTTCGGGGCAATCGGAGACATGACCCAGGCGCCGACGGAGGCGGGTGTCGGCTGCGCATACACAAGCTCGCTCGGATCGAAGGCGTTGCAACGCGCCGTGATCGCAGGATCCCAGCGCGCGATGCGCTCAAAGCCAGGCTCGACGACTACGGCCGCGGTATGGGTCGCCGTGTTGAGTGCCTTCAGGGCCGCCCTGGTGACCGGATGAGCAAGCTCGGTCGAGACCGACTGCGCCGCAAGCGCAAACGCTTCGGCCTGGTCACGCCAACCCTCGGCGCCAGCTTCAGCCGCCTCGGCCGCCGCAACAATGGCAGCGCTCGCCTGATCGGACAGCAGCCGGAAAGTCGAACCAGATACAAACCCCAACACAGGTCCTGGCAGGAGCCCACCAGCTGCTACGTTCGCGCCGGATGCCGTCTTGATCGTCAGCAATATGCCGCCATTAAAAGAAACCGTCACCGGCGACCCTGTGTTGGTCTCAAACACATCGAGCCGCACAAGCTGCGATCCCGACATCGAGAGGCCAATGATCGACGTGGCGACAAGGGCATCCGGTGTGCCGGCGCCCGCATCGATTGCATGGACGATCTGTGCGCCAGGTACGAAATCAAGAAGTCGCGTCCATGATCCCGTGGTTGTGGCGCCGACCTTCATATAGAGGCCATCATTGCCAGCAGTCGGATCACCGATCACCAGTGCCGGGCTGTAGGCATCAGGCACAAGGTTGGCGTCCATTGCCGATTTCAGGTTGTAGACGCTATTGTTGGCATAGGCGAGAACGACCAACGATTCGATATAGGTTCCCCACGCCCGAATCTGGGATTTCTGCGGATCGGTCGGCGATCCGGATGGGCCATCAGCCCAAATCTCATTGGCAAGCTCAACCATTGGTCGACTCCATAAGTTCCAAGGCGAAGCAGCCGCCCTCTTCGGCCTGCAGTGCTGCCAGGTAGGCGTCGGCATCGATCCGATCGCCCTCGAAAGTCTCACCCGTGTCGACAAACTTCGTCCACGAGGATAGATCGTCGGTACGCTGTTTTTTGGGAACAGCCTTCTCTTTCAGGATGCGCCAAGTGGCCATTCTGTATGCTCCGTTAGGGCGCGACGTAGCCGCCGCAGTTGAAGTAGACCTGCGAACCGGTAGTGATGCAGGCGATGTTCAGGGCGGTGTTGGCGGTGGATTTGAGCGGCGAAGGGAACGACATGCGCACCGGGCCAACTCCTAGCGCCTTGAGGAAGCCACGATAGATGACGGTCGCACCATCCTTCACGACAAACTCGGTATCGACCGTGGCGTGAACATTTTCAGCGGTGATCCACGTCATGTAGTTCCGCAGCCCAGCACCGGCCGCGCCTTTGACAGCGATATCTGTTGTTCCGACTTCGCCGCCCGACGCGGCCGCATAGGACCAGTCGGCCTCCGGGATAGAGAATGGCTTTTGGATCGCTACGCCGATTGCGGTCGCCATTGGACGGGCATGGGTGGCATTGGCGACAGCTGCAGGATTGGCGGTATATCCGGCAAACAAGACGGGAAAATTGTTGCCGGTGAGCGTCGAGCCATTGGTTAGGACAGGGCTGACAAAGGAGGCGCTGACATTGGAGACAGGGCTTTTCGAAAGCGTTCCCACAACAGAAACAGTGCCCGAGCTATAAGAACTCACCCTGGCGCGGAAATAGCGACCGCGCCTGGCGAACTGGATCATACGCGCGTCTGTCGAGTTGATCTGTGGTGCCACGTTTCCAACCGAAGACGACGACAATCCAGCCGTGGAAAGCCAATTGGTGTTGTCGTCGCTGGTCTCGTAGGCGATGGTCGATGAACCAGCGCTGGTGACCTGGACGGTGATGCTCTCATAGCCGAGCATGTCCTGCGTGAAGAGCACGGCGGCGCTGGTGGCTGTACCGGATACAGCTAGGCCATCCAGTTGAGACACGGGTACGCGGCTGGCGTCAGAGAGCGACGTTGCCGAAAGCAGTGAGGTCCTTAGAGTCGAGAGATTCTGTGCAACGCGCTGCAGCCGGCCATTGAGGCCCGACGACGCGGTGTCCGTGGTCGGCCCGGTTTCGTTGACAGCACCGATTAGAACGTCGTCGTCGGTCGAAAGCGTGACGCTCAGACTTCCGGCAGCGTTCTTTGGACCGATCGAGGCTGGCAGTTTTCCGAGCAGGCGCTTGAACAGAGCTATTAGCGAGAACGTACCGGTGTCCGACGATGCCGCGGTGTCCGCCGCGGCACCCAGCGACGGCGTGTCGGTCTCGTCGACCAATATCTGCCGGCTGACGTCTCTCCCACCGACCGTCGTGACCGAACGGTTCTGGGCCGCTCCGCTTCCATCTAGGAAACTTCTATCCGTTCCGGCCATAGCTGGCTCCTACACGTCAAAGAGGTATTGGCTGTTGCTGGCTTTTGAAAAGTCGTGCCTGGCTGCGATCCCGGTCGTGTAGACGAACTCTGAATCCGACCATGCGCCATAGCTGCCGTCCGAACCGATGAAGGCGGCCTGCACTTCCATCTGAGCTTCAAGCGGCACCGCGTTCGTGTTCATGGTAATCAGGCCAGCGGCTGGAACGGGATCTGGAAACTTCTGCTCGATCCAGGCACCAGGCACCCCTCCGCCAGAATCAACCACGCGATAGCGCAGCATTGGTGTCACATCGTCACGGTTCGGGTCGATGATGGCGACGCGGATATAGGCTGAGCCAGCAGACGCGACGGCAACGACGGTATCGATGACCGGCACCGGCAGGCCATGGGAGTCTGGCTTGACCGGGATCGGCGGCGCGGCGCCCTCGTCGGTCGAAGGGTTCCAGGCGTCGATGTCGGCCGGCATCAGGATGAAGGTCATCTGGAAGCCGCCGCGCTGTACCGAAAGCACTGACCTTCGGTTCGAGATCAGCCTGCCGTTGAGCGACGGTATCCGCTTCGGCGTCGCCAGCCGCACCCACGGCGCGTAGACGGCGTTGATGCCGGTGAAGCGGACATCGAGGGAACCGCGCTTCTTCTCCCGCATCCGGGCGAATTCGCGTTTACCCAGCCGCCGCGCCTGGCGCCATTGCTGCACCCAGATGTAGTTTCCGTCCTGCGGCAGCACCCGCCCGGCGCTAATCTGCGCCGGCGTATCCTCGAAATAGTCGGTGTCGGTCGTCGTGTAATCGGTCGCCGGATAGGTGAATTTTGGTACGAAGCGGTTGACTTCCTCTTCCGGCAACACGTCGTGCTGGATGGTATGCCCGACGATATCGGCATCGGTCAGCGTGGCGACATATTTTTCCCGGAACTTGCCGGCGACCACGAGCAGCGCGCCATCGCCGCGCATGCACATCCAGCCGTCGCAGGAGGCGAGGATAGCATTGGTGCCACCCTTTGGATCATGCTCGGTGGTGTCGAAGCCGCCGCACTCATAGCGCCGTTCGCTGCCGCCGACCGCCCTGGGCACGAGCTCGTCGCAGACGTCGGCCTCCTCCTGCCACATGTCGAGCACCGGCAGGATCGCCTTGCGGAAATCGCGCTTGGTCCCGAACGGGTTGAAGCATTCATGCCATGCAAGCTGCACGATCGGATTGCGGGTGAAGGTCCAGGTCGTATCGTCTTCCGGATCCTGCAGCGGATCGCGGAAATCCCAGCACAGCGCGATCTCGGCGACGACCGACAGCAGCGGCTTGCCATAGGGAAATATCTTGGGAAAGCTCTCCTGCGGCACGGCACCGCAGATCATCCCCACCGACGCCTGGCCGTCGCCGCGGTGATCCGCGGTCCAGACGTCCTGCGCGCCCATGTCGGCGACGATCTCGGCGATGGCGGTTTCCGGCACCAGGCCGAGCCGGCGGTAGAGAAAGACGTTCTTCGAGTAGCGGCCCTTGCCCGGGGTCGGATCGACCTCGTCGCCGGTCAGCGTCACCTTGTCGTCGTGCAGATAATAGCCGGTATAGGCGTTGATGCGCTGGGCGACGATCGCCTGCACCGAATACATCTTGCTGTCGGTGGTCTCCCACAGCATCATCGCCCCGGCGAGACGGGCCTCGCCGACACCCCAGAAGCGAAACGGAATCGGCTGCGTCAGCGGCAGCCTGCCGTCCTCCGGCTTCGGCGGCTTCGGCATCATCAGGTACTGGACGCCGGCGACGATGGCCGTGGTGGCGATGGCAGAGGCGATAGCCACTGCGGTGGTGAGCGTGGTTCCGGTCAGCCCCAATCCGCCGGCCCCGAGGATGGCGGTGAAGATCGGCGTGAAGATCGGATCCCTGTGAACCGGCCATTGGTATTCGCCGTTCCATCCGGAGGCGAGGAACTCCTGCGTGGTCGTTGTTTCGAATGCGCCGATGCCAGCGCTATACGAGATGACGCGCCCTTTCAACGCCTCGCGGATGGCCGCTTCGAGCGGGGTTATGCGATGCGCCATGCCTTGCCCGTCCAGTCGAGTTTCTTGACCATCGGGCCGCGCGCCGACATCACCGCCCAGAGCGGCCCGAACCTGATCGCCGGAATGTGCTTGACCACCATGCCGGCGGCATCGAAGCCAGTCATGGCGCTGACGATGCCAATATCGCCGTCCTGGGGCCGCTGGACGCGGTGCAAGCCGAGGGCCGCCAGCCTGGACCCGACAAGCCGCTCGACGCCGCCAGCAGCACGCAAGACGGCACCGGCGCCGTCGGCGTCGACATATGTCCCGCGAAGTTCGGCTGCAGGGTCTTTGCCCGTGACGGCTGCGACCCATGCGGCGCAGAACGTCGTGCAGTCCTCACCGCCCATGCCTCCCCAGCGCCAGCGGTGCGGCAGCCGGATGTATTGTTCCAGCGTCATTGAGGCCTCAATCGTAATTGGGCCAGGCCGGGGCGACGCCGCGTGCCTGCCGGGCGGTGTTGTCGCAGAAGCGATCGGTCGGATAGAGCGCCTTCTGGTGCGGCATCGACCACAGCGACAGGGCGGCGCGCGAGCGCGTGTTAGTCCCTGACACTACCGCCAGGCTGAGCGTCGTCGTCGGGCTTTCAGCGCCCGATACGGCCGGGCTCGATTCCGTCGGATGCGAGGCCGTTCCCGTCCACAGCCCGATGATATCGCTGTTCGGCTGGTAGTATTGGTCGAGCGTGGTGAAGCCGATCTTCAGGTCCTTGCCGCGAACGTCTGGCAGCTCGTCGAGAACTCTCAGCGCGGTATCGGGATCGATGCCCGACAGGCCGAACTCGACGCTGCCGGCCTGACCGTTGACCAGGACCTCGAGCGTCGGAATGTTGAGCAGCCGGCCGCCGCCAAGATAGACAGTGCCGGCAGGATCGATGCTGTCGAAGCCGGCCGGGATGTCGTTGACACCGGCCCAGATGTGCAGGCCGGGCTCGGTGTCGAGCCGAAAGAAAATGCCGAGGATATGGCTGGTCGCCATCGTGTCGAGCACGGCTTGCGGCACGTACTGGACCGAGTACGAGCCGATCAGATCGTGCCAGGCCATAGGTCAGAACGCCTCGACAAAATTGAAACTGACATTGGCTCGCATGAAGCCCCTCACCCGCCACGCCAGCGTATAGCCGACCGGGAACTTGCAGACGCAGCGCGGCCGGGCGAATTCGATGCGAGTGCCGGCCGGAACAGCCTCGCGTAGCGGGATGTCGAGAGCCAGAAGGTATTGCTGGCCGGTGTAGCTGACGCCATCGACGACGGCGGTCACTTCGACTGGATCTGACGCTTCCCAATAGCGATAAATGCGCCAGCCCTTGTTCGGATGGTAGATCGAGAACCAATCCGACCAGCGCAGGTTTCGTGATGCCCCAAAAATGTTGAGGGTGATCTGCCCTGCATTGAGCGCTGCGTCGGCGCCCATCGTCCCGAAAACCGTGGCCTGGCTGTAGCCGGAGTCGTCGGAGAATAGAGACCCGTCGGAGTGCGGGATGCTGTTAATGATCGGGGTAGGCCGGCCACCGATAAGCGGAAACGGTCCTGAGTAGTCGGACAGGACCGGCACATTCATGAAGCGGACCGAGTTGTTCATGCGGGCCGCTACCCGATTGATGTATTCGTGCTCTTCCGGTTGCTGGGCAAGGCAGTTCTCATAGCTGGCGACGAAGACGGGGCCGCCAGTCGTCTCGATGGTGACGGATTCGCCAAGGCCATTGCGGCCGCCTTCAAGCCCGCCGCCTTTTGTGTCGAACGACATTTCAGTCGGCTGGATGAAGTCGATGTCGAGCGTGGGCAACCCGGTATAGCGACCCATGCTCTAGCCCTTCTGCGAAGCATATTGCTGCTGTAGTTCGCCAAAACCGCCACTGGCCTGCGCTTGATGGTATTGAGAGATGGCCTCTTCGGCGGCCTGCCTTGCCAGCATGCGGACGTGTGGATCACCGTTGGCGCCGTCGATGTTGAGATTGAACTCGACCCTGCCCTCTTGGCCACGGCCGCCGCCCCTGGCGCTCATGTTCGAATTGGCCGCCATGTCCATCGAGTGACCGTGGCTTCGGATAGTGTCACCGCCGCGCAGCTTGCGCAGTTCTGGCCCACGCTCCCCAACCCATGCCCAGCCTTCCGGCGCGTTCTCGGTGCCATCGGCAAAGCCGAACAGCCCGGGGAGGAAACCGAGCAGCATGGAGAGGAAGCCGCCACCACCCCCGCCGGCAGTTGGCGCCGCAGGAGCACCGCCATAGCCAAGGATCGCCGAAAGCGAGGTGTTGGCCTGGAAGTTGGCGGGCTTGAGCCCTTCCAGAATGGACGCGAGACCGCCACTGCCGGCTCCGGCACTACCTGCGAGCGCTTTGACAGCGCTGGTCGCACCGTCTCCGAGGCTGGTGATGTCCTTCGCGGCGTCAGTAGCCGTTCCGCTGAATTTTGCGAGTGCAGCTTCCGCGCCGGAGAGGCGTCCAGAGAAATTGTGCATTCCCTCTGGGTTGGCCGCTGACCATCCTTGAGGGCGCTCAAAGCCGCCAAACGCGGCAGTGGCGCTGCGCAAATCCGGGCTGGCCCGGAGCTTCGCCAGAGTGCCGCTTTCGTTCGTCTGCAGTTCCTTCCATGCGAAGTCCAACTGCCCCTGCACGTCGCCAAGATTGCCTTTTCCGCCGATGCTGTTGAGCATCGCCGGACCGCGGTCATTCCACTGGAAAAGCCCGAACGCGTTGCCCTGATCGCCAACTGCCGTCGGCCGGAACGCACTCTCAGCGTTCTCGTGTCCCAGAATGGCTGCGACTTGATGGTCGGCAAGCCCCTTTCCCTTGAAGAAGTTCCATGATTGCTGCGCAACACTGCCGCCGACGGCAGGTAGCCCTGAACGCGTCACGGCACCGGGCATGTAATTGCTGTTGTCCGCAGCACCTCCTGCCCCAAGAAAGGCGGAGAGCGTCGTATTCGCCGCGAACCCAGCACTGCCCCCGAGACCGGCGCCCGGCCTCCGTCCAGTCAGCGCCGCGGCGATCCACGTCGCCAGCCGATCGAAGATGTCGCTCAACTGCTTGTCCATCGACGCCGTGAGGGCGTTTAGAATCGCCGTGCCCAGCGCCTCGCCAACATCGCCGCCATTGCGCAGCAACTCGGACTTGAAATCGGTCAGGAAGCCTTGGGCAAGCTCCTTGGCATCGGCGAATTGGTTCATGTCGCGCATCGCTTGCGCTTCCGGCGAATCCGTGCCGATGCCGGTGCCTCGAAGACGCGACGCGATAGCCTGCTCTTCCGGTGACAGGAACTGCTGCGAGCGCTCGAATGCCAGATCCCGGTTCAGATTGAGGCGGGTTTGCAGATCGACGATGTTGCCGAGTTCGTCTGCCGTCTCTTTTATCAGGGCGACCTCTTCGGGAGAAACGATGCCGCCGCGCTTGTACGCTTGGTCCTTCAGGCGCGCGATTTCGGAATATTGATAGTTGAGCTTTGCCGTCTCGCCAGAGGTTGCTCCGATGAGCGACAGTTCCTCACGAGCCGCCTCGATGCTGCGCAGTTGGGCACGATGACGATCGTCATTAGCGTTGCGCTCCTCGACGGCTTGCCTGCTGCGTTCAATAGTCAGAGCGCGCTGGACGCGCACATCGACGCCTGGATCGTTCTGGCCCGCCGGCTCGGCGCGCACCTTGGCCTCGATGGCGGCAAGCCGCTGCGCATTGGTGCGGGCGCGCATCATCTGCAGCTCAGCATCCATCTGATCCTGCTGGATGCGCTGTTGCTGCTCCCGAGCGGCCCGCGGCTCTTCCATGAGACGGCGCGCGGCCGCTGCACGGTCATCCATCGCGGCAGGACCGACGACGCGATCGCCGCGGCCATTCCTGTTGAATTCGTCGAGCATCCCAAGCTCGCGCCGGGCCTGCGCGACTTTTGCAGCCATATCGATCAGAATATCGCCCCATTGGCGAAGCTTGCCCGGGTCGGTATCTGAGATGGATTTGATCTGCTTCTCGAACGCGTCGAAATCTGGCTTGCCGCGCTTCAGGCCGTCTCGAAGCTCCTCCGTCGCCTCGGTGAACGGAGCAAATACCGGCGTGACGTTACTCGACCGCAGCCAATCCGGAAGATAGGTGCCCAGATTGAAGGACGACAGGCCGCTTGTCAGGGCATCGGTTTGCGTCTTCAGTTCGCGGTTTAGTTCCGCCCTGCGAAGGCGCTCGAGAGCCTCAGCGGCGATCACCGATTTGCGCTGAACCTCCCCCATGTCGATTGCTGCATCGCGATACGCCTTTCCGAGGTCCTGCACGGCCTTGACGTGGGCCTGAAGGCTATCCTCGAACTTCTTGGACGCGCTCTCGGCCGTGGTGAAATACTGGACGGCGGCACCGCCGATTGAAAACAGCAGGAACTGAATCGCAGTCGCTGGCGAGACAAGTGAAATCAGCGCAGACCGAAATGCCGAGACCGCGCCGACGCCAGCACCGGCTACACCAGTAACGGCAGCGGCCTCGGCCGCACGAGCCGCCGCCGGCGCGGCAACAGGGATTGCGGCAGGGCTGTTCGAATTTCCAGCGCCCAGGGACCTTGTGGCCGCGACCTCAGCAGCGGTCCGTCCCCATACATCGACGCCTGCCGCGGCTCTCGCTTTGGCAGCGGCGGCCAGGCCGGTCACGACAGCCGCGTTCTGCCTGTTGAGAGCGGCTGTTGCCTGATCTGTTGCCAGTGCGGTCTGGCGCTGCGCCGCAACGACGACCTCGGCTGAGCGGCCAGCGGAAATATTCGCTGTTTCAACCTGCCGCGCGCCGGCGACATATTTTGCCGATGCCGCCGTTGAGGCATCAGTCGCAGCCACGAGTTTGGCGAGCAACGCATTCGCGGTATCGACACCCGAGGCAATCCGCAACAGCGCCGCATTCGACCCAGCCGACGCTGCGGCAAGTTTCTGCTGGGCGGTTTCAGCCTGCGCGGCAGATGCCGTCATTTTGTCGAGGTTCGCCTTCGCCGTCAGGGCCTGTTCGGACCTGATTTCGAAGCCGAGCGTGGCTGTGGTCATTGGTTTGCTTTCAATCGGGGATCACGCCACGCCGAACATGGCGTCGAACTGGGCGCCGGTGCTGATTGCCTGACGTTCCGGCTTTTTCGTTTCCGGTTCGTCCTCGCCGCCGCCGAAGATTGACCGCAGCATTTTCAGCCTGCCGAGATAGGC
Organism: Mesorhizobium sp. M0701; assembly: GCF_040320365.1. NCBI lineage: Bacteria > Pseudomonadati > Pseudomonadota > Alphaproteobacteria > Hyphomicrobiales > Phyllobacteriaceae > Mesorhizobium > Mesorhizobium sp. M0701. Next base: position 23,615 of record NZ_JAMYPO010000008.1, read on the forward strand.
GATCTCGATCGCGTTCACGTCGGACTTCAGCGCCTGCTCCTCAGACCAGCCCATCCAGCCCAGGGCGAGCTCGGCGAGGTGGTCGTAATATTCGGCTGGGCTTACTGGTTCTGAGGGTCCTCGCCTTCCTCTCCTCCCGTTGAAATCGGACGGCCGCCATTGGCGAGGATGGTGAGAAAGCTCGACACCGGCCCGACGAGCTCGGTAAGGCCGGTTTTCCAGACCTTGTTCGGGATTTCCTTCGCTTCCGCGCCAGTCACGCCAAGGCCGAGGGTGACGACGGCCACGATCGCATCAAAGTCGAATTGCCCGACCGCCCGCACCGCTCCTGAGATGCCGCCGTTTTGCCTGGAGATCGACTGCGCGGCCTGCAGCGAAGGACGCAGAACAGCGGGCTCGCCGTCCAGCGTGATTTCGACGTTGCCTGCCCCAAGTGTTGCCTTCGCCATCACTTGTCCTCGGCCTTGGCTTCCGGCTTGGCCTTTTCAGCCTTGGCCGGGGCAACCGGCTCGCCGGACGCAACGAAGGGCTGAGGCATGGCGGCCGCCTCTTCCTTGGTCAGCTCGATCTCGATGCTGTTGCCTGGCGCCAGCAGATACTCCTTGCCGGCATGCGACAGCTTATGGGCTGCCGGACCTGTGTTCGTGACCTTCATCGTCGTCTCCTATTAGCCGAGCGCCGCAACGCGCACGTAGTTCGTGTTGACCATAACGCTGGTGTTCAGCATCTGGACGGTGTTGCTGCCGCCCATGCCTTCCTCGGCACTCGTGACCATGCCCATGGTCAGCCTCTTGGACGGGGTCGGGACCGTGGGTGCGGTGTGCACGCCCGACTGCGTGCCGGAGGTGGCAATCACCGTGCCACCGGGCGTGGCGGAGAGCGTGAAGGTGTTCGCGTCAAGCACCGTCTTGACATAGTAGGTGGTGCCGGCAACCAGGCCGGTCGGCAGGGTGCCGGTCGTGCTGAATTTGACCGGTGTGTTGGCGGCCAGATTGTGCCCCGTCCACGTCACCACGCCAGGCGAGGCGATCGTGATGGTGGCCGAGGCCGACTTCGGCACCGGGGCATCGTTCATGTCGATGCGGAACGGATAGTTGTAATCGGTCTGCTCCGCCGCGATCATCGCCAACTGGCCGGAATCGTTGAGGTTGAGGGCGAAGTTGTCGCTCCGCTGCGGGGCCTGGCGGCTTCCCTTTGTATTGATGGTGCGCCGACGGTTGATCAGATCCGTCGCGATGTTCTGGGTCGCGTCGCCGGCATTGCCCATGGTCTGATACTGGCCGACCTCGATCCAGGTGACGGCAGCGAAATCGGCTTCGGTGACGTCGTTATCGGGAACATCGACCGGTGCAGAACCGATATAGAAGTGGCACCCCGCAACGGGCGAGACTTTGATGGCCATCACGGCCTCCTTTCAAGGTTTCAGGTGGATTGCCCTCGCCAGGGGCGGCTTATGGCGTCAGGCAAAGGCCTCGTAGGAGACGGTCACCGGAACCATCCAGTGGGTATCGTCAGACAGCGCGCCGGCGATGTCCGGCGCTTTCGTCACCCGAATTCGGATGCCGTCTTGGAACAGAGGTAGATCGCAGGGGAACCATGCCGCGATTTGCCCAGCTATCTCGGTTGCCGCGGAAGCGCCCGCATTGAGTTTCTGGAGGGCATCGATCTGCAGGAGACCGATGCGTTGATGAGGATCGCTCCCAGCTATGAACAGTCGTCGCGCCGTGTTCGGCATGTGGCTGACGCGCAGATAGCCGGTCAGCGGCTTAGTGAAGGCAACGTTCGGCCAGGCGATTGGCAGCACCGGTGACAGCACAAGCGTGGCAGCGCGGGCGAACAGCGCCGCCTCGATCGATGACTGAAGAGTTGGCATTTCAGAGCCCGAGCCGTTGTTTCACTTCGGCCGCCTTGGCCTCGACGATGGCGACCCAGCGCTGCGCCACAAGCGTCACCCATTGCCGCGGCGCCCTGCCCTGTGCGCCGTAGTGGACGTAGGCCGCATAATTCGCGGTGTAGCCGAGATACAGCACCTCGCCCAAATCGGCGCCGTTGATGACAAGGACGACTTCTCCAAGATCGGCCGGAACTAATGCGCCGGGATTATCCCTTGTCAGCTGCGGCATGGCGGTCGTCGATGCCATCAATGAGGCGCGGAGAAATCCGGTCCTGGTATGGCCGGGCGGTTGCGGCTGATCGTAGACCATGTCGACCAAGAGCTGGTCGAGTTGGCTGACTAGTTCCTGAGCGCTCTCTTGAAAGATCGCCTCAATCGCCCCGCTGACCTTCAAAACCCAGTCGCCAACGGACGCTGCGAACGCTTGTTGCGCCATTCACCGCACCAACTGCGCGACGAAGTCGATCTTGTATTCGCAGAAGCACTTGCAGCCCAGCGTATGCCTCGCCGGCACACCGGCAGCATGCGGGTATGGGATCAGCGTGCCGTCCGGCGCAACGAATGGCTGATCAAACCGCACCTTCTGCCCCTGCATGGCAAGATGCTGAACGCGAGGATGCTCCTGCGGCGTGTGCTTCCAGCCCTTCGTGATCGCATCCGCCCTCACCGCACCCTTGGCGATCGCCTGCTGAAATGCGATGTCCTTGGAAGCTCCAAGCGCGGCGAACGTCTCGTGCAACCCGATGGTGTCGGCGCGGAGTTTCAGCAAACCGTCGCTGTATCGGGCGGTTGTCCGGTCCACCATATCGCGAGGCAGCGGCCTTCCTTCCCTCAGAGCCTTCGCCACAGTCCTGTCGAAGCGCTTGTCGCGCCGTCCACGCTGGAGATAGTTCCGAATGGCCTCAGGGTCACCAGAGGAAAGCTCCTGTCGAGCGTTCTCGACATAGTGGCTCTGCTGGGCCGTCAGGCCGATGATGCCGCCTTCGCGCTGCCCTGTGACCCGAGAGACGCGCCCGACGACATCGACGGCCGTGCGAGTTGGATTGTCACCTCGGGCGAGACTGGTCTCCAACGCGGCGCGGATCGCGACTTGCTGATCAGCAACGATGTCAGTGACCAGTTGCGCCGAGTGCTCTCGAAGCCAGGTCTCTGCGGCCAAGTTGCGAACATCCCAGCGCAGAACGACCTGAAAGCCGCTCGGATCGCGCAGAGCCGGCATCTGCTCGACCGTGGCAACGCCGCCGCCGTTAAAGGTCTGCCTGATCGCCTCATCCAGCGGCCGGAAGGCTGCCTCGTCGAGGTTCATCGCTGCAATGGCGCCGTTGATGTCGCCGCGCTCTAGCCGCTCCACGATCCGACGTAAGACGATGTTCGAGCGGATGTCGTCGATCGCCTCAATGAAAGCGGCCCGAAGCATCGGCTCATAGGTTGAGACAAGCTGTTCGAACCGCTCACGAGGTGATAGGCGTTTGAGCATTCACAGGCCTTTGGAGGTTCGGTTGGCTCAAATCGCTGTCATAAAGTACGAATATGCGCCGCCAGGTCGGGAAGATGGCTCAAAGGTCACGATCATGGGATTGAAAGAATATTCGCCGGGCGACCATTCGGGTCGTGTCGACGAGTACCTGATCGAAATCCCTGACGGCATCTTGTCCTTCACGAAATGGGAAAGCGACAATTGGGCTGGGGTGCTTGCAAATCTTAAGCATTGGTTCGACGGTGAGACCGATGAGGGCCTGAAAGAACGAGTTACGCTCGTCTGGGCTGACCCAGTTCAGTTTCCACACCTAAGGTCTCGTTAAGCCGCACACCACGCCTTCCAAGCCACAGTCGTTCCCGCTGACGGGATCGGCGTCAGGTTCGTGATGGCACGCTCGACACCGTCGATTATCAATCTGTCCGCCAGCGCCGGCAACACGGCCTGCATGGCGAAAGTTATCATGTCGCCGGTCTGGATGATCAGGACGCCGTCCTCGTAGCGCTGGTCGACACGCTTCACGACCGCATCGAGCGGGTAGGTAGTGGTCGTTTCCGAGCCCGGTATCCACGGCGTTGCAGGATCAGGCGGCGCTGTGACGGTGCGGGAGAGCGAGACGACGCCCTGCTTGAACTCGCCGAGCATCTCGCTCGCGAACTCCTGCATCTCGTCATAGAAATCGGCCATCACACGACCAATATATCGGGCAGGCCATACATCGGGCCGATCAGCGGCGCCAGCAGCCCCTCGATGATGGTCGAGATCGGCGCGTCTGGCGCGAAGATGTTGCCGTTGTCGCTTGGTTCGAAGAACTCCCGCTCGATGCCCTCGACCTTCTGCCGCTTCACTTTGCGCGACGGGTCGAATGAGATCAACAACGAGCCCGGCTTGACCAGTTCGAGGTAAGCCGCCTCGTACGAGGCATCGATCACCCGCTGCGGGATCAGATCGCTGGCAAGGGTCGATCCGTACACGGTGGCGCCGGTGCGCGGCCATGCCCGTTCCTGTGCAAGCCCACCCGTTGGCTGGCCAGGGAAGCGCATGCCATACGTGCCGTCAATATAGGCGCTTCCGCGCTGGCGAGCGGCCGCAATGGTCCCAGCGGGCACGGTGTAGCCGGCTGCGGCTGCATAGGCCGTGAAGCCTGCATCGTCACCGTATCCAGCCATGTCGTTCCCGCTCACTCTGGAACATTCAGGTTCCGCCTACGTTGGGTTTGCTCAAAGGAGAAGAACGATGCACAAGGACGAAGTTAAGGGTTCCGCGAAGAAACTGCGCGGCAATGTGAAGGACAAGATCGGTAAGGCCACGGGCGACGATAAGCTTCGCGCGGACGCAGCCGCTGACAAGGCCGAAGGCGGCCTTCAGAAAGGCCTCGGCAAGGCGAAAGATAAAGCTCGAGATGCCTTAAAGGATTGATAGGGCGAACCCGGCCAATTCCATCATAAAGTTGGCGGCTATAACGTCGGCCGCCTTCCTCGTGCGGTTTGTCGAGCGAAGCTAAACCAAGTTCAAGATCCGCAAAGAAGCAAACACGATCGCGCCAAGCACATAAAACCCAAGCAGCAAGACAACGGGGATGAAGATACCGATGTCCTCTTTGAGCTTCACAGCGGCACTTTGCAATGATCTATATCTACTCATCACATAGATCCCACCTGTCCGTACATATAACCATGGCGGGATATTTTCGTTCCGTCATTGTCCCGGCTTGCTTAGCATCGTGTGTTGGTGCGGCAGTTGCCGGCCGCACCACATATCTTTCATTCCGCCAACTTGGCGTCGACGAGTTCCTTCAGCTTGTCGGTCGGGATGTTCTTGGCGTACTCGATGCCAAGCTCACCCGCCTGCTTCTTCAGGTCCTCGCGTTCAGTGTCGGCCTCCTTGGTCTTCGCCGCCCCGAATTCGAACCAGCCGGTTGCCCTCGCACCCTTCAGTTCGACATCCTTGACGTCCGCTTCGATGGTCCCGCCGACCGGGATGATCCGAAGACCATCCTCGGTATGGATACCGCGCGGACCCTGGGAGATGTTGGTGATCTTCATGCTTGCCTCCTCAGATCGAGTCGAGATAGCGCACGGCGCGCGGGCGGCGGATATCGACGCCACCGACACGGAAGAGGCCGGGCACGTCGAACTTGATCGGCCCGGTCTGCCAAGCCGGCAGGAAGCGGAACGGCATCGGGAGATGCATTTTCAGCACCTCCGGCGAGCGCCGATACGCAACCATGCGCTTGGAAGAACCAGTGCCGGCCGTCTCGAGATAACCGAACAGGCCGCGAACCGTGAGCGGGGCTCCCGTGGTCAGGGTGTAGACGTTCTTCTGCATCACCCATTCGAGGATCGTCGTCTGGTTCACCGTGTCGATGCGGCGCTGGGAAAGGTCCAGCATGATCGAGTACGGTAGCAGGATCGTGTCGGCGAGCTCGTTGCCGAGCGTGTCCGTCGCGATGCCGGTGATCTGCGTGTTGATGTCACGCAGAACCTGGTCGGCTGTCTTCGAGGCGAAGGTGCGGGCCGAACCCGTACCATCCGCCGGCGCCTGAGTGGCGGTCGGCGTCGAGGCGTTGACCAGGCCGGTGAAGCCCTTGGCAGCGTCGCCGATGAAAGCCACGCTGTCGATTTTCTCCTCGGCGATACGGCGAGCCGAAGACGCCTTGTCGGCATTGAGGTTCATCCCGAGCAGCTGGGCAGTGCCGAGCTCCTCCAGATTGTATCCGTAGCCGATCGCGGCCATGGACACGGTCGTCTCGAACTTCTCGCGGGTCAGAGCGACCAGCGGGACGTCGTGGGCAGCGCCGTTGAACCACTGCGCCTGGCCGACCGAGTCCATCGAGAAGTAAGTGACGGACTGGATCCATTCCGGCGCGGAGGTGTCGACCGGGATCAGGTTCGCATACTGGATGTCCTGATACCGGATCGCGTAGACCGTCGGCTCGATAAGCGAGGCCTGACGGATAAGGAAGCTCATCGCGACTTGCTGAGCATCCTGCATGATGTGAGCGTTCATTGTGGGTGCTCCTGTTAGCCGAGGCGAAGCGCAGCGAGACCGGCACCGGCGGTGCTGGTATCCCACTGTGCGCCGACGATGAGGGTGTTGGAGGTGGCGACGTTGGTCAGGACGCCCGTCGCCGGCACGTAGTAGACCGGATCACCGACGGCGACCGCGACCGAAGCCTGGACGACGATGACGCCCTTCTTCATGATTGCCGCGGTGGCGTATTGCTCGTACTTGCCGGTCGGCTGGGTCTCATCCAGAACGGCGATGCCGCAGAACTTGACCGTGATTTCGGAGTCAACGACCTGGTTGTCGGCCGTACCCTGAACCGCGACCTTGCCGAAGCCGATGCCCTCGACGTCCTCGCAAAGGCGAGACACGACGACGGACGGCTCCATGTTGAGGACCATGCCCTCGATCCAGCGCGCGTGCTGGGCGTTGTAAGTAGTCTGGATCGCAGGCATTTATGCGGCTCCTTTCGCGGGGGTCTGCCAGGCGACCGACAGATGGTCGGTCATGGCCTTGTGGGCGGTTGCGACACCGGTTGCGCCGTCATTGGTCTGAAGGCCGCCGGCGACAACAGCGCGGAACGGATCGGCGCCGGTCTTCTTGGCGGCATCCTCGACGAGGATCTCGAAGCGGGCATCGATATAGGCGTCGGCCTTGTCCTTGACCGCGGCATCGCCGAGAATGGCGGTGACCACTGCCTTGCGGATCGCTGCATCGCTGAGACCATCGGTCTTGACGTCCTTGGCGATGGTTTGGGCGACATTGACGAGCGCGGCGCGGGCCGCGACCTTCTTATCGAGATCGGCGTCGGACAGCACCTTGCCCTTGAGGGCATCAATCTCGGCGTCCTTCTTGGCGAGGTCCGCATCCTTGGCCGCGAGCGCGGTCTGATGCTTGGTCTCGGCATCGGTGAGTTTGGCTGCGGACGATGCAAGATCGGCCAGCAACTTCGAAATGGCCGTGGCGCCAGCGTCGGTCGTTTCGACCTGGAGCCCATCGACCAGCACTTTGCGCAGATCCATTTCTGGTATCCTTTCATCTGCTGTGTGGAGTGTCACAGGGCTCGCGCCCCACTTCCCCGCATCGTCGCCGATACGAGCCTTGGAACCAGCCCTGGCCCGATCGACGAGCGCGAGATGGTTGATCTTGATGTCCTGCTGCTGAGCGTCGAAGGCTTGCCCGTCGGGGGCAGTGCCAGGCGTCCAGTCCAGCGTGCACGAATAGCCGGCGCTGAGCTCGCGCTTGCCGTCCTCGACGGACTTTATGGCGGCGGCATCCTTGAGGATCAGCGGCAGCATGATCCACTCGCCGTCCTTCTTGGCGGCCGTGCTGACCTCGCCTACGGCCAGATCCTTCCAGGTTTCCGCCGTCACCATGTCTTTGGGATGGTTGACGGTCACCGGCGCATGGCTGAACGACTGCAGCGAGGCATCTGCGAACACGTGATCCGGCCCGCGATACACCCGAACCGTCTTGAGCTCGGGCTTGCCGACCTCATCACCGGCATAAATCTGAATGCCGGTGCGCACGCAGCGCGCCTCGGCAACGAGGTAGCCATCCTCGGTCCGGCGCGTTCCCGCGACGGTTACAGCGTCGGTGAATTGCATTGTAAGTGGTCCCGTGCCAAATGACACATTCAAGGAAGTGGCGGAGCCCCAATGACCAGATTTGCCCTAATCATCGCACTCTCGGCGCTAAGCGTTTCGCCTGCTATTGCGAGTGTCTACTTCACCGACACACCTGCATCGGCAGACGTCTGGGTAATGGTCACCACAACCGGCCCCGCCGCCGATTGCTGGATCTATTCAGGCGATGTTGTAGAAACACCATCAGGCTCAGATGTTTGGCTTTACCGGACTGATACTGCCGCCTCAGCCGACAAGTGGGTTGTCATCACCGATAACCCTAACGCGGCCGATCAACTTTCATGCCTCAAGAAAGATTAGGTTACACTCAATCCTGTTTCACTTCCTCGAACACTTCCGGGCCGAGCACGATCTTGCCGCGGTATGGTTCGATGGCATCAAGATCGACATCGGCCTTCGTCAGGCTGATGTGTGGCTGGTAGTCCTCGAAATCGTGTGATGCCCCTGCCCTGACGATCTCCTCATGCCGCCAGCAAAGCTGCGACGAGGCGAACATCAGCACGGCGGTCATATTGCCGAGCGGCTCAACCACACGCGGGCCACCAGGTGCGATGGTGATGTTGCCACCCTTCTCGTTGCCCCATTCCGAGGCATTGCCTGCCTTGATCCAGTCCATCGGCGTGCGCGAATAGATGATGGTGACGTGCAGGTCGTCGACAAGATCTGGAATGCCCTGCCCTTCGGCCCAGGCCTTGATTTCTGAGGCGTTCACGACATCGCGGCGCACATAGAGCGTGCGCGGCTCGGCGTCGTTGGCGGCCTTGCGCTGGGGCGCGGCAGGTTCATTGGCGTTCGCGGCAGCCGCGGCGAGTTCTTCCTCGCTTGGCTCCTGCTCGCTGAGCTTGCCATACTCGTCGATGGCCGCTTCCAAGCCGGGAAGGCTACCATCCTCGACAAGCGCGTTGACCAAGGCATCCGACAGCGCATCGATCGGGATGAGCGGCTGTTGCCCTGTTCCACCGGCGATCGCGCGCGCCGCGTCGGCCTTCGTCTTGAATACGTCGGCCTTTTCCTTATCCGACATCCCCCAGAGAGGCGCCCACTCGTAGTAGATGTCCTTGGGTCGCGAGCCCAGCGCCGACCGGATTAGCGCCTCGTCGAGCCGGAACATCGCCGGAGTCATCTCCAGCGCCTGCATGGCGGAGAGACGATCATAGTAGTTGCGCAGATCGCTCTCGCCCGTCGCATTCATGCCCGCCGGCGACTGCCCGAGGAGGCGCGTCGCGGGGATATCGGCGGCACCAGAGACGATCTGCAGGAACCGGTCGAGAATGTCCGGCAAGGTGGAGAAGTTCGCCGACTTGCTCTCGTACTCCTCCTCCTTGTCGAGCATCAGCGTGCCGTTGATGCCCTTGGACGTGTTGGCCAGCGTGTAGCGCTCGAGGATCTTGGCTTTGTACCCTTCGTTCGCCAGCGAGGCCATGAAGTTCGGAATGCGGATGATGTCGACCTTCGCCTCGAAGATGAGACTGGCGATGTTCGCCGCGGTGCCGTCGGCCTGCTTGATCGCATCCATGACGGCGAGGAGAACGCTGTCGCCCCATGCCAGTTCGCCACCACCGACGAGCTCGAAATCCGGCTGGGCATTGCCGGTCAGGATCACCAGGCGTGACGGATGGATGTCGACCTGTGCCTTGTCCCCCGCCGACAGCCGGTAAATGCGCGGCTTGCCATACCATTCCGATGCCGGATCGCGCTCGATTTCGCCAATCGACAACTGCCGGCGCGAAAGCACCGTCAGATATTTGATCCCGCCCTTCCCGATCCGATCGACATCAAGCGGCTCGGCCAGGTTCGCATCGCCCGTCCCGATATGGATGGCAGCGCCACCGAACAGCCGGGCCTTAATGCGTCCCTCGAGCACCTTGCCACGAACGTTGAGGCGGGTTTCTTCGGCCTCGATCGGCTCGATCTCGACGCCTTCGGCTTGCCAATCGCGCCACGCCCGCACGCTGTCAAAGGCAGGGATGTCGACGATCTTGCGCGGCAGCCAGGCACCACGATAGGCGTTGAGCACCTGATCATCGCCAATGACCGGCAGCGGATAGTAGCTGCTCGACGCCTTGTCCCGCTCCGTCCCCATGCGCGAGACGAGATTGGTCAGGCTGTCCCTGGCAAACTGGAATATTGTCGCCACTGCCTGTCCTTCAGATGTTGTCGAGAGTGAACGTCGATCCTAACGCGAGCTCGTTCAGAGCATCGGCGAAAGCGTCGACTTGGTCGTCAAACTGACCATTCGGGAATGAACAGACCTCGTCCAGAAACTTCTCATTCCAGCGGCCGCGAACCAGCTTCACATTGCCAGCTTCCGCCTGGGCAGATGCTGGCTTTGCCCGTGTCGCCTTGTCGCCGGTGACTGGGAGAGCCTTCACGTCCCAGCCGGCGAGCAGCTTCACCTTCGTGGCTGCATCCGACTTGCCGGCCGATCCTGGATCCTGCGGCATGCGAATGGTGACTTCCAACCCGTCATGCGTCGCAATGTTCTTCAGCTTGGTCTCAACCTCGCCCGGCGACCACCGATCGCGCTCGATGTCCTCGACGTAGAAAGTCCCGTTTTTGTGCGCCATCCGCAGCCCGACGGTCCAGTCAGGCTGCTTGCCGGGCTTTTCCTTCGATGCCGCGAAATCCCATGCCCTGCAGCGTCGTGCGCCGGCGGGAACCGCATCAACGACTTCGAAGTCGCTGCGCTGGAACATACCACCGGAGCGTGGCGCCGGCCTTTGCTGATACTGCCCGGCATAGGCATACGAGCCCATGTCGCGCTTGAGTTTGGCCACTGCATCCGCCGGGAACCTGGCCGGGTCCAGCAGCTCGCCGTCATGCTTGCGAGGATCCTTGAACCCGATCTCGGTCTCGCACGCCCGCTCGGGCTCGAACTCCATCGGCAACATAAGACGGACGTAATCCATCCCGATCTGCTCGATGACGCCGGAAACATCCTCCTCATGCAGGCGCTGCATGATGACCACGATCGCGGATTTCTCCTGATCGTTGAGCCGGTTCTGCGCGCCTTCCCTGAATTTGCGTGTTGTCGCCAGTCGATCGGCAGCGCTTTCAGCTGTTTCGGTCGAGTGCGGATCGTCGATAACCAGCCTGTCGCCGCGCTGCGAGGTCAGCGAGCCGAACGCTACACCCTCCCGCGTTCCGGTCTTGCTGTTGGCAAAGCTGGTCTCACCGGTCCTGGTGAGCACCACCTCAGGCCACAGTGCCCGATACCAGTCCGACAGCATCAGGTCTCGACATTTGCGGGTATCGCGCTTGACCGGCCCATCGTTGAACGATGTCGTCAGGTAGCGCATCGAGGCGAGACCCTTCGGTCCCCACTCCCATGCCTGCCACATGACCGAAACGAGCATCGACTTGGATGAGCCAGGCGGCACGTTGGCCAGCAGCCGGGTTATCCGCCCGTCGGTGACCGCCTCGAGATGCTGACAGATCGCGTCGAGATGCCAGTTCCAAACCAGCTTTGTAGTCGGTTCCAGCACATGCCAGGCCTCACGAACGAAGCCGGATAGCGTCTGGCACCGTGCCCTTATCCTTTCGGCATCGTGGGCAATGCGTTGACGTTCAGCCTCCTGTGCCCGCCTCGCCTTCTCCGCCCTGATCAGGCGCATCATCGTCGCCGGGTCCGGCAAGCGGACCGAAGATGTCTTCGAGACGTGCGAGGTCATCGCCACTCAGCTTTGAGAGATCAACGGTCTGGATCGGTCCACCACCGCGGCCGGTGTGCTGGATAGAGGCCAGCTTGGCGTGCATGTATGGCGCGGCATCTTTGGCGATCGATGCCGCCTCGTCCAATTTGTTGTTGTCAACATGGGCTCGCATCGCCTTCAGCATGACCTCCAGAGGCGTCAGTCCTTCGGCAGTAGCCTTGTCCGCGATCGCGCGCGTTCGCTTTGTGGCGGCTCCTGGCTTGCGCCCTGCACCACTTCTTTTGCCGCCGCGCGCCACTTTTGATTACCTTTGATTGTTTTCAAACAATGGTGACTGTATATATGGCCCAACCTCGGGCCCCTGAATGGTCCCGCCAAGCACAGCGGGGCAACCTGGAAGGCCACCCCTGAGGCCCGTGCCAGACCGGCGATGGAACCAAGCGGCAGTGCCGATTGGTCAACCTAGCCTAACTCTGGAGGCTCACGGGGCCGATCGAAGCGGTTTCGAAACGCGGATGTCGGTCCGATGCTGCCATGAAGGCCGGGTAAGTCCTTCGATGGTGCGCTCACGTAGTCCCTCGAAAGGATTGCGGCGCCGTGGTCCAGAAAGGGCGAATCCCATGTGGAGACGCACCAGTCTGACCATCGTAGTCAAGATTGATGTAGCCGCTTGCCTCACGGCAATCGCGGTTCTGCTGAAAGTCTTGATGTGACAGGGAGGCGCTGGGAGCAATCCCGGCGCTTTTCGTTTGTGATTCCCCCATTCCGCACTTCTCGTCGCCCTGTGTTGCCTATGTTCGGGATTGATGCTCTGCTTCCTGGGCGAATGTCTCATCACGGGCATTTGGGAGGACGGCATGGCGGTGATCAATCTCGCGCACGAGCAGCAATACTACGACACGATGAGCGGGAACGACGCATTCACCGTGATCATTCGCGGCGTCGCCTACCTCGACTTCGAACTCGACAAATTGCTCAGCCTCTGCGTGAAGGAGCCGGGCGAGTTGAAGGCAATGAATCTAGACTTTGCAAAACGCTGCGCACTTGCTTTCGCTCTTGGGCTAGATAAGGCGATCAAACCTGCTTTGAGTGCGGTCGGCAATCTGCGGAATAAGCTGGCTCACGACCCGGAGAGACATCTGACCTCTGAGGATGCAGACAATCTTTATGGCCTCTTGTCGGCCCGGGAGCGCCTGAATATCCCGGCATTTCTGGGCAAGATGGTCAGATCGCCAAAGGTGACGTTCGTTGAACTCAACCCAATGGACAAGTACGTCCTCATGCTCGTCTTGTTGCGAGCGATAGTTGTCGCCGCTCAACGCAACATCGAAAATGCCGGCAAAACTTGATAGAAGCTCAAGACCGCGGGCTGCTCGCATCCCACTCGGCATAATGATCGCTTCGATAATCTGATAGCCGGCTCAACGAGGACATGACATGGACGATGAACCCCCATCCAACATCTTCCAGTTCCCTGGGGCGAAGAGTGAAGCGGATGCCTCCTCCTCTGTGGATCAAATATTCAAAGCAGGGGAATTCCTCGACAAGCATGGCCGGGCCATGTGCGATGGTGTTCAGAACCTGCCAGATTTTGCCCTCGACGATATGCTCAAGAAACTGCGACAGCTTCGAGCGCTTGCTAACAACCTTATCGATCTCATGCAGATCGAGAAGGAAAGCCGGCCTAAGACTTAAGCCGCTTTCCGCTTCTGCGCTTCCCGCTGCCGCCGCATTTCATTACGCTTGGCTGCCCAAGAGAAATCGTCATGCTCCGACGAGAGGATTTTAGCGAAGGCGCCATCTGCGATCCATGAATTGAGGCCGTCCCGCTCGCCCGCATCTTCTGTGATCGTAGCCGAAACATCGCTGATTTCTTGGGTAAATGGGAACACCCGTATTTGGGTCGTTTCGTCATGCAAATCGCGTTTACCGGCCAAATGATCCGAAATTCGCTGTAAGGCGCGATCTTTTCGCCTCCGGCCGGTCTGCGGATGGATGCCCTCCACCTTGAAGCACCAACGTCGGAATGACTTGCCGCCGGCCTTGGCGCGAGCCCATGCCCAGAGCGCGCGACGCTCGGCGTCGTCATTCGTTGCTTTCAGCCAATCGAAGATGGTTTCCATGGCGCTGATCTCGGCCGCGCTCGGCATCGAAGCGATGCGCTCCCAGAACGCTTTGCGCTCGTCAGCGAGTGGATCTGCCTTGGGATCGAGCTTGTCGCCAACTTCCTTTCGCCAGCCAAGCTTGTCGGAATATGAGTGAACATAGGCGATTTGCTGCGCCCTGAGCGCGCCGGGGCCCACGTGCTCATGCGAGTTGCGGTCGATCTCCGCCGCCCTGATAAAAGTCTCTGCAATCTCGCCGATGTTCATGCCCGCCGCCTTTCATCAAGCAAATCTGGTTGGATCGATCGCGGTCCGAACGCCCGCCACATACGCTCATAGATAAGCCCAGCTAGAGCCCCGCGCATCGAGACGAAGCCGCGCAGATCATGAGTAAGCGCCTGCAGCTCACCTACCGGCGTAGCATCCCAGACGGCCAGCCATTTCGATGCGTCCTCGACCCACTCAGGCTTGGCCCGGATCAGATCGGAAGCGGCGCCGAACGCTGACGCCTCGAGCGCGAGCTTGTTGTTCTCTGTCTCCGCCAGCGTCGTCATCACCAGGCGAGCATGCCCGACACCGTGGCGGCTGATGATCTTGTGCAGCGTGGCCACAGCGCGCGTTTCGCCCGGGTCCGGGTAGGCGGACTTCGGCACGATCCGCACCGAGAACTCATCGCATAGGGCTTGGACGCGCGGATCGATCACGCCCTCACCTTCCTGCGCTCGATCAGCACCGTGCGCGATTTCACGATCACTCCGCCAAGCACTTCCTCCTGCCTGGCTGCTTCCCTTGCCGCGCGTTCAGCGTGCCATTGGTGGAGGCCGAGGACGTCTCTGGCCTCGGTGATCTCGCCGCGGATCGGTGGATTGAGGCGTTCGCGGACGTAGGCTTTAGCGGCGTTGAGCGCCTGGCCGGCGGTCGTATGGTTGTCCGCGCCCGGGATGAGACGGAATGGCTTGTCTTCAAACAAACGATATGAGCCGCGATAGCCGCCCGGCACCGGCACCACCTTGAACTCTGGGAGGAACGAGGTGGTCATGCCACTTGCTCCGCCAATGCATTGAGTGCCCGCCGTACGGCATCGGCCTTCTGAAGCGTTTCGCGTGAAAGCAGGCCACCGTTGCCGCCCATCCACTTGCCGCCGACCATGGCGCCGTTGTCGTCGAAATTAATCGCGTCGACCAATTCCTTCGAAGCAGCTTTGAGACGGTCTATATCGTTCACGCCCTCCCTCCATTTCTGATCTTGGCGATAGTTTCGACTGTCGAGAACCGATAGCGGCATACGTTGCATTCCTTTCGCCGGCGGATCCCGCCGCGCGTTGGGCGCGTGTCGACGGTCATCAGCTTTCGCTTTCCGCATGACGGGCAATGGAGGCCAGTTGGGAGCTTCATCAGTCGAACCCCTCGAAAGCTGGCGCAGCATCGTCCATGAGCGAGGCGAACAGGGTGAACTCGGCCTCGAACTTGATCTCTGGCGATCGGCCAGGCTCGCCACGCCGGCGCTTGTGGTTGATGATTTGCGCCTTGCCGCGTGACCGCTCGTACAGCGCGATCAGATCGGCGCGCTTCTCCTCCCGCTGGGTCTGCGGGATCAGTTCCTTGTAAAGCGGCTCCGGACGATAGAGCGAAAACCAGACGTCGAGGTTCTGCTTCACACCCGACCCACCGTAAGCATCGCCCATCATCGGACGGATGATGCCGCCGGTCTGCCATCTCCTTTTCCAGTCATCATTGCGCTGAATGAGGATGACGATCGCCACGTTGAGCGACTTCGCCAGTGCCTTCAGCCCGCGATAGAGCGCATTCACCCGGTCGGCGAAGATGTCCTTCGGATTCGGCAGGCTGATCATTTTGGCGTGGTCGATCATGATCAGGTCGAGCCCCTGGCTCTTCACCATGGCCTCGGCCTTGATGCGGATGTCCGACATGGTGCACTCGCCAAAACCGACGATGTAGAAAGGCAGATTGGCCGACGTCATCATCTCGCGCTCGAGATCGCCGCTTTCCTTGCTGTTGAGGGTGTAAGCGTCGATCCGGCCGAGCGAGATATGCGCCTGCTGTGCAGCCGCCTGCAGTGCCGCCTCCTCGTCGGTGATCTCGATTGAGAAGAATGCGCTCTTGAAGCCCTGCGAAGCGGCAAAGCGGCATTGCTGCAGGCTGAACGATGTTTTGCCACCGCCACTGTCGGACATGAGCCCGACCAGGTTGCCGCGGCGGATGTCACCGAGTGCGCTGGTGATCTCAGGCAGGAACCATGGAATGCGGGAGGATGCGTCACCGCTGGACTTTGCAGCCTTGGTCACCGCGTTCGGCAGGATGACGCCATATTGCACCGAAGCAGCGCGCTCGTTCCCTTCCCTGGCAATACGGGTGAGCTCGTCCGCAGTCGATCCGATGATCTTCTCCGGCGTCATATCGACCGGCATGTTGCGGGCCAGCGCGTCGAGATCCTGTGCCGTCGCGATCAACTGATGCCTGGCCCACATTTCGATAATGCCGCGGCCGTAGTCATAGGCGCCGGAGGTGGTGACGGCTTCAGACGCCAGGCGGATGACATAGGCGAACATCGTCAGTTCACCGACCATCTGGTCAGCCGGGATATAAGGCTTGATGGTGATCGGGTTGGCCGGCCGGCCCTCAGCGATCATAGTGCCCATGGTTTCGAACAGCGCGCCGTGGAGCTTGTCGGCGAAGTGGTGCGGTTTGAGGAAGCCGGCGACGCGCCAGTAGGCGTCATTCGAGTTCAGGATGGCACCAAGCAGCGCCTGTTCGGCCTCGACGGCATCGGGCAATGCGGCTTTGAATTCGCGAGGGAGCGCGTTCATTGCGTCCCCCCTTGAAACCAGTGCTTGTCCGCCACAGATTTTCCCGCAGCCGCGACGCGGCCATTCATCGAGACCCAGGCCGTATTGCCGGCCCAAGAGCCAAGGAGGTCATTATGCTTGCGAAACCGTTCGAAAAGCCCATCCGTGTATGGGTCGGACTTGGTTTCCCTCGGCAACTCAACACCGTCGTCGATGCGTATCAGTTCGCGATGGAATGGTGCGGCAACAGTCCAGAACAGAAAGCCGCGATTCGCGCCTGTAAGGCTGCGCTGACCGGGGATGTCGACGCCGAGACCGCGCGCGGCGTGTTTGTCGCCTTTGCGCGAAAGAAAGATATTCTCGTCGAGGATGGAGTCATCCCGCCCCTCAGCAGCAAGGCGCGGCCAAGACACGTCTGATCGGGTGTAGGGTGCGGAGGCCGTGGTCATTCTGCGGCCTCCGTTGGACGATCCACCAGCACCGCAACGTCGGCGACTAACATCTTGTTCACGCCGCCCTCGCCATCTTGAACCGCTGACAGGCCTCGCCAGCCATCGCTATGCCGACAGCTTCCGCGGCGTCGGCGTTCTTCACGTCGATCTTGAGAACCCGGCAGCGCTCGACTGCTGTACGCTTCCACATGGCGCGGTCGAAACCAGGCGAGCGTCCCATGCCGAGGAAGTGCTTTCGCCATGTCGACGATGGGATGGTTTCCCAAGGGATGCCGTAGCCGCCTCCGATTATGGCAACTGCGGCGCAGACCAGCCCCTCGAGCTGCAAGGCGTTCGGATTGATGGTTTGCTCGTCCACCGGCCCGGTAAGCGTCTGGCGGGTCTTCTTGAACGAGACGACGTTGCGCATCGGCTGCTCGATCGCAACGAAGTCGGGCCGGTTGCCCTTGATCATGTCGCGTAACTGGCGGCCGAGCGATTCCGCCTTCTCCTCGGCATTCTCACCGACGGCCTTGATCAGGCCGGTCTTGATCGACGAGAGCGAGGACCCGGTCTCGTACCAAGCGAACCCGGTCACAGTGGCAATGTCGAGGCCCAGAATGATCATGCCGACTTCCCGTTGCGCATCTTCAGAATTCCCGTGGGAACGTTGGTCCCTGCTTCGGAGAAGCTCCCCGCCGGCAGGTCACGCCAGTCGCCTTCAAGCTCGCCATGGTCGTACCAGGCAGTCGCCGGTAGGATCGAAACCAGAGTGCCGCCGGGCTTGAGGAAGCCGAGCGCATGCCGGACATGCTTGAGGTAGTGGCGCCCGTAGAACGGCGGGTTCATCACCACGAAACCGAACTCTGGCTTTGCCGGGCACTCGAGGAAGTTGGCTGTCAGGACATTATGGCCCTTGGCCCGTGCTTCCGCCGCCCTGCCCGCGTGAACCTCGATGCCGAATGAATGGCAGCCACGACCGCGGAGAGCATCAAGGATGCGCCCGTCTCCGCATGACGGCTCTAGAACTCGATGCGCCGGCGGTGCCGATCCCTGCGAATAGTCGCTCGGCCTATAGATGCCAGCTTGATCTAGTGCTTTCTCAATGACCGCGTCGGGCGACCAATAGAATTGCAGATCCTTGGAAACGGCCATGCTGGCCTGCGGCTTTGCGTCATCGTCTTCGGCGTCGGGCAATACCTCGCCATAGAACTCGGCAAGTGCGCAGTTGATGTCGAGAAGCGTTTCAGGCGCGAAGAACACATGCGCATTGCCGTTGCCGAACTTCCGAATGGTCAGGCCACGGTTGAGCGTCTGGTATTCGTCCACGTTTCCGTATCGCGGCTCGGCAGCGTAGATGCGCCCATCGAGAACCGCATCTTCACCCTTGCGGTGCGCGACCTCAATTGCGCTGAACTCGGTATGCTCCATGAGCGCTTGACCGCGATAGGCGGAGAGAGCGTTCACAATGTCGCGCAACTTGTCGCGGCCATAGGTGCCGTAGTAAGTGCCGAAGCTCGACAGGATGACCCGCTTTGGGAGGCCCTTGACCCCAATCTTGACCTTCGAATGCGATTTGTAGGCCGGGTCGAGGTCGGCGAACACTTCGGCCAGGCCACGCAGAACGTGATGGCGCGGCCGCTCCAGGTAATCACCAAACGTCGCCTTGGCGTTGTCGAACGTCAGATCCGGCGGATTCTCAACGGTCTGGTCGAATAGCTTGCGATCACGCGCGCTGGCGATCCGGTCAATCTGGAGGCGATCATAAATGGCTTTCCAGCCGGATTTGCATAGATTGCGCCTCAACTCCTCTGCGCTGACATATGGACGATGACGAGAAACCGGGGCGACGAACTTGCCTTGGATACAAGCCGCCATTTCCAACCGCCCGTAGGCCGCCTCGAACGCGCGAACCTCGTCCTCCATAGCTGCACGCTTCTGGTCGTATTCTTCGATCAGGTCGGTGACCGTGCTCTGCCGTGCGATGGCGTTCATGCTGCCTCTCCGAACAGCTCTGCCTGCCGCGCGTCCTTGCGGTCGAGCATGCGCAAGACCGTCTCGCCCGCATGCTTCTTGTCCCAGACAAACCAGGCATTGAGCATCGGCGGTGCGCCCTGCCCGGTGAAATCGATCTTCCAGCGCATGAGGTAGACGCGGGCCGGCGGATGGGCGGCGTAGAACGGGCCGAGCCTGCCGGCGCCAGGCCAGCCCCAGTTCATCAGCAGCGCCATGTAGTCGAGATCAAGGACGTCGAGTGCGTGCTTCAGCCAGCGGGCCTTACCGTTGCCCCAGCCGCATTCGGCAAAGGGTGGGTTCTGCACCGTGGCCTTGGATGGAGCGGCTGCGAAATCGTAAAAGTCTTTGATCAGCGCGCCACATCCACGGTCGACCAAATCTGAGGCGTGAACCTTCAGACCAACCGCCTGCAGCTCGCGAACGATCGCGCCATCACCGGCGCTTGCTTCCCAGATGAATTCGAACTCGCGAAGGCGGTCGATCTCGGCATGGAGCAACGCGCGAATCGGCTCCGGCGGCGTCGGGTAGAAATCATCCTTCTCCCGATCGAGGCCGTCGACGCGCTCATAGCTGCCGTCGAGATTGCGTTGAACGACCGGCTTTGACTTCTTGCCGGTGGCGCGGAACAAACCGCGTGCTGATGCCGCTGCCATCCTCAGCCCCTCGGCAATGCCGGCAGAATGGTCACCGCCAGCACCAATGCGTAGGCAGCGGTGATCACGAGGCCCCAAAGGCAAGTGGTTGCGAGAACTTGGCGGGTGTGGTTGGTCACGGGCGCCCTACTCCGCCGCGACTTTGGCCGGATCAGCGGCATCGAACGGGTCCTCGCCATTGTCGGCGCCCTTCACGAGCTCATCGCCCGATGGTTCGAACTGGCTGGCCAAGTCCTTGTTGATGAACTCAGTCCCGTCATTCATGCCGCGCTGCCATGCCTGGCCTTGTGGGCTGTCGGCGCCGTAGGGATTGCCGGCATCCTTGCGCAGCTTGCCGGCGGCAAGACCTTCGCCATAGGCGCGCTCATCGGCCGGCGTACGGTCGGCGTCGAACATCTCGATCTGCCGGGCAACGCCATGACCAAACATGCGAGCGATGCGCAGCCGGCGCGCCATGGTCGCAATGACCTCGGTGGCGTCCTTCTCGTCGAGCTCTTCAGCCCATTTCACATCGGCCTTGGTGAAGCCGAGCTTTTTGAGCCGGTCATAGATCCCGGACATCTCGCCAGATGTGCCGGCGATATCCGACTTGTGTTCCTTGATCTGGCGGAAGCCGTTCAGGAACTGCTGTTCCTCCCACTGCTCGCGCTCGGTCTGGCCGTTCACTGCGCTGCGCTTTGCTGCTGCTTTTGCCATGTCAGTTGCTCCGGTTGGTTGAATTCATCTCATTTCCTGTCTCGACGCGCCCTTCGCAGGGCGAGCCATTCCTTCACCAATCGGCGAAGGGCCTTGATAAACCGCATCCGTTTCCTCGATCTCCCGGCGTTCCCGCTCCATGGCGTCGGCCGTGTTTTCTATCCATGCGCAGAGGTTGCCGTATCTGTTGCGCAGGCGGCGATAGACATCGCCGTCAACGCTTGCCATCGTCCGCCAACGCTTCCAGACACGCTCTGCCTGTGCTGGTGAAATTCCCGCCTCTTTTGCCGCGCGGGTGCGGGCTGCGGTCGGGGTGTCACCCGCGCCGCGGTAGTGCTTTCTGGTTCCGGCATTGAGAAGGTCGAAAGCCTCCATCGCCGCAATCGATGTACTCATGACGCTGTTGCCCTGCTTCAGGTCGGATTTGACCCGTTTCGTGTCGGACATGCTGGTTTCCTTTCGCCTACTCTGTGTCCGTCAGAGAGAGCGACTGAGCCGGTTGGAGCCGGCAGAAAGTCGAAAGCAGGAATGAAGGTGGAAAATGCGCAATCGGATGAACTTCCAGGGACAGGCGAAGGCGCAGCTAGACTTGTTTTCGAGACCAGGCCGTCTCCGACCGGCGAATGATGATTGCCCATTCTCAGCACCCCGCCCGACGAGCGACGTCTTCAAGGGAATGCGGAATGGTTGGGGCCGTGAGGAACCGAGACTCATCCGCGTGGGCTTGTCGCTGCGAGACGCGATAGCCCGTCAAGGCCCGTTCAGCAGCAACGCCGCTCAGGAATGAAATGATCGCGGTCGCGGCTAGGATCAGGAAGACGCTCATGCGTCCCTCCGACCGAGAAACTGCATCGCGGCGATGACGCAAAGGCTGTCCTGATGCACCGCGCCAGCTCGACCGATTTCAGCCAGGATGGCCTTCAGATGATATTCGGCGCCCTGCTCTCCGATGATTTCGAAGCTGCGGGCCTGGCCGGCAGGCTTGCGGATGGCGCCACGATCCTCGAGCGATTTGACCAGGGCGTGCACCCTGCCCCGCGAAGCGAGACCCAATTCGGCGGCGATCTCGTCATAGCTCGGGCCGATGCCCCGCTCGCTCTGAAACGACTGGATGAACGACAGCGCCTCGGCTTGCCTCGATGTGAGCGTGTTCATGCTGCCTCGCTTAGTTCGACAATGCGCCGCAGCTCGGCCTCGGCTTCCGCCCTCGCGAATGCTCCGGTGCGCGGATCACGCGCCATCCATGTGCCGTCGGCGGTGCAGATCACGACGATGCTCATGCGGCACCCGCGATGTTCTGATGCGTCATGGTGAGGGAGCCGCCGCCGTCGACGCGGGAAGGATTGGCGGACGCGGAGGAAGGAGGTTCCGCGCCCGCCTGTTCGGCAACTCGGGAGGAGTTAAGCGCCGAATCGGGATGCTCTGGCCACGACATCCATGCGACGGGCTGCTCGTTCTTGCCGAGCATCATCCAGCGCGTTTCGTCGGGAATGTAATGGCTGACGGTGACCCTGCCGCACTTGGTGGCGAGGATCACGCGCTCCGGAATGAACACGCGCGTTTCGATGCCCGCTCGGTGCTGCCTGACCACGTACCGGCCATGCGGCGCGGCCTTTATGTCGGTGTTCCAGCCGGTCATGCTGACCTCCGGAGCGTAGATTGATGGCCGCAGAAAAGCCGAAGCTCACCGAACCTGAGATCATCGCGGGGACGTTCTGCACGTTCGTCGACGTCGACGTTCGCGACGAGTTCGTTCGGCTGACCGGATGCGACGAGGTTCCGCTTGTCGGCTACGACGGGCCGGAACTGCGCATCGTTGATCGGATAGTTGTCCCGCGAGCAACCGCCCGCCGTCTGTTGACCGATCTGCAACGCGCGCTTGGTCGAAGAGATCGCTGACATCATGCCGCGTCCTTTGCAGACGGGTTGTCGATCATGCGCTCAAGCAGCCGCTTGACCGGGCCGCGCGGCTCAAGACCATTTTCGATCCTGGAAACGGTCGCCTGGTCGACGCCGAGTTCGTCAGCGAGCTGTTGCTGCGTCCAGTCCCGGCTCTCGCGAAGGGCTTTGACGTGCTCTGCGGTGATCGTTTTCTCGGTGCTCATGGTGCGTAGTTATGCGAAACGCATAATACGCTGTCAATGCCCTGTGCATAATTTTATTTTGCAGAGTGCATAGCATGACCAAGGAAGACATCGCCGACCGCCTGAAGACCGCCCGGATCAATGCAGGGTTCCGTTCTGCCCGTGAGGCCGCGGCGTCGCTGGCGGTTCCTTACCAAACCTATGCTGCTCACGAGAACGGCCACCGAGCCTTTGATAACCAGGCGGCGGCGCAATACGCACGGCGGTTTCGGATCTCGACCGACTGGCTCCTAACCGGGAGAGGTGACGGGCCTGAGGCACAGCCAACGTTTGTCCCGCTGATGGGCTATGTGGGCGCCGGGGCAGAGGTCGAACCGGACTTCGAGCAGGTTCCGCCTGAAGGCCTTGATCAAATCGAGGTCCCATTTCATCTGCCGGCCGACATGATCGCGCTTCAGGTAAAGGGCGATTCGATGTTGCCGCAATTCCGCGACGGCGTGGTCATTATCGTCTACCGGGAGCAGCGCCGCTCAATCGAAAGTTTCTACGGTGAAGAGGCTGCGGTCAGAACAACTGATGGCCGGCGCTACATTAAGACGATTTTGCGCGGCCAAGATGGCGTGAACCTTATCTCATGGAATGCGCCGGCAATCGAGAACGTCCATCTCGCGTGGGTGGGCGAGATATTCACGTTTTTTCCCGCTACAGCAATCCGGCGCGTGAACAGGCAGGGTGGCATCCAGGGCCAACTGAGATTGAAAACTGCATAGCCTTGGAGTCTTTGGGGATGAAATGGATCGGTGTCTTGGCAGGTTTGCTTGTGATGGTCGGCTGCAGCCCGACAGTGAAGATGGCCTACGTCGACGCCGCCGGAAAACACGGATCTGGCACCGTCACCATGGACGGCACACTCCACAACGGAAAGCTCTCGATCTCTGATAGCGCCCAGACATGCGCCGGCACGTTCCCGAACTGGAGCAACCTGACCTTGGTCGTTCCGGTGCAGTGCACAGGCGGGATAACCGGCACCGCCACACTGTCGCGCGCAATGGACGGGCCGATCAGCGGTGAAGGCACCATGCAGCTCAGCAACGGCGAGACAAAGCGGTTTGTCTACAACTCCGTCGGCGACGTTTGATCCGACTGCAGTTTGAAGACGGCAGGCGTCATCGGAGTGTCCCTTATGAAATCGTCAGCAATCAAAAAGGCCAAAAGGAGATTTAGGCAAGCCACTGAAAGCCTACCACTGCTCACCAAACTGCAGCTGGGCGTTGCCATAGACGATTTCGAACAAGCCTGGTTTGGATTCCTAGGAACCCTCAACTCAATTCCAGAGATACTAAAAACAGGGTCGCGGGAGGACGCCAAGTCGCGCCAATGGTTCGCCGCAAAGGAAAGGTTGGTGAGGACCGACCCGATGCTCAGATATCTCTTTCACGCTCGCGCCGTAGATTTTCACGGTGATGAGCGGCTCCTGAAACTCGTCACTTCGGAGGGAACCCCTGCCGATGTTGACTATGGGTTCGATAGCCCAAAAGCTTATTCACTGAATCTACATATTCCGAAAGAAGTGCAGAAAATTCGCATTTGGTATGAACCTCAACCAGTGAAGGACAAAAACGGCAATATCTTTGACCCGCCCTCAACCTTTCTTCAAAAGGATCTGTTTAATAGGTCTCCAGTTGGAATGGCAGGCTCCGCGCTCTACTTTTATAAATCGCTGATCGTTGAGGCGGAAACCTTTTCCTCCTGAGCCGCTGACTGCATCATGTAAAAAACGTCGGTTGCCCATTCACGTAGTCGCATCCAAGATGCGCGTCACGGAGAACCATCGCACCCACCTCAGCCATAGAGGGCGTAACGATTATCCCTCCGACCCAACTGGGATGATTTTCCTAGTTTCAGGATCATATAGACACACTTCTCCTTATCAAGACGTTCACCCTCAAGCCCGAGGGGCCGTCCTTCCGCCCTGCCCTATGCCGGCAGGTCGAGATGCTATGAAGTTGAGATATCCCGCGCTGCCCGTTACACCCGGTGGGCCAGTCCGTCTCAAGAGCTTGAGGGTATGTTGCGCGGTTTACTCCTCAGCTCGCATCCAAAGCATTCGGACGGCGCCTACCCGTCTCAACCGCCCGATTAGACTGGAATCGGGAACCGCGTAGGATTTCATGCGCCGGATGATCGGAGCAGGCGGGAGACACCCTAGGAAAAACCGCCGCTTTCAGCGCTCGTGACGCAACATCTTGCCGGGAACATCCGAGCAGACGCAAGATAATGCGAAAATTGCGCCGCGAAGCGGTGGTTTGTGTTGCCATTGATGGCACCATGGGATATATCCCTACTTGAGTTTACGCCGCTTCGCGCCCCGGTCGGATCATCCCGCCGGGGCTTTTCTTTTATGCGCACGGTCTTGCCGCCGCAAGAAAAAATTATGCTTTGCGCATATTTCCTGTTGACTGCTAGTTATGCACAGCGCATATTCTGTCCATACCCACCGAGGGAATGGACATGAACGCCTACCAGAAGATCGTCAGCGACTACCTGACTGAAACGCCGATCTCGGTTCGCCGCCGGCTGCTTGACGCCATCGACGTCTACAACAACGGCTATGACGACATCCGGGCCAGCGCCATTGATGCGATAGCCGCCGCGCGTGCCGCGTTCTGGACGACCTCCACCTATTCGGCCGCGCGCACCGTCGATCTGCCGCTGGCGCTCAATCGTGGTGTGAGTATTGCCACTGCGCTGGAACAGGCCTTCCCGGCATGGTGCGCTGACCGCCGCGAGGTTGCGCTTGAAACCATCGTTCCGCTCAACCGCAAGGCTGCTATCGCGCTGTCCGGTGCCTATGCCCGGTTCGGCATCTGGCGCGACGAGGAAGAGCTCGAGATGCGCGCCCTACGCGACTGCCGAAAGGCGGTGGCGTGATGCAACTCCGCGTCCTTGTCGCCTGTGAGTTCTCCGGAACCGTCCGCAACGCCTTCCTCGAGCGCGGTCATGACGCTTGGTCGTGCGACGTGTTGCCAAGTGAGGATGGCAGCAATCGCCATATCACCGGCGATGCTCGTGAAATCCTGAATGACGGCTGGGATCTGCTCATGGTGGCGCATCCACCTTGCACCCGCCTTTGCAACAGCGGCGTTCGCTGGCTGACCACCCCGCCACCGGGCAAGACCGTAGAGCAGATGTGGGACGAATTGGACGAAGGCGCGGCGCTGTTCTCGTCGTTCTGGAATGCGGCGATCGACCGGATCGCCATTGAAAACCCGGTCATGCACAAGCACGCCAAGGCGAGAATCGCGAACTATGCCGAGTTCGGGCAGAGCGTCCAGCCGTGGCAGTTCGGTCATGGCGAGGTCAAGCGCACTTGCTTCTGGCTGAAGAACCTGCCTCCGCTTGTGCCCACCCAGATTGTCACCGGCCGCTCTCCTCGGGTCCATCACATGTCGCCCGGCCCGGATCGCTGGCGCGAACGGTCCCGGTTCTTTCCGGGGATTGCCGCCGCCATGGCTGACCAATGGGGCTCTGCGGCACTTGCCGACGCCTACGGGCGGGCCGCGTGATGCGCCACGAACTCCAAGCCATCCGCCACGACCTCAGCCTGCTCAAAGCCTGGGTCGAGCTTTGGCGCGATGACGCCAAAGCAAATCTGCCGATCACGCAATCGAGCATCGGCCACGCGCTATCGGTCATCGACCGCGCGTCGGGATCGCTCGACCGGATTGAAGCCGAACGGAAGGAAGCCGCGTGATGCTGGACCGTAAACTCTGGCACGCCGACGTCACCGAGACCGCCGTCATGGAAGCGTGCGGCCGGCGCCTGACGACGCTCGACAATCCCGGCTTTTGCCTGGCCTGCGGTCTTGAGGTCGATGGTGTCGAGCCTGACGCCTGCGGCTACGAATGCGAGGCATGCGGTGAGGATCAGGTCTACGGCTGCGAAGAACTCATGATGGAGGTCGCGCTGTGATGGAGACTTCGGAAGAGCGCATCGCCCGCGTCCGCCGCACGCCAGTCGGTCTGCTGACGGAAGACGAGATCGGCTTGCTCGATCCAGACGGGCAGATTTTCGCCCGCAGATATCAGGCTCGCGTTGCCCGAGAGGCAGCATGCCCCGGCCATGAGCGCATTTTGACAGCGACACGCGAGCAATCGAATCGCGGCGACCATCGCGGCGAGTGCAAGCACTGCGGCAAAGACATGTCTTGGGACAGTGGGGATTGACCGATGGCCGCCTCCCTCACCCACGTCACCGAATATCGCCCGCGCGAGCTTTGGCAGCCTGACCGGCACGAGCAGCTCGCAGCCTGCGAAATCCTCTTGGCATCGCAACTCCCTCGCCAAGCCCGAGAAGTCATCCGCGACCTTGAACAGATCATCCGCGCCGAAAGGAATCCATCATGACCATGCAGAGCATCGGCGCAGCCGCCGCAAAGATCGTCGATCCCTGGACCTGGTACTTCGCCGCGTTGAAGAACCCGGCCGAGATCGGCAAGAGCTTGCCGGTTTCCGTCGACAGCCCGGAGCAGGGTTACTACCGCAACCGCTTCAAGGGTAAGCCTTACGAGGCCGTCGCGATCTGGCGCGACGAGGCGACCGGCCAGTGGCTGGCCTATCGCAACAACCGCGAGGTAGACGCCGCCGAGACGTGGAATTGGGCATGTCGTAATCCGATCAGCTACGAAGCCTATCAGCGCGCCGTCTCCGGCGGCGGTTGGGCAGATGATGACAAAACCGTCGCGGAGCAGATCGCTCCGCCGCCTCCAGGCCACAACAGCGGCGACGTCAGCGAGATCGAAGTCCTTCGAGACCAGATCGAAGCGGCCAAGAAGGGCGCCAGTCCCTACGCCAAGATCACCGACGACGCGACCCTTACCAAGGCGCAGTCGCTGCGCGCCCGGCTCAATGAGCTGTCGGGCGAAGCCGACAAGAAGCGTGAGGCGCTGAAGCGCCCTCATCTCGAGGCCGGTAAGGAGATCGACAAGGAATGGCAGCCGCTGGTCAAGGAAGCGAAGGCTGCCGCTGACGGCATCCGCGCCGCGATGAGCGCCTACGAGACGGAAAAGCTGCGCAAGCAGCGCGAGGAAGAGCGCAAGGCCGAACTGGCACGCCAGGCCGCCGAGGAACATGCAAGGAAGGCCGCAGAAGCTGGCAAGCCGGTCCCGACGCCGGAACCCGTCGCCGCGCCCGTAGCCGCCGCTCCGGCACCGATCAAAGGCACATACGGCAAGGCAGCCAGTCGCCAGGTCAAACAGGTCGTGTCCACGGTGACGGACTGGGCGGCGCTGTCAGCCTACATGCTCGATCATCCTGAGATCCGCGATCTGCTCATGAAGCTCGCCCAGCGCGCCGTCGACGCCGGACGCACTGTGCCGGGCATCGAGCTCGAAGAGCGGGTGAGTGTGTCATGAGCGACCTTTTCACGCCCGCCCGCACCATCGTCGCCGTCAAATTCGGCTTCAGCGACAAGACCTACGACTACCTCGTTCCCGAGGGCTTGGAAGTCGAGCCAGGCACGAAGGTTTTCGTCGCGACCAAACGCGGCGAAGCCAAGGTCGAGATCTTTGAGATCAAGACCGAAAGCGACAAGGCGTCGGCATCGATCCTGCGCATCGTTGAATCAGAAATTCAGCCCAAACCCGAGGTCGACTGATCATGAACGCCATAACCATCCAGCCGTCCCGCATGCCGATACCGGCCGCGGTCGCCAAGGAATTCGAGATAGCGCCGGCCGAGTGGCGTGTTCTGGTCGACCAGATCTTCCCGTCCGCCAAATCGGTGGAAGCCGTGATGATGGCGCTGGCCTACTGCCGCAAGCGCAATCTCGACATTTTCAAGAAGCCCGTTCACATCGTACCTATGTGGTCGTCGGCCAAAAAGCAGATGGTCGAGACCGTCTGGCCTGGCATCGCCGAGATCCGCACGACGGCAAGCCGCACCGGAGAGTATGCCGGGATCGATGCGGTCGAGTTCGGCCCGATGATCGAGCGTAGCTTTTCCGGCCAGACCGGCGGCAACAACACAGATACGATCACCAAGAAGGTGCGCTTCCCGGAATACGCGAGCGTCGTGGTCTACCGCATCGTTGCCGGCCAGAAGTGCGCCTATCACGCCAAGGTGTTCTGGGAAGAAACCTACGCGTCGATCGGCAAATCCGAGGTTCCGAATGACATGTGGGCGAAGCGCCCGCGCGGCCAGCTGGATAAGTGCGTCGAGGCGGCCGCGCTGCGCAAGGCGTTCCCCGAGGAGCTCGGCAACACGTACGCCGCGGAAGAGATGGAAGGTCGCACTCTCGACGGCGCCGTGATCGAACACGCCGCCGCACCGCAGCCGCCACGCCCGCCTGTCCCGCCATCGGCAAAAGCATCCGCGCCAGTCGAAACCATCGACGCCGAAACCGGCGAGATCCTCGACGAGCGTGAGATCGTGACCGAAACCGGTGAGGCCACGGACGCCATTGTCGACGAGGCCCTAGACGACAACACATTCTTTGAGCGGCTCGAGGAGGCGCTGGCCGTCGTTTCCGACCTGGCCACTGTCGAAGAGATTTGGACAGACTTCGACACATTGGCGCGGTTCGAAGGAAAGCCTGCCGCGGAGATCAACCAGTCGATCGCCCTGGCAATCCGCAAGCGCGCCGAGAAGCGCATCGGAGGCAGCAATGGGAAAGCATGAATTCCCTCCTTTCCGAATGGTGATCGAGCCAGGCAAGCTTGTCCCGGCGACCGCCTTCGATGCCGAACGCCTCGACACATATCGACGCGGGACTGAAGTTCGAGTGACCTTCACTGAAGAGAAGGACCGCCCGATGGTCCGGAAATGGTGGGCGATCCTTGGCCGCGCCGTGAAGGAATGCAAGACGCCCTGGCAGAACAAGGAACAGGCATCCGAGGCGATCAAGCTGGCGCTCGGCATCGTGAACCTGTCCAAGACCGTCGGCGGCGACTTCATGGCCTATCCGAAGAGCCTGACCGAGTTGGATGACCCAGAACTGACCGAAGCCGTCGAGCGCATGATCGACGTGATTTACCACGTGACCGGCGTCGATGTGAGCGTTTGGCGAAAGCACGTTGAGAATATTCGAGATGACGAACCGTCCGAAGTAGTTGCCCCTTCGTCGGACGTAGGCAGCGAGGAGGCCCCGTCCCCGGCCAAGTCGCTGCCGATCAACCAGAGCCCGTTGGCGGGCCTGTGGAGGCCGATGACATTGAAGCGCGGGAAGAACCCAACGCGTCGTCGGCCTCCGATCTCATCATCCGCAACCTCATGATCGAGTGCCTGGACAAGTTCATGGCGCTCGCCGTCGACGCCAGTGTGCCCGACGCCAAGCAACGCCGGGCGAATGTCGAGTTCGCCAAGAACGCATGGAAAGAAGCGTTGCCAGCTCGGCTGGACTTCGTGAAGGCCTGCTTCGAGACAGCAGACAAGATCGTCAAAGGCGAGCTGCAGGCCGATGCGGCGCGGCGCTATCTGGAGAGCATGCTATGACCGCGTTACTCCGCAGGCTTGTCAGTTGGGCGTGGCGTCTTTCCAGCCTATGCATCGCTCTTGCGGCCGGCGAACGGATCGGGAAGCGGATCCTTGCTCTTTTCTGGTGCGCCAGATGTCTTGGGATTGACCGGAGCCTCGCTGCTATCCTTGCCGGTCATGTCCTTTCGCTCAATCTCGGTGCCCGCCACCTCAGGCTCGCGAACAATAGCGTTTGTATTCTTCGGATCTTTGATTTTGGCCATGTGGTCGCACCTTTCTCGTGTCGGGAGCAACCGCTCGGCGCCGGAAATGTTCCAAGCGGGGCGCGGTGATGGCTTACGCCGAGAACACCAGCGTCTCGGTCTCGAAGACCAAAGGCGAGATTGACGGTCTGCTTCGCAAGCACCGCGCTACCGGGTTCGGGTCATTCGAGGAGCAGAACCGCGCGCTGCTGGTCTTTCAGATGCAGGAGCGCCGCATTCGATTCGAGCTGCCACTGCCGAACCAAATGAACAAGCAGTTCGTCGTGACAGCACGCGGCCAGCGGCGCACGGCCGAGGCGGCAATGCAGGCATGGGAGCAGGCTTGCCGATCCCGCTGGCGCGCATTGTTTCTCTGCATCAAAGCTAAGCTCGAGAGCATTGATAGCGGAATTGAAAGCTTTGAGGATGCGTTCCTCGCGCATATCCAGATGCCGGACGGCATGACTGTCGCTGAGCACGTGAAGCCTAACATCGCCATCGCCTACCAGACGAACCCGATGCAGCCGCTCTTGCCGGCGCCGAAGCGAGGTGAGCAATGACCGACAGGCCAATCCTTTTCAGCGCGCCGATGGTCCGTGCGCTGCTCGCCGGCACCAAGACACAGACGCGCCGCGTGATCAGCACCAAGCCTAGCCGAAAGGTGAACCTCTTCGACGGCACATGGTCAGAAAGCTATGTTCTTGACCCAGGAAACCAGACTTGGCGCGATCAGGCCTATCCATGGCGAGTTGGTGACAAGCTCTATGTCCGCGAGGCGTGGCGGACCGAGAGCCGCGCCTATGACGATCTGGCACCATCGGTGATGGATGCAGACTACCCGGTGATCTACGAAGCCGATGCAGACTGGTCGCTCAATAAATCGGTCGGCCGTCTCCGCCCCGGCATGCACATGCCGCGCTGGGCTTCGCGTCTCACTCTGACCGTCTCCGACATTCGAGTGCAGCGGCTGCAGGAGATAAATGACGAAGACGCGGTCGCCGAAGGCGTCGACCAGAACGGTGCCGTTGCCGGGCAGGACGTCGACATAGACGGCGGATGGTGGCCGGGCGGACCTCGCAATCAATATAGTCGTTTGTGGAACGGCCTAAACGAGCCGCGCGGCTTCGGCTGGGACGTCGATCCATGGGTCGTCGCCGTGTCATTCGCGGTCGATCAGCGCAATATTGATGAGCCGCGCTGATGCCCCGCTGCGAGTTTTCGCGCAAGGTCCGCGCCGAAATCATCCTCCGAGCCACGAACACCGCCGGCATCGTGACATGCGAGGGCTGTGGCCTGGTGCTGGGCAAAAAACCTTTCGAGGTCGACCACACTTTGCCGGAAGCATTGCGCGATCACACCCGCCGCGCGCCGCTTACGGCCGCCGATGGAAAGCTGCTTGGAAAGGCCTGCTGCCACGCACCGAAGACGGCAGATGACATCCGGCGCATTCGCAAGGCCGATCGCCAGCGCGACAAGTTCACGCGCGCCATGAAGCCCAAGTCGAGTCTCTCGAACAGCCGTTTGAAGAAGCGGATGGACGGGACGGTTGTCGATCGCCAAACCGGAGAGACGCTGCGATGACGCGGCCACTCGCACTACCGGCCCGCCAGGTCACGGCTCTATGCAAGGGAGCCGCGAAGGCTGGCTATATTCCAGAAGTCAAGATCGGCGACGTGGTTATCCGACTTATCCCCGCTGCGAATGCACAGGACGAGCGGCCAGTAGACAAGGAAGAGGACTTCCGGCTTTGACCGAGGACATGCCCCGCAAGCTGCCTCCATTCGTGACGCGCGAACGCTCCCGGCATGGGAAGCTTGTTTTCTACTTCCGGAAGGACAAGGGACCGCGCGTCCGTCTTCCATTGCTCGGCTCTCCCGAGTTTGATCAGGCATATCAGGACGCCCTTGCTGGGGCGGCGCCACAAAAACGAGCTGAGGCAGGCGTCAACACCCTCAAGTGGCTGATCGCCCGTTACCGCGAGACAGGCGCTTACCGTGGTCTCTCGGAGGCAACGCGGCGCCAACGCGATAACATCTTCAAGGGAGTTGTCGAAAAGGCCGGGAACGCTCCTTACAAGGCTGTGACGCGCAAGAAGATCGTGGATGGCCGCGAGGACCGTTCGTCAACGCCAGCGCAGGCCAGGAACTTCCTTGACGCCATGCGCGGACTATTCCGCTGGGCGCTCGAGGCCGAGATGGTGGCAATCGATCCGACGGCCGGCGTTAAGAACCCGAGCCGACCGAAGAGCGGCGGGTTCGAAGCTTGGACGGAAGACGACGTCGAAGCATATGAGAACCGCTGGGCGGCGGGCACCAAGGAACGCGTCTGGCTGCATGTCCTGCTTTACACCGGCCTTCGCCGCGGCGACGCAGTGACCATTGGCCGGCAGCACGTTCGCAACGGTGTCGCCACGCTCAAGACCGAAAAGACCGGAACAGAGGTCAACATCCCGATGCTGCCCGCCCTTGCCGAGACGCTGGCGAAAGGGCCAACTGGGGATCTGGCATTCATCGTCGGCGAGAATGGCCGACCGCTGACAAAGGAATCGTTCGGAAATATGTTCCGGGCAGCCTGCAATGAAGCCGGCGTGAAG
Organism: Mesorhizobium sp. M0701; assembly: GCF_040320365.1. Lineage (NCBI taxonomy): Bacteria > Pseudomonadati > Pseudomonadota > Alphaproteobacteria > Hyphomicrobiales > Phyllobacteriaceae > Mesorhizobium > Mesorhizobium sp. M0701. Next base: position 56,389 of record NZ_JAMYPO010000008.1, read on the forward strand.
AAATCAGCGCATGGCGTCCGCAAGATCGGCGCTGTCAGAGCGGCAGAAGCCGGCGTGACGATGCGCGAACTCGAAGCGTTGTTCGGATGGACGGGCGGAACGATGGCCTCGCTCTACACCAAGACGGCCGATCGGAAGCGTCTTGCAATGCAGGCTTCGGAAAAGATCGAGAACGCCCAACGCCCGCACCAGGCAGAGGTGGTGCGGGGAAAGTCTGAAAGATCCCAATGATTTCAAAGGCTAGAAAATCAGTTGGTGCGGTCGAGAAGACTCGAACTTCCACGGGTTGCCCCACAGCGACCTCAACGCTGCGCGTCTACCAATTCCGCCACGACCGCACGTGGTAGGAGCCGGAACCAACCGGCCCGCGGCGTGTAGCAAATCGTTTCCGGTGAAACAAGTGCGCGGCCAGCAATAATCGGCCGGACATCGGCATAACTCTTCAAGGGCCGAACGTGCCGGAACTGGACGTTTGTACCAATTGCCGCCATATGAATGGCGAGACGAGATATCATGACAGAACGCAGCCAGATCGCCACGTCGTTCCTGCCCTTGCCCGGCTCGGCGCCGGTCGAATGGCGCATCGAGCCCGGGCTCACCGCCTATCCCGATGCGCTCGCCGTGATGGAGGCGCGCGCCGAGGCAATCCGCAGCGGCGCCGCCGGCGAGATGGTCTGGCTGGTCGAGCACCCGCCGCTCTACACCGCCGGCACCAGCGCCCGCATCGAGGACCTGATCGAGCCGGACCGTTTCCCGGTCTTTGCCGCCGGGCGTGGCGGCGAATACACCTATCATGGGCCGGGCCAGCGCGTCGCCTACGTCATGCTCGACCTGAAGCGGCGGCGCGAGGATGTCCGCGCCTTCGTCGCCGCACTCGAACAATGGATCATCGGCTCGCTGGCCGCCTTCAACGTACGCGGCGAACGCCGCGAGGACCGCGTCGGCGTCTGGGTGGTTCGGCCGGACCGCCCCGCTTTGCCCGACGGCTCGGCGGCCGAGGACAAGATCGCCGCCATCGGCATCAGGCTGAGGCGCTGGGTGAGCTTTCACGGCATCGCCATCAATGTCGAGCCGGACCTTAGCCATTTCAGCGGCATCGTGCCGTGCGGCGTCCAGGATCACGGCGTCACCAGCCTTGTCGACCTCGGCCTTCCCGTGACCATGGCCGACCTCGACCTGGCGCTGAAATCCGCTTTCGAGGACGTGTTCGGGCCCGCCGCGGTGTCGCCTGTCGAAGTGTCCCGCAAGGCCGGCTGAAACAGTCGCCCCAATGCCTGCGCCAATATGCGAAGGCGGCCCTCGCTCATCAGCATCGAGCCCGCCCTTGAGCTCAATCCTCACATCGCGCCGATCCAGATTGCCATGGAAATGAGGAACGTGCTCATGCACACCAGCGAGACGACATCCTGAACAAGATCGGTCATAACTCTCTCCTGTTGTTAGTATGTTCGTATTTTGTTCTAATTTTGTTCGAATGTCAACGATCGCGGTCCGGGCGTCGCCGGAATTGCGCTCGGTCATTTCGACAGGGTTAAGAAAGGGTTGAGAGGGAGATGCCGAGCGTTCGGGGCCGACAGGCGCGCGAAAGCGGCGGGACGGCGCACGGCAGCTCGCAGGCCGTCATCGCCTCAATTGCAGCGCACCCTAAAGCGGCACAACCTTGCCGTCGGCCAGCGTCACGCGGCGGTCCATGCGCGAGGCGAGCTCGTGATTGTGGGTGGCGATGAGCGCCGCCAGGCCCGATTGCCGGACCAATGCTGCCAGCGCCTCGAACACATAGGAAGCGGTCACCGGGTCGAGATTGCCGGTCGGCTCGTCGGCCAAAAGAACCAGCGGCGCATTGGCGACGGCACGCGCGATGGCGACCCGCTGCTGCTCGCCGCCGGAGAGCTCGGAGGGGCGATGCTGTGCCCGCTTGCCGATCTGCATATAGTCGAGCAATTGCGCCGCCCGCTCGGCCGCCTCCTTGCGCGGCAGCCCTTTTATCAGCTGCGGCATCATGATGTTTTCCAGCGCAGAAAACTCAGGCAACAAATGATGGAACTGGTAGACGAAGCCGACATCGTTGCGGCGGATCGCCGTGCGCTCGTCGTCGGAAAGCCGGCCGCAGGCGCGCCCCGCCAGGATCACGTCGCCGGCGTCCGGTCGCTCCAGCAGCCCGGCGGTGTGGAGCAGCGTCGACTTGCCGGTGCCCGACGGCGCCACAAGCGCCACCATCTCGCCACGCTTCAGCGAAAAATCGGCGCCGTTCAGGATAGTCAGCTTGCGCGGCCCCTGTACATAATGGCGTTCGACGCTCTTCAGCTCGATAATGGCCTCGGCCATCATTCGTACCTCAGCGCTTCGACCGGATCGAGCCTGGCAGCGCGCCACGCCGGAAACAGTGTCGCCAGGAACGACAGCGCCAAAGCCATGAGAACGACCGAGATCGTCTCGCTGGCATCCATGCGCGCCGGCAGCTGGCTCAGGAAATAAAGCTCGGGATTGAACAGCCGCTCGTTGGCCAGCCAGGAGAAGAACTGGCGGATGCGCTCGACGTTGAGGCAGATCACGATGCCGAGCAGCACGCCGGCGATGGTGCCGACAACGCCGATCGCAGCCCCGGTCATCAGGAAGATGCGCAGGATCGCGCCGCGCGTGGCGCCCATGGTGCGCAGGATGGCGATGTCGTGGCCCTTGTCCTTCACCAGCATGATCAGGCCCGAAATGATGTTGAGCGCCGCCACCAGCACGATCAGCGTCAGGATCATGAACATGACGTTGCGCTCGACCTGCAGCGCGTCGAAGAACGTCTTGTTACGCTCCCGCCAATCGACGAGGGTGATCGGCCGTTGCGCCGCCTCTTCGACCTTTGGCTTCAGCGCGTCGATATTGTCGGGATTGTCGGCGTAGATCTCAATCGTCTGCGCCCTGCCTTCCATGTTGAAATAAAGCTGCGCTTCCGAAAACGGCATATAGACGATGGAGCTGTCATATTCCGACATGCCGACCTCAAAGATCGCGGTTATCGGATAGCCTTTCATGCGCGGCGTCGTGCCGAGCGGCGTGACGTCGCCCTCGGGCGAGATCAGCGTGATCGTATCGCCGAGCACAAGGCCGAGATTCTCGGCCATGCGGCTGCCGATGGCGACGCCCTCGCCGGTGTCGAAGCCGACGATCGAGCCCGCCTTGATGTTGTTGGCGACGATCGTGATCTTGCCGAGATCCTCGCCGCGTATGCCGCGCACCAGCGCGCCGGTGCCGCCGCCGACATTGCCTTGCGCCAGTACCTGCCCGTCGATCAGCGGAATGGCATATTTGACGCCGGGCACGCCGTTGATGCGGCCGGCGACCTGGCCATAGTCCTCCAGCGGCATGTCGAGCGGCTGCACGATCAGGTGTCCGTTGACGCCGAGGATGCGCGTCAGCAGTTCGGCGCGAAAGCCGTTCATGACCGCCATGACGACGATCAGCGTGGCCACGCCTAGCATGATGCCGAGGAAGGAGATCGACGCGATCACCGAGATCACCGTCTCCTTGCGGCGCGAGCGCAGGTAGCGCCAGGCCACCAAGCGCTCGAAGCCGGAAAAAGGTCCGGCGCCCGATGGTCTTGCTGCCGCCGCTTCACTCATGCGGCGGCACCGAAGCGCTGCTTCACGTCCGCGATCGGCAGCGTCTCGCGCTCGCCGGTCCTGCGGTTCTTGATCTCGACCTCGCCGGCGGCGACACCACGCGGCCCGACGATCACCTGCCACGGGAGCCCGATCAGGTCGGCGGTGGCGAACTTGCCGCCCGGCCGCTGGTCGGTGTCGTCGTAGAGCACCTCCTTGCCGGCGGCGGCAAAGGCGGCATTCAGCTCGCCGCAGACGCGGTCGCATTCGGCATCGCCAGCCTTCATGTTGATCAGGCCGACATCGAACGGCGCCACCGCTTCCGGCCAGATGATGCCGTTTTCGTCATGGCTGGCTTCGATGATCGCCGCGACCAGCCGCGACGGGCCGATGCCGTAGGAACCGCCAGAAACGAAATGATCCTTGCCGTCCGGGCCGGTCACCTTGGCACTCATCGGCTTGGAATATTTGTCGCCAAAATGGAAGATATGCCCAACCTCGATGCCGCGCGCAGAGACCCGGTCGCTCGCGGGCACCTTCTCCCATGCCGCCTCGTCATGCATCTCGTCGGTGGCGGCGTAGGGCGTCGTCCACGTCTTGACGATCTCGGCGATCTCGGCGTCGTTCGAAAAGTCGGTATCCGCCCCCGGCACCTCAAGCGAGAGATAGTCGCGATGGCAAAACACCTGGCTCTCGCCGGTGTCGGCCAGGATGATGAACTCATGGCTGAGGTCGCCGCCGATCGGCCCGGTGTCGGCGCGCATCGGAATGGCCTGCAGCCCCATGCGCGTAAACGTCCTGAGATAGGACACGAACATGCGGTTATAGGCGGCCTTGGCGCCTTCATAATCGAGGTCGAAGGAATAGGCGTCCTTCATCAGGAACTCGCGCGAACGCATGACGCCGAAGCGCGGGCGCACCTCGTCGCGAAACTTCCACTGGATGTGATAGAGGTTGAGCGGCAGGTCCTTGTAGGACTTGACATAGGAGCGGAAGATCTCGGTGACCATCTCCTCGTTGGTCGGCCCGTAGAGCATATCGCGGTCTTGCCGGTCCTTGATGCGCAGCATCTCCTTGCCGTAGTCTTCATAGCGGCCGCTTTCGCGCCACAGCTCGGCCGATTGGATGGTCGGCATCAGGATTTCGAGTGCGCCGGCGCGATTCTGCTCCTCGCGAATGATCCGGCAGACCTTGTCCAGCACCCGCTTGCCGAGCGGCAGCCAGGAAAAGCTGCCCTGCCCCTGCTGGCGGATCATGCCGGCGCGCAGCATCAGCCGATGCGAGACGATCTCGGCCTCGCGCGGATTTTCTTTGAGAATGGGCAGGAAATAGCGCGACAAACGCATGGACTGGTCCGTGAGAGAGGATGGCGGCGCCGGAATCGGCGCAGCGCTGGCTTGCTTGCCCCGGCTTCATAGCCATTTCATGGCGGAATGGAAACCCGGCCCAGGCGCTGCATAGACGCCGCAATTGCCGCACACGGCTTGCTGGGCGTTTCGCAAGCAACGCCTGCCGTACTATTGTGCACTGCAGCACGAGATTGCCTGTTTCCGGGCAAAATTCTTCGTGACATTTTCACCCGCCTTAGGCTAGTGTGCCCCCATAACCGAGAGGGCGGAGAAAAATCTGCCCTCCTACGCGGTCAAAGTCTTGGGAGGATGCGATCTAGGCGCGGTAACTCGCTGCCGCCGGACACCGGAAACAGATCGGACGCGTTTAAATTGCAAGGCCTCGCGCCTTGCATTTTTTTTGTGCAATCATCTGGTTAGCACGACAGATTACCAAACTACATGACGTTGCGTCAGCCCAAACTCGCCCCGGCCTTTACTTTGGGTTGACCTTGCTGGCTCGGCTTGATTTCAGAGCCTCGGCTAGGCTGGGATAGTCGGACACGGTAGGTAGCCGGCTAATGCGCTGGGCTCTGGTTGAAATCCGGCACGATGTGCGGGATGTCGTCGATACCGAGGCCAAGCCCTCTCGTGATGCCGTAGAAGATACCCATGAGGACCAGCGTGACGATCGTCGTGCGCAGCGCCGCGCGCAGCATGTGCGGTCCGCGCGGTGCGCTCGGAACCGTGCCAAGCGTCACGTCCCGATCCTCGTCCTGCGTCCGCATGCTGAACGGCAGGACGGCGAACAACACCACCCACCATGTGGCGAAGAACAGGGCGACAAACGAAACCCAACTCATGCTTGCTCCAGTTCGACCAGCGTGCCGAAGAAATCCTTGGGGTGCAGAAACAATACCGGCTTGCCATGTGCGCCGATCTTCGGATTGCCGTCGCCCAGCACGCGCGCGCCGCTGGCCTTGAGACGGTCGCGCGCCGCAACAATGTCGTCCACCTCATAGCAGACATGGTGCATGCCGCCGGACGGATTCTTCGCGAGGAATGCGGCGATCGGCGAGGCTTCGCCGAGCGGCTCGAGCAACTCGATCCTGGTGTTGCCGACGTCGACGAACACCACCGTAACGCCATGCTCCGGCAGCGCCTGCGGCGCGGTCACGCGCGCGCCAAGCGTATCGCGATAGACCGCCGCAGCCGCGGCCAGATCCGGCACGGCAAGCGCGACATGGTTGAGGCGTCCGAGCATAGCGTACTCCCGGGTTAGGGGAGTAGGGGAGTAAGGCAGTAGGGAGTATGGAAAAAAGGATCTAGAAGTGCATCTGTTTGCGCTCCTACTTCCTACTTCCCTACTCCCTTACTGCCCTACTCCCCTACTCCCTTGTTCGTCACCGCGTGACGAACACTGTCACCAGCGGCTTCTTGCCCCAGGCTTCGTTGGCCGCGCCGCGCACCGCGCGCCGCACCGCCTCCTGGACCAGGTCGAGGTCTTTTCGGCGCTGGCGGGGGATGGAGTCCACGGCGCCGATTGCCGCATCGATCATCAGGTCTTCCAGGCTCTCGCCGCTGCCGTCGGCCTCGGCGACGCCGATGGCGACGAGATCGGGATCGCCGGCAAGCTCGTATTTGTCGTCGAGCACGACATTGACGGCGACATGGCCGGCAAAGGACAGCTTGCGGCGGTCGCGAATGCCCATCGCCTGGTCGGTGCCGATCAGCCTTCCGTCCTTGTAGATGCGGCCGAACGGCACCTGGTCGATGATGGCGGCGGCACCCGGATACAGCCTGAGCATGTCGCCGTCGCGCACCTGCGCGACCTGGCCGATGCCGGACGTCGACATCAGCGAGCCCTGCGCCACCAGATGCGCCGCTTCGCCATGCACGGGAACGCCGATCTGCGGCCGCACCCATTCATACATCTTGCGCAATTCGCTGCGGCGTGGATGGCCGGAGACATGCACCAGCGCATCGCCGTCCTCGATGATCTTGATGCCGAGATCGATTAGGCGGTTCTTGATTTCGAGGATCGCCTTCTCGTTGCCGGGAATGGTGCGCGAGGAAAACACCACCGTGTCGCCGGCCGTCAGCGCCACCGACTTCATCTCGTCGCGCGACAGCTTGGCAAGTGCGGCAAGCGGCTCGCCCTGGCTGCCGGTGCAGATGATGACGAGGTTTTCGCGCGGGATGAAGCCGTAATCCTCCTCGGCGATGAATTCCGGCAACCCGTCCATATAGCCGAGTTCATCAGCCACATCGATGACGCGCTTCATCGAGCGGCCAATCACCAGGCACTGGCGGCCGGCATCCCGCGCCGCCTTGGCGATGGAGACGATACGTCCGACATTGGAGGAGAAGCTGGTGACGGCGACCCGGCCCTTGGCGTTCTGGATGACGCTCTTGAGGCCCTCGCCCACCGCCACTTCGGACGGCGATTCCCCTTCCCGCATCGCATTGGTGGAATCGCAGACCAGCGCCAGCACGCCCTTGTCGCCATAGGCTCGGAAGCGCGCCTCGTCGGTCATCGGCCCGACCGTCGGCGCCGGATCGATCTTCCAGTCGCCGGTATGGATGACGACGCCGGCCGGCGTCGTGATCGCCAGCGACATCGGTTCGGGAATGGAGTGCGCAACAGGGATGGCCTCGATCTCGAACGGGCCGACGGTGAATTTCTCGCCGGCACGGTAGATCGTCACCGGGATCTTCGGCGCCCCTTGCTCGCCCTGCCGCTTGGCTTCCAGTAGGCCGGCGCTGAACGGCGTCATCCACACCGGCGCCTTGAGCTTCGGCCAGATATCGTGGAGCGCGCCGTAATGGTCCTCATGCGCATGGGTGATGACGATGCCGCGCAGATTGGCGACGTTCTCCTCGATGAAACGCGTGTCGGGCAGAACCAGGTCGACGCCGGGCAGGGTTGCATCGGGAAAAGTGACGCCGACGTCGACCACGATCCATTCGCGCGCATTGGCCGGCCCATAGCCGTAGAGGGCGAAGTTCATGCCGATCTCGCCGACACCGCCGAGCGGCACGAAGACAAGTTCGGCGTTTTCCGCTGTCGCCATGATCTTTCCTTCCTTGCCGGTCAAAATTGTGGGCCGGTCAAATTCAAGCTGGTCAAATACCTGGCCAGTCAAACGTATTGGCCGGTCAAACACCGGCCGAGGCAACCGCGCCGAAATGCACGTCGCCGGCGGCGATCGTCAGAACCGAACCTTGATCGTCGCGGATCACGAAACGGCAGTCCTCGTCAATGGTCTCGAAGGTGCCGCGCACCACATTACCGTCAATTCTGACAGCAACCTGGCCGCCAAGCCCCGCCGCACGCGCCAGCCACCGCCGCCTGACGGCGGCAAGCCCACGCCCTTCGTTCCACAGCCGCGCATTCTCGCTCCAGGCATCCGACAGCGCCAGAAACAGCGTCTCGGCATCGCAAGCAGACCCCAGCGCGCTGAGCGACGTCGCTGGATAAGGCAAATCCTCAGGGTATGCCACCACGTTGACGCCGATGCCGACAGCCACCGCCGAACGATCACCATCCAGCATCGCCGATTCCAGCAGGATGCCGGCGAGCTTGGCGCCCGAGGCAAGCACATCGTTCGGCCATTTCAGTTCGAAACGGTTCTTGCCTTGGCTCGCACCATCGAGGCCGATCGCGATCCTGCCCTTCGGCACGACAGCATCGAGCGCGTCGGCCAGCGCCAGTCCGGCAACGAAGCCGAGCGTCGCGGCAAGCCGAAGCTCGGTGTTGGTGATCACCAGCAGCGTCGCTGCCAGATTGCCCTCGGGCGTCGCCCAGGCGCGGCCACGGCGGCCACGCCCGGCTTCCTGCTTTTTGGAGACGACCCAGAGTTTGCCCGGATCGCCGGCCCGTGCGTGCTCCAGCGCCAGCGCGTTGGTGGAGCCGACCGTGTCGTGCGCCTCGAGCCGGAACCCGTCCGAAGCCGCGGTTGGAGCCAGCCTGAACGTCATTCCGTCAGAAGAAGGTCTTGGCCGCGGCTGCTGCGTAGGTTCCGATCGTGCCGCCGATCAGCACGTAGAACAGCACGAAAGCGCCGCAGACACCGAGCACGACGCGCAGTTCGGTCGCCATCGGCACGAAGCCGCCGACCGGTTCGTCGAACCACATGATCTTGATGATGCGCAGATAATAATAGGCGCCCACCACAGAGGCCAGCACGCCGATGATCGCCAGCGCGTAGAGGTTGGCATTGATGGCGGCAAGGAACACGTACCATTTCCCCCAGAAGCCGGCGAGCGGCGGGATGCCGGCCAGCGAGAACATCAGGATGGTGAGGATCGTCGCCATGATCGGATTGGTCGCCGACAGGCCGGCGAGATCGCTGATCTGCTCGACATTGCCCTCCTTTCGCCGCATGGCGAGGATGAAGGCGAAGGTGCCGAGCGTCATCACCAGATAGATCAGCATGTAGATGGCGACGCCGCGCACGCCGTCCTGGCTGTTGGCGGCAAGGCCGACCAGAGCATAACCCATATGGCCGATGGAGGAATAGGCCATCAGCCGCTTGATGTTGGTCTGGCCGATGGCCGCAAAGGCACCAAGCGCCATCGAGGCAATCGAGATGAAGACGATGATCTGCTGCCAGTCGGCGGCGATCGGCTTGAAGGCGCCCATGGTGACGCGCACCATCAGCGCCATCGCCGCCATCTTTGGTGCCGCCGCCAGAAAAGCCGTCACCGGCGTCGGCGCGCCCTCATAGACGTCGGGCGTCCACATATGGAACGGCACCGCCGAGATCTTGAAGGCAAGGCCGGCCAGCACAAAGACCAGGCCGAAGACGAGGCCGAGCTGGCGCTCACCGCCGCTCAGCGCCGTGGCGATCTCCTGGAAGCCGGTGTTGCCGGTGTAGCCGTAGACCAGCGAGATACCGTAAAGCAGCATGCCTGACGACAGCGCGCCAAGGACGAAATACTTCAGCCCGGCCTCGGTCGAGCGCAGATTGTCCCGGTTGATCGCCGCCAGCACGTAGATCGCCAGCGATTGCAGCTCGAGGCCGAGATAGAGCCCGATCATGCCGTTGGCCGAGATCATCAGCATCATGCCGAGCGTGCAGAGCAGGATCAGCACCGGATATTCGAACTTGTCGAAACGCTCCGCCTGGGCAAAGCGGACCGACATGACCAGCGTCACCGCCGAGCCGACCAGCGCCAGCACCTTCATGAAGCGGGCGAACGGATCCTGGATGAAGGCTTCGCCATAGGCGTTGCCTTGTCCCGGCGAAAAGACCAGCCAGGCGCCGGCGATCACCAGCACGGCGACGGCAAGGCCGCTCACCGTGACAGTGGTGTTGGCGCGCGAATAGGCGCCGAGCATCAACAGCGCCAAGGCGCCGATGGCGAGGATCAGCTCTGGCGTCGAGAGCGACAGGCTTGAGAGAAGGTCCGGCGTCATGGTTCGCAAAACCCCCAGTCAGTTCGCCGCCGCGGTCTGCGCGGCGCCGATGGATGCGGTGACATTGGTAACGAGCGCCTTGACCGATTCGGCGGTCGCGTCGAAGATCGGCGCCGGATAGACGCCGAAGAAGATGACCAGCGCGACCAGCGGATAGATGATCACCTTCTCGCGCGTCGACAGGTCGAGCAGGCCTTTCAGGCTTTCCTTGGTCAGTGCGCCGAAGATCACCTTGCGGTAGAGCCAGAGCGCATAGGCCGCCGAAAGGATGACGCCGGTGGCGGCGAAGAACGCTACCCAGGTGTTGACCCGGAACACGCCGAGCATGGTCAGGAACTCGCCGACGAAGCCGCTGGTGCCGGGCAGGCCGACATTGGCCATGGTGAAGATCATGAACACGGTTGCATATTTCGGCATGTTGTTGACCAACCCGCCATAGGCATCGATGTCACGCGTATGCATGCGGTCGTAGACGACGCCGACGCAGAGGAACAGCGCGCCGGAGACCAGGCCGTGCGACAGCATCTGAAAGATCGAACCCTGGACGCCTTCCTGGTTCATCGCGAAGATGCCCATGGTAACGAAGCCCATGTGAGCGACCGACGAATAGGCGATCAGCTTCTTCATGTCCTCCTGCATCAGCGCCACCAGCGAGGTGTAGATGATGGCGACAACGGAGAGCGTGAAGATCAGCGGCGCGAACATTTCGGATGCGATCGGAAACATCGGCAGCGAAAAGCGCAGGAAGCCGTACCCACCCATCTTGAGCAGGATGGCGGCCAGGATCACCGAGCCGGCCGTCGGCGCCTCGACATGCGCGTCCGGCAGCCAGGTGTGCACCGGCCACATCGGCATCTTCACCGCGAAGGACGCGAAGAAGGCAAGCCATAGCCAGGTCTGCATATTGGCCGGGAAGTTGTGGGTCAGAAGCGTCGGGATGTCGGTGGTGCCGGACTGGAAGAACATCGCCATGATGGCGAGCAGCATCAGCACCGAGCCGGCCAGCGTATAGAGGAAGAACTTGAACGAGGCATAGACGCGCCGCTTGCCGCCCCACACGCCGATGATGATGAACATCGGGATCAGGCCGGCTTCGAAGAAGACATAGAACAAGACGATGTCGAGCGCGCAGAACACGCCGATCATCAGCGTCTCGAGCAGCAGGAAGGCAATCATATAGGCCTTGACGCGCTTCTCAATCGATTCCCACGAGGCGAGGATGCAGAGCGGCATCAGGAAGGTGGTCAGGATGACGAACAGCATGGAGATGCCGTCTACGCCCATATGGTAGGAGATGCCGGAATCCAGCCAGGCAAACTTCTCGACGAACTGGAAGCCGGGCTGCGAATTGTCGAAGCCGGTCCAGATGAACAGCGAAATCACAAACGTGAACGCGGTCGTGAACAGTGCTATGGCGCGGATGTTGCGGCGCGCGTTCTCGCTGTCGTCACGCACGAAAAGGATGAGCAGCACACCAACCAGCGGCAGGAAGGTGACCAGCGATAGGATCGGCCAGGCGGTCATCAGAGCATCATCCAGGTGACGAGTGCGGCAACGCCGATCAGCATGGCGAAGGCATAGTGGTAGAGATAGCCGGTCTGCAGCTTGACGACCCGGTTGGTGACGTCGACGACGCGCGCCGAAATGCCGTCCGGCCCGAGCCCGTCGATGACGGTGCCGTCGCCGGTCTTCCACAGGAAGCTGCCGAGGCGCTTTGCCGGCCGCACGAACAGGAAGTCGTAGAGCTCGTCGAAATACCATTTGTTGAGCAGGAAGGCGTAGAGCAGGCGATGGTTGGCGGCGACGCTCCGAGGCATTTCCGGCGCGCGAATATAGAACTGCCAGGCAATCGCAAAGCCGATCAGCATGGCGATGAACGGTGACAGCTCGACCCACAACGGCACTTCGTGGATTTCGTGCAGGATGTGGTTGTCCGGCAGCGTGAACAGCGACGCCTTCCAGAATTCGGCATAGCCCTCGCCGATGAAGGCGCCGTGGAAGATCACGCCGGCGAACAGCGCGCCCGCCGCCAGGATGAACAGCGGCACCAGCATGACCGGTGGCGATTCATGGACATGGTGCATGACCTCGTGGCTGGCCCGCGGCTCGCCGTGGAAGGTCATGAAGATCAGCCGCCAGGAGTAGAAGGAGGTGAAGCAGGCAGCAATGACCAGCAATATGAAGGCAAACGCGGCGACCGCATTGTGGCCGGCGAAGGCCGCTTCGATGATGGCGTCCTTGGAAAAGAAGCCGGCCGTACCGATGATCGTTACCGGAATGCCGACACCGGTCAGCGCCAGCGTGCCGATCACCATCATCCAGTAAGTCGTCGGGATCAGCGTCCTCAGGCCGCCCATTTTGCGCATGTCCTGCTCGTCGGAGACGGCGTGGATGACCGAGCCAGAGCCGAGGAACAGCAGCGCCTTGAAGAAGGCGTGGGTGAACAGATGGAAAATCGCTGCGCCATAGGCACCGACGCCGAGCGCCACGAACATGTAGCCGAGCTGCGAACAGGTCGAATAGGCGATGACGCGCTTGATGTCGTTCTGGACGAGACCGACGGTCGCCGCGAAGAAGGCCGTGAAGGCGCCGATGAAGGTGACCACCGTCAATGCCGAATGCGACAGCTCGAACAGCGGCGACAACCGCGCCAGCATGAACACGCCTGCCGTCACCATGGTCGCGGCATGGATCAGTGCCGAGACCGGCGTCGGGCCTTCCATGGCATCCGGCAGCCAGGTGTGAAGCGGCACCTGCGCCGACTTGCCCATAGCGCCCATGAACAGGAGCAGGCAGACGACCGTCATCGCAGCCTGCTTATCGAGTGCATAGCCGAGGAAGGTCAGCACGGCCGCACCTTGCGGCGCGCCTTCCGCCGGAATGAACGTCGCCGCATTGGCGAAGATGGTGCCGAGATTGACCGAGCCGAACAGCACGAACACGCCGAATATGCCGAGCGCAAAGCCGAAATCGCCGACGCGGTTGACGACGAAGGCCTTGATCGCAGCCGCATTGGCCGACGGCTTCTTGTACCAGAAGCCGATCAGCAGATAGGAGGCAAGGCCGACGCCTTCCCAGCCGAAGAACATCTGCACGAGGTTGTCGGCCGTCACCAGCATCAGCATGGCGAAGGTAAACAGCGACAGATAGGCGAAGAAGCGCGGCCGGTCCGGATCGTGATGCATGTAGCCGATCGAGTAGATGTGGACCAGCGACGACACCGTGTTGACAACTACCAGCATCACCACCGTCAGCGTGTCGATCCTGAGCGCCCACGACGCCTCCAGCCCGCCCGACTGGATCCAGCGCATCACCGGCACGGTGAACACCTCGCCGCCGCCGAAGCCAACCGAGAAGAAGGCGACCCACGACAGCACGGCCGCGATCACCAGGAAGCCCGAGGTGATGTATTCGGAAGCCTTGGCCCCGAGCGAGGTGCCGAACAGGCCGACGATCAGAAAGCCGAGCAGCGGAAGGAAGACGATGGCCTGATACATGGTGGTTCCGTCAACCCTTCATCATGTTCACGTCTTCGACCGCGATCGAGCCGCGGTTGCGGAAGAAGACGACGAGAATGGCAAGGCCGATCGCCGCTTCGGCCGCCGCGACCGTCAGCACGAACAGTGCGAACACCTGGCCGACCAAATCGCCGAGCGCCGCCGAAAAGGCGACGAAATTGATGTTGACCGCAAGCAGGATCAGCTCGATCGACATCAGGATGACGATGACGTTCCTGCGGTTCAGGAAGATGCCGAACACGCCGAGCGTGAACAGGATCGCCGATACGGTCAGGTAGTGCGCGATGCCGACGACCATCTCAGACTCCTTCGCCCGTCTTGACCTTGCGGATTTCCACTCCGGTTGCCGCCGTGCGGCCGACCTGGGCGGCGATCGACTGCCGCTTGACGCCCGGCTTGTGGCGCAGCGTCAGCACGATGGCGCCGATCATGGCGACCAGCAGCACCAGCCCCGCCACCTGGAAGTAATAGAGGTAATCCGTATAGAGGATGTCGCCGAGCGCTGCCGTGTTCGAGCGCGCGGCCAGGTCCGGAATGGGCTTGGCGACCGTCGCCGCCAGTTTCGGCGCGAATGTATAGCCGCCGAGCACCACGATCAGCTCCGCCGCCAGGATCAGCCCGACCAGCGCGCCGATCGGTGCATATTGCAGGGCGCCTTCCTTCATTTCGGCGAAGTCGACGTCGAGCATCATGACGACGAACAGGAACAGCACCAGCACCGCGCCGACATAGACGACGAGCAGGATCATCGCCAGGAACTCGGCGCCGGTCAGCATGAAAAGGCCGGCGGCGTTGAAGAAGGTCAGGATCAGGAACAGCACCGAATGCACGGGATTGCGCGCCGATATGACCATGAACGCCGATGCCACCGCGACAAAGGCGAAGAGGTAGAAAAAGGCCGCCTCTAGTCCACTCAGCATGGGTTCCCCCGGGTTTCCTGTCAGAACAGGACGTTCGTCCTGTTTTTTGCCACCGCCTCCGGTCGGCAAGTTGCGTGTTCCTTAAACGAGGGCCCTCGCCCCGTCCATGCGTCAAATATCAGCGGTAAGGCGCATCCAGCGAGATGTTGCGCGCCAGTTCACGCTCCCAGCGGTCGCCATTGGCCAGGAGCCTGTCCTTGTCGTAATAAAGCTCCTCGCGCGTCTCCGTCGCGAATTCGAAATTCGGGCCCTCGACAATGGCGTCGACCGGGCAGGCTTCCTGGCAGAAGCCGCAGTAAATGCATTTCACCATATCAATGTCGTAGCGCACGGTGCGCCGCGTGCCGTCATTGCGACGTGGGCCGGCTTCGATGGTGATGGCCTGCGCCGGGCAGATCGCCTCGCATAGTTTGCAGGCGATGCAGCGTTCCTCGCCGTTCGGGTAGCGGCGCAGCGCATGTTCGCCACGGAAGCGCGGGCTGACCGGCCCCTTTTCATGCGGATAGTTGATGGTCTCCTTCGGCGCGAAGAATTGGCGCATCGACAGGAAGAAAGCGCTGACGAAGTCCTGCAAAAGCAGTGACTTGGCGGCCTGGGATAGCGTACTCATTCAGCACCCCCAAAGATCTGTGTTGCAGCGATTGCGCCGATAAATCCGAAAAAGACAGGCATCAGGAAACGGTATGCAAGTCTCGTCATCGACGCCAATATCTGCTTGTCCCAGCCAAACACCGGCACTCGGTAGTTTGCTGCCAACCTTTGGTCCTGTTGCCGCAAAACGTAGGGCAGCACAACGACGTTGCCAAAGAGCGCAACAAGCACGCCGACAGCTGCGCCTAGAAAACCAACGATCAGACTGCCCATCACGCAAACCCCGTGATCTTGAGGAAGGCGGCGGTGGCGACCACCATGAACAGCGAGATCGGCAGGAAGACCTTCCAGCCGAGCCGCATCAGCTGGTCGTAGCGGTAGCGCGGCACGAACGCCTTCACCATGGAGAACATGAAGAACACCAGGCAGACCTTGAGCACGAACCAGATCAGCCCCGGCACCCAGGTGAACGGCGCGAAGTTGAAGGGCGGCAGCCAGCCGCCAAGGAACAGGATGGTGGCCAGCGCGCACATCAGGACGACGGCGACATATTCGCCGAGGAAGAACAACAGGAACGGCGTCGAGGAATATTCGACCATATGGCCGGCGACGAGTTCCGATTCGGCTTCCACAAGGTCGAAGGGCGGCCGGTTGGTCTCGGCCAACGCCGAGATGAAGAAGACGATGAACATCGGGAACAGCGACAGCCAATGCCAGTCGAGGAAGGTGTTGGGCAGGCCGAGCCGCGTGCCCAGCCCGTCCTGCTGCGACAAGACGATGTCGGACAGGTTGAGCGAGCCGACGCAAAGCAGCACGGTGACAATGACGAAACCGATGGAGACTTCGTAGGACACCATCTGCGCCGCCGAGCGCAGCGCGCCGAGGAAGGGGTATTTCGAATTGGACGCCCAGCCGCCCATGATGACGCCATAGACCTCGAGCGAGGAGATGGCGAAGACATAGAGGATGCCGACATTGACGTTGGCGATCGCCCAGCCTTCATTGACCGGTATGACCGCCCAGGCAGAGATCGCCAGCACCGCCGACACCAAGGGCGCCAGCAGGAAAACGCCCTTGTTGGCGCCGGACGGGATGACCGGCTCCTTGAAGACGAATTTCAGCAGATCGGCGAACGCCTGCAGCGTGCCCCACGGGCCGACGACGTTCGGTCCGCGGCGCAATTGCACCGCCGCCCAGATCTTGCGGTCGGCGTAAAGCACATAGGCGACGAAGATCAACAGAACGACGATCAGCACGACCGACTTCAAAAGGATCAGCAGCGCCGGCAGCACGTAGAAGGAGAAGAAGGTGTCCATGTCTACTCCGCCGCCTGCCTGAAGCCGTTCTTCGCCAAAGCCGAGCACTCGGCCATCACCGCGGAAGCCCGCGCGATCGGGTTGGTCAGGTAGAAATCCTTGACCGGCGAGGTGAAGGTGCCCTTGTTCAGCCGCCCGCCGAGCTTGGCAACCCTGGCGATGTTGGCCGGGTCGCCGGCCACGACATGGTCGATGCGGGCAAGATGCGGGTATTCCGCATAGAGCTTTGCGCGTAGCTGCGGCAGCGAATCGAAAGGTAGCTTCTTGCCGAGCACATCCGACAGTGCCCGAAGGATCGCCCAGTCCTCGCGCGCCTCGCCGGGCGCGAAGCCGGCCCGGTTGGTCTGCTGCACGCGGCCTTCGGTGTTGACGAAGGTGCCCGACTTCTCGGTATAGGCGGCACCCGGCAGGATGACGTTGGCGCGGTGTGCGCCCTTGTCGCCATGCGTGCCGATATAGACGACGAAAGCGCCGCCGGTCTTGGCCATATCGATTTCGTCGGCGCCGAGCAGGAACAGCACATCGGTCTCGCCCAGCATGCCGGCGACGTTCCTGCCGCCCTCGCCCGGCACAAACCCGACATCGAGGCCGCCGACGCGTGCCGCGGCGGTGTGCAGCACGGCAAAGCCGTTCCAGTCGGCCCTGGCAGCGTTGACGGCGACGGCGAGCTTCGCCGCCTGGCCGAGCACGGCCGCCCCGTCCGGACGCGCCAGCGCACCCTGTCCGACGATGATCAGCGGATGCGTCGCCTTCTTCAGCAGCTGGAAGAACTTGCCGTTGCCGTCGGCCAGATCCTTCAGCGATTCCGGCCCGGCGCCGACCTGCTCGTAATCATAGCGCGTATCGCCGACATCGCCGATGACGCCGACCGGCAGATTGCCGGCCCGCCAGCGCTTGCGGATGCGGGCGTTGAGCAAGGATGCCTCGAAGCGCGGATTGGCGCCGATGATCAGCACCGCATCGGCCTGTTCGATGCCTTCGATGGTCGGGTTGAACACATAGCTCGCCCGGCCGAGCGACGGATCGAGTGCGGCGCCGTCCTGGCGGCAGTCGGTGTTCTTCGAGCCGAGCGAAGCCATCAGAAGCTTCAGCGCGTAGATCTCCTCGACGGCTGCGAGATCGCCGGCAATGGCACCGATCTTTTCAGGTGCCGCATTCGACACCGCTTCCTTGATCGCGGCAAAAGCCTCGGCCCAGCTTGCCGGGGCCAGTCTGCCGTCCTTGCGGACATAAGGGCGGTCGAGGCGCTGCGTGCGCAAGCCGTCCCAGATGAAGCGGGTTTTGTCGGAAATCCATTCCTCGTTCACCGCCTCGTTGGTACGCGGCAGGATGCGCATCACTTCGCGGCCCCGGCTATCGACGCGGATCGCCGAGCCGACGGCGTCCATCACGTCGATGGATTCGGTCTTGGTTAGTTCCCACGGCCGTGCCTGGAAGGCGTAAGGTTTGGAGGTCAGTGCGCCGACCGGGCAAAGGTCGATGACATTGCCCTGCAGTTCCGAAGTCATCGCGCTTTCGAGATAGGTGGTGATCTCGGCATCCTCGCCGCGGCCGATCAGGCCGAGCTCGGAGATGCCGGCAATCTCGGTGGTAAAGCGGACGCAGCGCGTGCAATGGATGCAGCGGTTCATGATGGTCTTGACCAGCGGCCCGATATACTTGTCTTCGACCGCCCGCTTGTTCTCGTGGTAGCGCGAGGAATCGACTCCGAACGCCATCGCCTGGTCCTGCAGGTCGCACTCGCCGCCCTGGTCGCAGATCGGGCAGTCCAGCGGATGGTTGATCAGCAGGAATTCCATCACGCCTTCGCGCGCCTTCTTGACCATCGGCGTGTTGGTGAAGATTTCCGGCGGCTCGCCGTTCGGGCCGGGGCGCAGGTCGCGCACGCCCATGGCGCAGGACGCCTGCGGCTTGGGCGGGCCGGCTTTCACCTCAATCAGGCACATGCGGCAATTGCCGGCGATCGACAGCCGCTCGTGGAAGCAGAAGCGCGGCACTTCCGCGCCGGCGTCCTCGGCCGCCTGCAGCAGCGTGTAATGGTCGGGTACAGTGATCTCTTTCCCGTCGACCTTGAGCTTTGCCATTTCGCCTCAAACCCCTGCGGACGTTCCGCAATCTTTCCTTCCGGGCGCAGCCGAGACCGCGCACGATATTGAATTCACTTTTTGGCCCCGGCCAACGCGGCCGCCTGACCGATCCAGCCGTCACGGCCGATGCGGCCCTTCAACGACAGGTAATCTTCGACCCAGGCGATCTCTTGCGGCGTCCACGCGGCGATCTGGGCGTATGTCCAGATGCCAAGGCCGTTCAGCACCTTTTCCAGTTTCGGCCCGATGCCCGATATCGCCTTGAGGTCAGCCGGCTCGGCTGGCCGATCCATCGGCTTGGGCTGCTTGAAATCCTCCGGCATCAGCCCGGCCGACGCATCCGCTGCAACGGTGCTGGCATTCGCCAAGCTCCGCGCAGCGGTGCTCGTGGCAATGTCGGTCACATCGTTGGCGAAGGACTGCGCCTCGGCAATCAGGGTTTTGGTCGCAGCGCGTGCCTTGGTCGAGGAGCTTTTGCCGGTCGCGGAAAAGCGTTCCGTTCGAGCCTCGAAATCCTCGGCGACCGGCTGCCAAAGCCGCTGCGAGGACTCGGCCGCGCCTGAAAGCACGCCCATCCAGATACCAAAGGCGTGGTTGGCAAGGCCGATGCCGAGTGCCGTCATCGCCGCCGCGCCCGCGACAGGATGCGCCAGGAGATTGGCGGCATTGGCCATCTCCTTCGGCATCATCCTGGTCAGATCCTGGTTCATCTTCAACAACGGGTCCATATCGGGCGTAAAATCGTCGGGTGTCGAAAACAGCGACATAGGTGGTCTCCTGGTCGTTTCCGTCTGCCCCGCGCTCGTTTCCTCGTGTCAGACATTCGTCCGCATTTTGAATTCTTCTATTCCGCCGCCGCCAGCACCGGTTCGGCGCGGTGCGCGTTGCGCGAAAACTCGTCGATGCGCCGCTCCACCTCGCCGCGGAAATGCCGCATCAGGCCTTGGATCGGCCATGCTGCCGCATCGCCCAGCGCACAGATCGTGTGGCCCTCGACCTGCTTCGTCACGTCGAGCAGCATGTCGATCTCACGCTTCTGCGCCTCGCCGCGCACCAGCCGTTCCATCACCCGCCACATCCAGCCGGTGCCCTCACGGCAGGGCGTGCACTGGCCGCAGCTCTCGTGCTTGTAGAAATAGGACAGCCGCGCGATCGCTTTCACGATATCGGTCGATTTGTCCATGACGATGACAGCCGCCGTGCCGAGGCCCGATTTCAGGTCGCGCAGCGCGTCGAAATCCATCGGCGCGTCGATGATCTGCTCGGCCGGCACCAGCGGCACCGAGGCGCCGCCCGGAATGACCGCCAGCAGGTTGTCCCAGCCGCCGCGAATGCCGCCGCAATGCGTCTCGATCAGTTCGCGGAACGGGATCGACATCGCCTCTTCGACGGTGCACGGATTGTTGACGTGGCCGGAGATGCAGAACAGCTTGGTGCCGACATTGTTGGGCCGGCCGAAGGACGAGAACCAGGCGGCACCGCGGCGCAGGATGGTCGGCGCCACCGCGATGGACTCGACATTGTTGACCGTCGTCGGGCAGCCATAGAGGCCGACATTGGCCGGAAATGGCGGCTTCAGCCGCGGCTGGCCCTTCTTGCCCTCGAGGCTTTCGAGCAGCGCCGTTTCCTCGCCGCAGATATAGGCGCCGGCGCCATGGTGCATGTAAATGTCGAAATCGTAGCCGGAGGTGTTGTTCTTGCCGATCAGCTTGGCCGCATAGGCCTCGTCTATGGCGCGTTGCAGCGCCTCGCGCTCGCGGATGAACTCGCCGCGCACATAGATGTAGGCGGCGACCGCGCCCATGGCGAAGCCGGCAAGCAGGCAGCCTTCGACCAGCGTGTGCGGGTCATGGCGCAGTATGTCGCGGTCCTTGCAGGTGCCGGGCTCGGATTCGTCGGCATTGACGACGAGATAGCTCGGCCGGCCGTCGCTTTGCTTGGGCATGAACGACCATTTGAGCCCGGTCGGGAAACCGGCGCCGCCGCGGCCGCGCAGGCCCGATGCCTTCATCTCGTTGACGATCCACTCGCGCCCCTTGGCAACGATGCCGGGCGTGTTGTCCCAGGCGCCGCGCGCCATGGCACCGGCCAGCGACTTGTCGAAGCGGCCGTAGATGTTGTTGAAGATGCGGTCTCTGTCCTGAAGCATTGCTCGTTCCTCAGACCGGCTTCTTGCCGGTCGGCCGGCTCCTGTTTCCGGGCGACGGCTTGGCCGCCTTGGCGACAGTCTTCGCCGGTTTGACCTTGGCCTCCGGCGCTTTGAAAGCAGACGCCGGCTCGGCCTTGTTCTTGGGGCCCTTGCGCTGTTTCGAGACGTCCTCGACCTGCGGTTCGGCCTTGTTGGCATTGGCGGCCGAATGCAGAGGCGCTGCGACGCTCGCCGCCCTTTCCGCCGCGGGCGCGACTTTCGTCGCCGACGGCGATTTCAGCGCCGGGTTGGTCTCGACCGCGTCGGTCTTCGGCTTGCTGGCATTCGAGGGCGCAACCGGCGCCGGCGCGGCAGGAGCAGTTGGCGGAACTGATGCTGCGACGGCAGCCGCCGGCTCTGCATCCTTGGTGGCCTTGGTCGCCGCCCTGGTTTCCCGGTCGCGGGTCGCCTTGAGGATCGCCTTTTCGCTCTTGAGGGTCGTCAGGCCACTGGCCGGCTCAGAGGTGATGCGGCCGTTTTGCGGTCCTGGCGTCACCGAAGCACCTTTGCCGGCGTCATAGAGGTCGATGATCTCGGCAAGCCGCTCCGGCGTCAAATCCTCATAGGTGTCCTTGAATATCATCACCATCGGTGCGTTGACGCAGGCGCCGAGGCATTCGACCTCTTCCCACGACAGCGTGCCCTTGTCGTTGGTGTGGAATTGGTCGTGATGGATTTTCGAGCGGCACACATCCATCAGCGCTTCCGAGCCGCGCAGCATGCAGGGCGTGGTGCCGCAGACCTGGATATGAGCGCGGGTGCCGACCGGATTGAGCTGGTATTGCGTATAGAAGGTGGCGACTTCCAGCCCACGGATATAGGGCATGTCGAGCATGTCGGAGATCGTCTCGATCGCCGCCTTGGTCACCCAGCCTTCCTGTTCCTGCGCCAGCATCAGCAAGGGAATGATGGCGGACTGCTCGCGCCCCTTCGGATATTTCTTGATCCACTGCTTCGCCGCCGCCGCATTCGCCCGGTTGAAGGCGAAGGAGGCTGGCTGGAGGCTGGCTTCTGCGAGACGACGGACTGACATTACGATTTCGCTTCTATGTTTCTACTGGTTAGAGTTGTAGGCGCGATAGCAATCCTCGGATCGCCCCAAAACGCATACGAACTCTTCATTTCCACGCTTCAGGCGGATGTATCCGTCATAGCGGCTATACACCCAAGCTATTGGCTTGCAACGATATTCTTCGGGGATCAATGACGCTACGAGGTTGTCATGAACCGCGCAGTTGGACGATGTCGACGGCCGGCCATGGACAAGAATGCCCTCATCCATTGCTGGGGTCTGGGTGCTCAAGCCACGGACTGTAAGCAGATCGCCTTCTGCAATAAGCTTGAACCCCTCTTTGAGAAGATCGGCCGACGAGAGACCCTCACGGGACCCAGCAAGCGACACTTCAGCGGAAGCCGCAAGGCATGCCGCGGCCAGAAACGCCTTTGACGGTCGAGCCATTCCCATCATCACCGATCGACCTCACCAAACACGATGTCGAGTGAACCCAACACGGCGGTGACGTCGGCCAACATGTGGCCGCGACACAAAAAGTCCATGGCCTGGAGATGCGCGAAGCCGGGCGCGCGCAGCTTGCAGCGATAGGGCTTGTTGGTGCCGTCGGAGACGAGATAGACGCCGAACTCGCCCTTCGGCGCCTCGACCGCCGCATAGACCTCGCCGGCCGGCACGCGGTAGCCTTCGGTGTAGAGCTTGAAATGATGGATCAGCGCTTCCATCGAGCGCTTCATCGCCGCGCGCTTCGGCGGCACCACCTTGCCGTCAAGGTTGGACACCGGCCCGCTGCCCTCCTTACCGAGCAACAGATCGACGCACTGGCGCATGATTTTCGCCGACTGCCGCATCTCTTCCATGCGCACCAGATAGCGGTCGAAACAGTCACCGTTCTTGCCGATCGGAATGTCGAAATCCAGCTCGGCATAGCATTCGTAGGGCTGCGATTTGCGCAGGTCCCACGGCGCGCCCGAGCCGCGCACCATGACGCCGGAAAAACCCCAGGCCCAGGCGTCGGCCAGAGACACCGTCGCGATGTCGACATTGCGCTGCTTGAAGATGCGGTTGCCGGTCAAGAGTGAGTCGAGGTCGTCGACCGATTTCAGGAATGGGTCGATCCACTTGCCGATGTCCTCGATCAGCTTCTGCGGCAGATCCTGATGCACGCCGCCGGGGCGGAAATAGGCCGCGTGCATGCGCGAACCCGAGGCGCGCTCGTAGAACACCATCAGCTTTTCGCGCTCGACGAAGCCCCACAGCGGCGGCGTCAGCGCGCCGACATCCATCGCCTGCGTCGTCACATTGAGGATATGCGACATGATGCGGCCGATTTCCGAATAGAGCACTCGGATCAACTGGCCGCGCTTCGGCACCTCGATGCCGAGCAGACGCTCGGCGGCAAGCGCAAAGGCATGCTCCTGGTTCATCGGCGCGCAATAATCGAGCCGGTCGAGATAGGGCACGGCCTGCAGATAAGTCTTGGCCTCGATCAGCTTTTCCGTGCCGCGGTGCAACAGCCCGATATGCGGGTCAACGCGATCGACGACTTCGCCGTCAAGCTCCAGCACCAGGCGCAAAACGCCGTGCGCCGCTGGATGTTGCGGGCCAAAATTGATGTTGAAGTTGCGAACGGAGGTTTCAGCCATTTACTGCTTTGCCTTTTCATCCCCCGGAAGCACGTAATCCGTACCTTCCCACGGAGACAGAAAATCGAAATTGCGGAATTCCTGCTTGAGCTCCACTGGCTCGTAGATGACGCGCTTGGCTTCGTCGTCGTAACGCACCTCGACGAAGCCGGTCAGCGGAAAGTCCTTGCGCAGCGGATGGCCTTCAAAGCCGTAATCGGTCAGAATCCGCCGCAGATCGGGATGGCCTGAAAACAGCACGCCATAGAGATCATAGGTCTCGCGCTCGAACCAGTCGGCGCCGGGATAAATCCCGGTGATCGACGGCACCAGCGTCTCTTCGTCGGCCTGGACCTTGATTCGGATGCGGATATTCTGTCTCGGCGACAGCAAATGATAGACGACGTCGAAGCGCTTCGCCCGCGATGGATAATCGGCGCCGCAGACGTCGATGATCGAAATGAACTGGCATTTCGGGTCGTCGCGCAGGAAGGTCACCACCTCGATCAGGTCGCGCGGCTCGACCGAGATGGTGAGTTCGCCATAGGCGAACACCGCCGCGCCGATCCGGCCGATCAGCTTCTCGCCGAGATAGGTCGAGAGGTCATTCAACGCCTGGGTCATGCCGCTCACCGCTCGATCGTGCCGGTGCGGCGGATCTTCTTCTGCAGCAGAAGGATGCCGTAAAGCAGCGCTTCGGCGCTCGGCGGGCAGCCGGGCACGTAGATGTCGACCGGCACGATGCGGTCGCAGCCGCGCACCACCGAATAGGAATAATGATAATAGCCGCCGCCATTGGCGCAGGAGCCCATCGAGATGACGTAGCGCGGCTCCGGCATCTGATCGTAGACCTTGCGCAGCGCCGGCGCCATCTTGTTGGTCAGCGTGCCGGCGACGATCATGATGTCGGACTGGCGCGGGGACGCGCGCGGCGCGACACCGAACCTCTCCGAGTCATAGCGCGGCATCGAAGTATGGATCATCTCGACGGCGCAGCAGGCGAGGCCAAAGGTCATGAACATCAGCGAGCCGCTGCGCGCCCAGGTGATCAGCGCCTCGGTCGAGGTGACGAGAAAGCCCTTGTCGGCGAGCTCGTTGTTGATCTCCAGGAAGAATGGATCGTCGGACCCGACCGGCCTGCCGGTGTTGGGGTCGATGAGGCCCTTGGGCTTCGGCGCGACGAGCGTACCGGAACTGTCGTTCAATCCCATTCCAGCGCTCCTTTTTTCCATTCATAGGCAAAGCCGATGGTCAGCACCGCCAAAAACACCATCATCGACCAGAAACCGAGCATGCCGATCTGACTGAACGACACCGCCCACGGAAACAGGAAGGCCACCTCCAGATCGAAGATGATGAACAGGATCGACACCAGGTAGAAGCGGATGTCGAATTTCATGCGGGCGTCGTCGAACGAGTTGAAGCCGCACTCATAGGCCGAAAGCTTTTCCGGATCGGGGTTGCGATAGGCCACCAGGAAGGGTGCGGCGAGCAGCGCCAGTCCGACGACCAGCGCCACGCCGATGAACAGGACGATGGGCAGGTACGAACTCAACAATGCGTTCATTCTGCAGCTTTCCGTTGCGGCCAATCCACTCTGATTACAGCACCGGACCCACTTGCGGAAGCGTGACAGTTTAACCACTGAACCGTTTTAAGGGGGCTCTATGCTGCAACGCGGCGAGGGTTAGCGCAGCGCTTTCGGCGAAGCAAGTCAAACCTTGTTCAAATCGCGGTGCTGGACGGCATATCCGGGAAAACTGGTCCGATCCGCTCCTGTTTGATTTCCTTCACTTTTTACTCCACTTTTCTCTCCTGACATGGATGCCGCCAAAACCCTGCTAGCATGGCACGGAATCGCAGGTCATTTTCTCTGTCCAAAATCGTCCGGATGCCGCCTTCATGAAGGAAAAAATCTCGCTTGCCATGGCCCGCCGCATTGCGCTGGCGGCACAGGGATTCAATGACCCGCGCCCCACCGGCACGCCTGACCGCCGGCATCTGGCCCGCGTGCTTGCCCGTACCGGCCTGCTGCAGATCGATTCCGTCAGCGCCGTGGTGCGCGCCCACTATATGCCGCTTTATTCGCGGCTTGGCCCTTACAAGCTGGCGTTGCTCGACAACGCCGCCGTCACGCGCAAGCGCATGGTCTTCGAGTATTGGGCGCATGAAGCCTCGTTCTTGCCGGTCGAGACCTATCCGCTGATGCGCTGGCGCATGCAGCGGGCCGAACGCGGCGACGAAATGTACAGCGGACTGGCCAAATGGGGCCGCGAGCACGCCGCCTATATCGAAGACATCTATCGCGAGGTCGCCGAACGAGGCCCGATCGCGGCGTCGGCTTTCGAAGGCCAGAAGGGTTCGGGCGGCTGGTGGGGCTGGAGCCATGCCAAGCATGCCTTCGAGTGGCTGTTCTGGGCCGGCCGCATCACCACGGCGCATCGCCGCGGCTTCGAGCGGTTCTACGATCTGCCGGAGCGCGTGCTGCCGCCGGCGGTACTCGCGCTACCGGTTCCCTGTCCCGAGGATGCTCACCGCGAATTGCTGCGCATCTCGGCCCGCGCCCACGGCATCGCCACGGCAGGCGACCTGCGCGACTATTTCCGCCTCTCGCCCGCCGACATCAAGGGCCGCATCGAGGAGTTGGTCGAGGCCGGCGACCTGTTGCCGGTGAGCGTCGAAGGCTGGAGCAAAACAGCCTATCTCCACAACGACGCCCGTTTGCCGCGCAGGATCGAGGCGCGCGCCTTGCTCGCGCCGTTCGATCCCGTCGTCTTCGAGCGGTCGCGCACCGAGCGCTTGTTCGACTTCCACTACCGCATCGAGATCTACACGCCGGCCGAAAAGCGCCGGTATGGCTATTATGTGCTGCCATTCCTGCTCGGCGACAGCATCGTCGGGCGCGTCGACCTCAGGGCCGACCGTCCGGCCGGCGTATTGCGCGTCCATGCCGCCTATGCGGAGCCCGGCGCCCCGCCACAAACCGCTGCCGAGCTTTTCGAAGAATTGAAGCAGATGCAGGGCTGGCTCGGCCTGGAACGCATCGAGGTGACCGCTGCCGGCGACCTCGGCCGGCCGCTCGCGGATATCGCCGCGGCATAGACGTGCGTTGACACGACTGCCTCCACAAGCCTAAATCCGTTCCAGACGGTCCCCTGCCCGCAACGGCAGGGGCCAAGAGGGAATGCGGTGCGAAATCTCGATTTCAAATCCGCGGCTGTCCCCGCAACTGTAAGCGACGAGCCTCGGCCGAAAACCACTGGGATATTCCCGGGAAGGCGGCACCCAGGCGATGACCCGCGAGCCAGGAGACCTGCCGTCTAGGACATAAGAATCCGATCGCCTGGCGGGTTTTCCGGGCAAGGAGCCTGATTTGGAACGCGACAGCAGTTTTCCGGCTGAGACAGCGGATTTATTGTCCGGCCATGGTGATTCCCCGGCCGGCGTTACCGTCATCGTCTGCTCGTCCTGCCGTGACGAGACCGGTTCGGACGCTCATCCGCGCGCCGGCGAACTGCTCGCAGAGGACACGCGCCGCGCCGCTTCCAGCGAAAACATCAAAATCCGCACCGTCGAATGCCTCGGCAATTGCAAGCGCCGGCTCAGCGCGGCCATGCTGCGCGACGGCTGCTGGAGCTACGTCTTCGGTGATCTGACCACGACCAGCGGCGCCGATCTCGTCACCGGGGCAAAGCTGTTCGCCACCTCGACGGATGGGCTCATTCCATGGCGCGGCCGTCCCGATTGCCTAAAGCGCGGCCTCGTTGCCCGCATCCCTCCCCTTGACCTTCTGAAGGACTTGATATGACCGCTGCCTCCCTTTCGCGCGTTCCCTGCACCGTGGTCACCGGATTTCTCGGCGCCGGCAAGACGACATTGATCCGCCATTTGCTCGAAAACGCCAAAGGCAAGCGGCTGGCCATCATCGTCAACGAGTTCGGCGACATCGGCATCGACGGCGAGATCCTGAAGGGCTGCGCCATCGACACCTGCCCCGAGGAAAACATCGTCGAGCTGGCCAATGGTTGCATCTGCTGCACCGTCGCCGATGATTTCGTCCCGGCGCTGGACCAGATCCTGTCGCTGACGCCGAGGGTCGACCACATCCTGATCGAGACATCCGGCCTCGCTTTGCCCAAGCCGCTGGTCCAGGCCTTCCAGTGGCCGTCGGTGAAAAGCCGCGTGACGGTGGACGGCGTCATTGCCGTGGTCGACGGACCGGCGCTGGCTGATGGCCGCGTAGCCAACGACATGGACGCCCTGCAGGCGCAGCGCGCGCAGGACGAGACGCTCGACCATGACGATCCGGTCGAGGAAGTGTTCGAAGACCAGCTCGCCTGCGCCGACCTGATCATCCTGTCGAAGAGCGACCTGATGGACGCAGCCGGCGCGGCCCGTGCCAATGCCGTCATCGGCAAGCACGTTGCGCGGGCGGTGAAGATCGTACCGACTTCGCAAGGCAAGGTCGACCCGTCGGTGCTGCTCGGCCTCGGCCTCGCCGTCGAGGACGACATCGAGAACCGCAAGACCCACCACGACGACGAGCTCGACCACGAACATGACGATTTTGACTCGTTCGTCATCGACATCGCGTCCGTGTCCAACCCGGACGAGCTCGCACAACGGGTCGCCACGGCGGCGGAGGAAGAAAACGTGTTGCGCGTCAAGGGTTTCGTCGAAGTCGGCGGCAAGCCGATGCGGCTCCTGCTGCAGGCCGTCGGTCCGCGCGTCAACCACTATTACGACCGCGCCTGGACCGCTGAAGACGACCGCCGCTCGCGCCTAGTCGTCATCGGCCTGAAAGGGCTGAACCGCCCGGCCATCGAGCGTATCCTCGCCGGCTGACCCCAGGTACGAGCCGCGATGCACATCCTCACCACCACATCCGCCTCGCTCGACGATCTCGCCGAGCCTGTCGATCTCAGGCAAACGCCTGCGGATGTCGTGGCGCTGTCCTTCACCGACAGCGACCTGGCCGGGCTGGCGGCGGCGTGGAAGGCAGATGCGCACCGCCTGCCGTCGATGCGGCTCGCCGCCTTGCGCGACCTGCGCCATCCGATGTCCGTCGACCTGTGGATTGACAGTGTCGCCCGCCACGCCAAGGTCATTCTGGTCCGCATCCTCGGCGGCTACGAGTGGTGGCGCTATGGCTGCGACCAGCTCGCCGTTATCGCGCGAAATCGCGGTATCAAGCTGGCGCTGCTGCCGGGCGAGAGCCACGACGAGGATTTGCGGCTGATCGAAGGCTCGACGCTGCCGCGCGAGGAGTTGGACGGCCTGCTTGGCTATTTCCGCGAGGGTGGACCGGCGAATATGACGGCGCTGGTGCAGAGGCTGGCAAGTCTCGCTGGATCGGGTGCGGCGGTAGCCGAACCTGTTAGCGTGCCAAAGGCGGGATTTTACGAGCCGGGACTGGGGGTCGTAGAACGCGGCGTCCCCCTCCCCCTCGAGGGGAGGGTCCGGCCGCAGGCCGGGGGTGGGGTCCTCTCCGAAGCGCGCCTACACAAAACGTCGCGCACTGCCGTGACGACCCCACCCGGCCCTGCGGGCCACCCTCCCCTCGAGGGGGAGGGGGACGTCGTGCCAATTCTCTTCTACCGTTCGATGCTGCTCGCGGCCGATGTCGCGCCCATCGACGCGCTTTTCGAAGCCCTGCGCCACCGCGGCATGGCTCCCGTGCCTATGTTCGTCTCCAGCCTCAAGGACCCGGCGTCGCTCGCCTTTGTCGAAACCGCGCTCGCAACCCTGAAGCCTGCCGCCATCATCACTGCGACGGCTTTCGCCTCGGGTGCCGAGCCCGGTGTCGAAACCCTGTTCGACCGCGCCGGCGTGCCGGTGTTCCAGGTCATCGTCGCGACCACCCGCCGCGACATCTGGCAAACCAATCAGCGCGGCCTGGCGCCCGCCGACCTTGCCATGCATGTCGTCCTGCCCGAGCTCGACGGCCGCATCCTGGCCGGCGCCATTTCATTCAAGGGCGAAAGCGAAACCGACCCGGCGCTGGCCTTCCGCGCCTTCGCCAACCGGCCTGAGCCCGACCGCGTGGCGCAAGTGGCGAACCGTGTCGAGGCCTTCGTGCGCCTGCAGCGGACGCCGCGTGCGGAGCGCAAGCTCGCCATCCTGATCCCCGACTATCCGAGCGCCCCCGGTCGCACCGGCTACGCGGTTGGTCTCGACGTGCCGTCCAGCGTGCTGGCAATGCTGCACGACCTGAGCGAACAGGGCTACGCCGTTGAGAGGATTCCGCAAACGCCGCGCGAGTTGCTGGAGACGCTGGAGCGTGGAGGTGAAGGGTTGGGGATTGAGGACTATCTCGGGTACTCGGCGGAATTGCCTGCTGAAGCGATAGCTGCCGTGACGGCCGCATGGGGGAATGCGGCAGGTGAGACAAGTTTGTGCGAGGCACCCCCCTCTGTCCTGCCGGAGACGTCCGGCAGGACAGAGAGGGGTGTTCAGGCGCCTAGCGCCGCAAAATTCGCCTTCCGCGCAGCCACCTTCGGCAACGTCACCGTGGCACTCGCACCTGACCGCGGGCGCTCAGCCGACCGCCGCGCCGACTATCACGACCCGATGCTGCCGCCGCGCCATGCGCTGGTCGCCTTTGGCCTCTGGCTGCGCAAGTCGCTCGGCATCCATGCTATTGTCCATGTCGGCGCCCACGGCACGCTGGAGTGGCTGCCCGGCAAGACCGTGGCGCTCAGCGAAAACTGCTTTCCCGAGATAGTCACCGGTCCCTTGCCCGTCATCTATCCCTTCATCGTCTCCAACCCGGGAGAGGCAGCGCAGGCCAAGCGGCGCATTGCCGCCGTCACGCTCGGCCATCTGCCGCCGCCGCTGACCGGCGCCGGGCTGGACGAAAACCAGCATAGGCTTGAACGACTGGTTGACGAATATGCCCAGGCCGACGGGCTCGACCGCCGCCGCCGCGACCGCCTGGCGAAGCTGATCGTCGAGACGGCGGAAAAGACCGGCCTCGCCTCAGAGGCAGGCGTCGCCAGGACCGACGCAGCCGACGAGGCTTTGCGCCGCATCGACGCCTGGCTCTGCGATCTCAAGGATTTCGCCATCAAGGACGGCCTGCACATTTACGGCCGCTCGCCGGAAGGCGAGGCTGATCCGTTGCGGCGGGAAAGCGCGGCAGCTGAAAAAACCGCGCTGCTTGCCGCCCTCGACGGCCGCCACGTCGCTGCCGGTCCGGCCGGTGCGCCGGCACGGGGTCGGCGCGATGTTCTGCCGACCGGCCGCAATCTGTTCACCGCCGACCCACGCACCATGCCGACGCCGACCGCCTATGATCTGGGCAAGGTGGCAGCGGAAGAAGTGGTCCGCAGCCACAGGCAATCGCATGGCGACTGGCCGCGCTCGCTGGTCATCGACCTGTGGGGCTCGGCCTCGCTGCGCACCGGCGGTGAGGAGATCGCGCAAGGCCTGGCGCTGATGGGCTGCCGGCCGCAATGGGATTCCGCCACCGGCCGCATCACCGGCATAGACGTGCTGCCGCCGGCAACACTCGGCCGTCCGCGCATCGATGTCACCTGGCGCATATCGGGCCTGTTCCGCGACATGTTCCCGACCCAGATCGCGCTGATCGACGCCGCGGCCAACGCGGTGGCGACCCGCGACGAGGACGATTCGGAAAACCCGCTCGCCGCTAGGACCCGCATCGACGGCAAGATCAGCCCGCGCATTTTCGGCACCTCGCCGGGCACTTACGGCGCGGGCGTCGAGGACTTGTTGTCGAGCGGCGACTGGGCCGCGCGCGAAGAGATCGGCCGCACCTATCTCGGCGCCACCTCGCACGCCTATGGCGGCTCCGAGGGCAAAGGCATTTCGGCGCCCGGCGCGTTCGAGGATCGCCTCGCCGAGGCCGACCTTCTGGTTCATACCGGCGACGACCCCGGCCGCGACATCCTCGAAGGCTCGGCCGACGTCGCCTTCATCGGCGGCTTTTCGGCAGCACTTGCCGCGCTCGGCAAAAACGCCGACGTAATCGTGCTCGACACCACGGACCCGCAAAGACCGAAGCCGCGCTCTATCAGTGAGGCCGTGTCGCGCGTCGTGCGGGCACGCGCCGTCAATCCGCGCTTCATCGCCGGCCAGATGCGTCATGGCCCGCGCGGCGCCTCGGAATTCGCCGAGACGGTCGACCGGCTTGTCGGCTTTGCTGAGACTACCCATGCCATATCGGGCACGCTTATCGAGGCCGTGCACGACGCCTATCTCGGCGACCCCGTGGTCCGCGCCTTCATCCTGCGCGAAAACCCTTCAGCCGCAAAAGTCATCGCCGAGCGTTTTCTCTCGGCACGGCGGCGCGGGCTCTGGCATCCGCTGCGCAATTCCATCGATGACGATCTCGCCGCACTGATTGCCGAAGCGCAAGCTCTGGGAGTGGCGGCATGAACGCTCTCTCGCGCCGTGGCGCCTGCCCCGCTTTGTCGGCGCCGATGCAGACCGGCGACGGGCTGCTGGTGCGGCTCAATCCGGTCGCTGGAGGACTGTTGCCGAAATCGTTGATCGGACTCTGCGAATCCGCCTTGCGCCATGGCAACGGCATCATGGAAGTGACCGCCCGCGGCAGCCTGCAGATCCGCGGCCTGACGCCGGCAAGCGCGCGGCTGCTGGCGATGGAGGTCGATGCGCTGGGCATCGCGGTGCGCACCGGCGTGCCGGTAGAGACCGGCCCGCTGGCTGGGCTCGACCTGGAGGAGATAGCCGACCCGCGCCCGATGGCGGAGCGGATTCGGGCGGCAATTGAGGACGCCGGTGTTACGCAACGCCTTGGCCCGAAGGTTTCGGTGATCGTCGACGGCGGCGGGCAGCTGACAATGGATGCGGTTACGGCCGATGTCAGGCTGGTCGGGGTGCGGGCCGCCGACGGAATTAAGTGGCGGGTATCGCTCGCCGGAGATGCGCAGGGTGCCACGCCGCTGGCGATGTCCGAGGAAGATGCGGCTTGTGACATCGCCGTCGCCATTCTCAGGATGGTTGCCGAAAAGGGCCGCGATGCCCATGCGCGGGATTTGACGGCGAGGCAGCTGAGATCTCTCGCAAGTTGGCGATCCTTCGCGCCCCCCTCTGTCCTGCCGGACATCTCCCCCACAAGGGGGGAGATCGGCAGCTTCGCCGGCGGCTTCCCCCCAGCACCTTCGGCGATTGGCGAAAGCGGAGGCGAAGGCGCAATCTCCCCCCTAGAGGGGGAGATGTCCGGCAGGACAGAGGGGGGCGCGAAGGATCGCCGGCCCATCGGAGTTTTCGATCTGGCAGCCGGCAGTGCCGCCCTCGGCATCGGTCTGCCCTTCGGCAGCATGCCGGCGGACCACATCGTCACTCTCGTGCGGAGTGCCCTCGCCCTCGGCGCGACCGAAGTCCGCCCGGCGCCGCAGCGCGCGCTGCTTTTCCTCGGCCTTGCGCCAGCCGCCTGCTCGTCCCTTCAAGACGCAGCCGCAGCCCTCGGCTTTGTCACCGACGCAGCCGATCCGAGCACCAGGATCGCCGCCTGCCCCGGCGCACCCGCCTGCGCCTCCGGCCGCATCGCCACCCGCGACATCGCCGAGACCATCGCCGTGGAAAACCGCGATATCCTCGATTCCTCCTTAACGCTGCACATCTCCGGCTGCGCCAAGGGCTGTGCCCATCCCGGCCCGGCGGCGCTGACCCTGGTCGGTGGCGAAAACGGAGCCGGACTTGTCGTGGACGGGACGGCAAAGGCATTGCCCGCCGGATACAGGCCGGGCTACGACGCCGCGCACGGCATCGGCCGCGTTGCAGCGGTGATCCGCAGCGCACGACATCCCGGCGAAACCGCTGCCGCCTGCCTGGCAAGGCTCGGCGCGGCCGGCATCACCGAAATCTACCGACAGGAATGAGCATGCCCGCCCAGAACGCCTACGACTACATCCATGACGGCACGGCGATCTACGAGCGCTCCTTCGCCATCATCCGCGCCGAGGCCGACCTGTCGCGCTTTTCCGAAGCCGAGGCCGAAATCGCTATCCGCATGATCCACGCCTGCGGCCAGGTCGAGGCAGCGCGACATTTCGTTTTCTCGAGCGATTTCGTCGCCGCCGCGCGCACGGCGTTGGGGGCCGGCGCGCCGATCTTCTGCGACGCGCAGATGGTCTCGCACGGCGTCACGCGCGCCCGGCTTCCGGCCGGCAACGAGGTGATCTGTACGCTGCGCGATCCGCGGACAGCCGACATCGCGAAAAAGATCGGCAACACCCGCTCGGCCGCGGCGATCGACCTGTGGGGCGAGCGCATGGCCGGTTCGGTCGTCGCCATCGGCAATGCGCCGACAGCCCTTTTCTATCTGCTGGAAAAGCTGCGCGACGGCGCCCCGAAGCCGGCGGCGATCATCGGCATGCCGGTCGGGTTTGTCGGCGCCGCTGAATCGAAGGATGCGCTGGCCGAAAATTCCTATGGCGTGCCTTACGCCATCGTGCGCGGCCGGCTGGGCGGCAGCGCCATGACCGCCGCCGCCCTCAATGCATTGGCGAGGCCGGGCCTATGAATGCGATTGCAAAAGGCAGGCTTGTCGGCGTCGGCACCGGTCCTGGCGACCCGGAACTCTTGACGCTGAAGGCAGTGCGCGCGCTGGCCGAGGCCGATGTCGTCGCGCATTTCGCCAAGCGCGGCAACAACAGCAACGCCCGGGCCATCGTCGAAACCCATTTTCGCCCCGATTTGATTGAACTGCCGCTGCTCTATCCGGTGACGACCGAAATCGACAAGGATCACAGCGATTACCGCTCGCAGATCACCGATTTCTATGAGCAATCGGCCGAAAAGGTCGCCGAGCACCTCAGCGCCGGCAGGATGGTCGCGGTGCTCTCGGAGGGCGACCCGCTTTTCTACGGCTCCTACATGCATCTTCATGTCCGGCTGGCGCACCGCTTTCCGAGCGAAGTCATTCCCGGCGTCACCGCCATGTCCGGCTGCTGGTCGGCGACCGGCCTGCCTATCGTCCAAGGCGACGACGTGCTGACGGTGCTGCCGGGCACCATGAGCGAATTCGAGCTGACGCGTCGCCTCGCCGATACCGACGCTGCGGTGATCATGAAGGTCGGCCGCAACCTGCCCAAGATCAAGCGCGCGCTGGAGGCAACCGACAAGCTGGCGCGGGCCATCTATGTCGAGCGCGGCACCATGCCGGGCGGTGTCTCGATGCGGCTTGCCGACAAAAAGGATGACCAGGCGCCTTATTTCGCCATCGTGCTGGTGGCCGGCTGGTCGGGCCGGCCAAGCGCATTGAAAGCCGAAGCATGAGCGGCCGCCTCACTGTCATCGGCCTCGGGCCCGGCAACGCCGACCAGGTGACGCCAGAGGCAAGCCGCGCCGTTGCCGAGGCAAAATTCTTCTACGGCTATAAACCCTATCTCGACCGGCTCGATCTGCGCCCCGACCAGATTCGCGTCGCTTCCGACAATCGCGAGGAACTCGCGCGCTCCAGGGACGCGCTGTTCAAGGCTGCGGAAGGCCACGATGTCGCCGTCGTGTCGG
The DNA here is from genome assembly GCF_040320365.1 of Mesorhizobium sp. M0701. Taxonomy (NCBI): domain Bacteria; kingdom Pseudomonadati; phylum Pseudomonadota; class Alphaproteobacteria; order Hyphomicrobiales; family Phyllobacteriaceae; genus Mesorhizobium; species Mesorhizobium sp. M0701. The sequence continues at coordinate 91,485 of NZ_JAMYPO010000008.1, forward strand.
GCGGCGATCCCGGCGTCTTCGCCATGGCCGCGGCCGTCTGCGAGGCGATCGAGGCGGGCCCACCCGAATGGCGCGCGGTCGACATCGCCATCGTGCCCGGTATCACCGCCATGCTCGCCGTCGCCGCCCGCATCGGCGCGCCGCTCGGCCATGATTTCTGCGCCATCTCGCTGTCCGACAATCTGAAGCCGTGGGACCTGATCGAGCTACGCCTGCTGGCGGCAGCCGGCGCCGGCTTCGTAATCGCGCTCTACAATCCGATCAGCAAGGCGCGCCCATGGCAGCTAGGCCGCGCTTTCGAATGCCTTGCTGCGATCCTGCCCGGCACCACGCCGGTGATCTTCGGCCGTGCCGCCGGCCGTCCCGACGAGCGCATCGAGGTTTTTCTGCTGGCCGACGCCGATGCCGCGAAGGCCGACATGTCGACCTGCATCATCATCGGCTCGCCGGAAACCAGGATCATCAAACGGGGTGACAAGGCCGCGCTGGTCTACACGCCGCGTTCGGCAGCAGGCCCAAGAACATGACCGACCAGAAAATGATCGACCATCGCGGCAAGACATTCGACGGTCTCAGCCGACGTGACGTCCGGCAGCGCCGGCCTGCGGATCATCACCACCTCGATTCCCAGCGCTCGCGCCGCCGCGATCTTGCCGTAGGTCGCCTCCCCGCCGCTGTTTTTGGAAACAACGACTTCGATGTGGTGTTGCAGAAGCAATGCATGTTCGTCGACTTCCCGAAACGGCCCGCGCGCCAAGAGATAGGTCGCGTCGGGCACAGCGAGCCTGGGCTCGACCGGGTCGACACTGCGGATGAGATAATGATGCTGGGGAGCGGCCTTGAAGGCAGCGACCTCCTGTCGCCCGAGCGCCAGGAACACGCGGCGCGGCACCGATCCCAAAGCCGTCACCGCGCTGGCAACGGTGTCGACCAACATCCAGCGATCACCTTCGACCGCCTCCCATCCGGGACGCCTGAGCGCAACGATAGGCACGCCGGTCATGCGCGCTGCTTCCGCCGCATTGGCGGAGATTCGCGCCGCATAGGGATGCGTGGCGTCGATCAGCAGGTCGATCTTGTTCTGGCGGAGATACGCCGCCAGCCCGCCGGCACCGCCGAAGCCGCCGACCCGCACCGGCACCCCCTGCGCGGCCGGGTTTTCGGTGCGGCCGGCCAGCGACAGTATGACCGAAATATCCGCGCGCGCGGCCAGCTTTCCGGCCATTTGCCGGGCTTCGGTGGTTCCGCCGAGGATCAGTATGCGGTGGGTCATCATGCCTGCTGAAGCTCCGCGCGGCGCTAAGCTCACCTCAAAGTGGCTCACGATCATCGGCATCGGCGAGGACGGTGTAGCGGGTCTCGGCGACGAGGCCAAGCGGTTGATCGCGGAGGCCGAATTCGTCTTCGGCGGCAAGCGCCACCTTGCCCTCGTCGCGTCGCTCGCCAAAGGTGAAGCGCGCGCCTGGCCGACACCCTTCGATGCCGAGATGCGCGGCGTGCTGGCGCTCTCCGGCAGACGCGTCTGCGTGCTGGCCTCCGGCGATCCCCTCTACCACGGTGTCGGCGTCACCCTCGCCCGCAAGGTCGCGGCAGAGGGTATGCGGGTGATTCCCGCGCCCTCGGCCTTTTCGCTGGCCGCCTCACGCCTGGGTTTGGCACTGCAGGACGTCGAGACCATTTCGCTGCATGGCCGCTCGCTCGACCTGATCCGGCCGTTGCTGCATCCTTGCACCCGCATTCTCGCGCTGACCTCAGACAGCGATGCACCGGGAGCGATTGCCCGTCTCATGACCGAACTTGGCTTCGGCGCTTCGCGGTTGACGGTGCTGGAGGCGCTGGGTGGGCCGAACGAAAGGCTGCGCTCGGCGAGCGCCGGCACTTTCGACCTCGAAAAGATCAACCCGCTCAACGTGCTCGCGATCGAAGTTGAATCGACTTCGCAAGCACGCATCCTGCCGCTGACAGCGGGACTTGCCGATCATTTGTTCGAGCACGACGGCCAGATCACCAAGCGCGAAGTGCGCGCCGTCACCCTGTCCGCTCTCGCGCCAAGACGCGGCGAACTGCTGTGGGACATCGGCGCCGGATCGGGCTCCATCGGCATCGAATGGATGCTGGCCCATCCTTCCATGCGTGCGATCGCCGTTGAGGCCGATCCGGCCCGCGCCGCGCGCATCCGACGCAACGCCGCGGCTTGCGGCGTTCCTGGTCTTACCGTCGTCGAAGGTTCGGCACCGCAAGCTCTTGCCGGGCTGGAGACGCCCGCGGCGATCTTTATCGGCGGCGGCGGCAGCGATGCCGGCGTGCCGGAGGGAGCCATCGATGCCTTGCCTGCCGGCGGCCGCCTTGTCGCTAATGCGGTGACCCTGGAGATGGAGGCGCTGCTGCTTTCCCGTCACGCCGCGCTCGGCGGCCAGCTCACCCGCATCGCTGTATCCCGTGCTTCGCCGGTCGGTTCGATGCAGGCGTGGCGGCCGGCTATGCCGGTCACTCAATGGAGCTGGGTGAAGCCATGATGGTCGCGGGCATCGGCAGCCGCAAAGGCGTCAGCGCGCGCGACGTGCTTGCCGCGGTAGAAACCGCCCTGGAAGCGCACGGGCTTGCCCTGCCCGCGCTTTCAGCCCTCGCGACCGCGTCTCTCAAGCAGGATGAAGCGGCAATCTTCGCCGCCGGACGCGAACTCCGCCTTCCGGTGATCGTCGTCGAGCAGGATGAACTCAAAGCCGCATCTACGACCAGCCGTTCCGACCTATCGCAGGAGCATGCCGGCACGCCGTCGGTTTCCGAAGCCTCGGCGCTTGCCGCCGCCGGCAAAGGCGCAAAACTGCTCGGGCCGCGCACCGTGCTCGGTGCTGTCACTTGCGCCATCGCCATCAGCGGAGATGCGGCATGACCGTTCACTTCATCGGTGCCGGCCCGGGTGCTGCCGACCTCATCACCTTGCGCGGCAGCCGCCTGCTCGGCAGTTGTCCCGTCTGCCTCTATGCCGGATCGATCGTCGCGCCGGAGCTGTTGCAGCACTGCGCGCCCGGAACGAGGTTGATCGACACCGCGCCGATGTCGCTCGACGAGATCGAGGCCGAATATCTGGCCGCCCACGCGGCCGGCAATGATGTCGCCCGCCTGCATTCCGGCGATCTTTCGGTGTGGAGCGCCGTTGCCGAGCAGATCCGCCGGCTGGAAAAGCACGGCATTCCTTACACGCTGACGCCGGGCGTGCCGTCCTTCGCCGCTGCGGCGGCAGCGCTGCGCCGCGAGCTGACCATTCCAGAAGTCGCGCAAAGCCTGGTGCTGACCCGCATCTCCGGCCGCGCCTCGAAAATGCCGCCGGGCGAAACGCTGGCCGGCTTCGGCCGCACCGGCGCCACGCTGGCCATCCACCTTGCCATCCACGCTATCGACCGCATCGTCGCCGAACTGACGCCGTTCTATGGCGCCGATTGCCCGGTGGCGGTCGTCTTCCGTGCTTCCTGGCCGGACGAGCGCGTGCTGACCGGCACGCTGGCCACCATCGAGGCGCAACTGGCCGCCGATCCGATGGAACGCACGGCAATCATCTTCGTCGGCCGCTCGCTGGCGGCGGAGGGTTTTGGCGAAAGTTCACTGTACGACGCGCACTACCAGCGACGCTTTCGCGGACGGGACGGATTGTGAGCGGCAGCAACAGAAACACTACGGTCGAGCAAGCGCTCACCCGGCTCAACTTCAAGCCGCGCCAGCTTGAGCCCGGGCATGTCTGGCTGGCCGGCGCCGGCCCTGGCGATCCCGGCTGCCTGACGCTGGAAGTGCTGGCCGCCCTCGGACAGTGCGACGCGCTGGTTTATGACGCGCTGGTCTCGCCAGAAGTCGTCGCTGTCGCCGAGCGCGCGGAACTGTTCTATGCCGGCAAACGCGGCGGCAAGCCGTCGATGAAGCAGGACGACACCACCGCTCTGCTGGTCCGGCTGGCGCGCGCGGGCCGGCGCGTCGTCAGGCTGAAGGGCGGCGACCCCTATATTTTCGGGCGTGGCGGCGAAGAGGCGCTGGCGTTGGCCGGGGAAACTATCCCCTTCCGCATCCTGCCTGGCCTGACGTCCGGCCTCAGCGCGCTGGCCGCGACCGGCATTCCCGGCACCATGCGCGGCATCAACAAGGCGCTGATCCTGGCGACCGGCCATGCCGCCGGCACCGATGACGATCTCGACTGGGCGGCAATCGCCCGCACCGGCCAGCCGGTGGTCATCTATATGGGCATGGCCAATCTGCCGCTGATCGCCGCTTCGTTGCTAGAGGGCGGCCTGCCGTCTTCGATGCCCGCCGCGGTCATCGTTGCCGCGACGACGCCGCAGGAGCGTATCGTCGTCGCCACGCTCGCCACGATTGCGGAGGAAACGGCCGCAGCCGGCTTGACCTCGCCGGCGCTGATCGTCGTCGGCGGCATCGTCGGGATGCGCGCGGCACTGGCGGGTGAGCCATGACCCGCGCCATCATCATCGGCGCGCCGCGCTCGGGCTCGGGCAAGACCAGCGTCACCATCGGCATTTTGCGCGCACTTGCCCGGCGCGGCCTGAAAGTGCGCGGCGCCAAATCCGGCCCGGACTATATCGATCCTGGCTTCCACACCGCAGCCACTGGCCTGTCCGGTGTCAATCTCGACAGTTGGGCAATGCCGCCCGCCCTGCTCAACGCACTGGCCGGCGAAGCGACCGAAGATGCCGATTTTATCTTCCTCGAAAGCGCCATGGGCCTGTTCGACGGGATCCCTGCTGCTCCAGGCCGTTCCGGCTCGGCGGCCGATCTCGCACGGCTCTATGGTCTGCCGGTGCTGCTTGTGCTCGACGTTTCCGGCCAATCGACCACGGCTGCGGCCGTCGCCAAGGGTTTTGCCACCTACGATCCGGATGTGCGCATGGCCGGGGTCGTGCTCAACCGGCTGGGCAGCGAGCGCCACCGCCGGCTATGCGGCGATGCCATCGAAGCACTCGGCCTGCCTGTCGTCGGCGCCATCCTGCGCGATCCCTCGCTCAACCTGCCCGAGCGCCATCTCGGCCTCGTCCAGGCCGGCGAATATGAGAATCTGATGGCGCATCTCGACCGGCTGGCCGACATGGTCGAGCGGTCGCTCGACCTCGACTCCATTATGGCGCTGGCGGCGCCATTCACGCCCGCGCCGGGCAATTTCGACGACGCGCTGCCGCCGCCCGGCCAGCGCATCGCATTGGCCGAGGACGCCGCCTTCACCTTCCTCTATCCGCACGTTGCCGCGCATTGGCGCAAGGCCGGCGCCGAGATCGTTCCGTTCTCGCCGCTCACCGATGAGGCGCCAGGCGACGATTGCGATGTCTGCTGGCTGCCCGGCGGCTATCCCGAGTTTCATGCCGGCCGCCTCGCGGCCGCGGCGAATTTCAGGGCCGGCATGGCGCGGTTCGCCGCCAGGCGGTCGGTGCACGGCGAGTGCGGCGGCTTCATGGTGTTGGGCGAAGCGCTCGAGGACGCGTCGGGCGAGACGCATCGGATGCTTGGCCTCCTCGGCCATTCGACCAGCTTCGCCAAGCGCAGGATGAATCTCGGCTACCGCGAGGCGCGGCTGCGGTCCGGCTGTCCGCTCGGCAGCCAAGGCACGCTGATCCGCGGCCACGAATTCCACTACGCACAGATGATTGCGACCGGCAATGACGAGCCGCTGGCCGACCTCGCCGACGGTCAAGGAAATCCGCTCGGCGCCTCGGGCTACCGGCGCGGCAATGTCAGCGGCACGTTCTTCCATGCCATTGCGAGGGGCGGATGAAGGCCTCGCAACAGCAAATTCTCGATGATATCGCGCTTTGCCTCGTCTTCTTTACCCGGCTGCCGCTGCCGAGAGCCGACTTCCGTGGCCGCAGCCTTGCCGCTGCGATCTGGGCTGCACCCGTTGCCGGTCTCGCCGTCGCTCTGGCCGGTGCGCTGGTCTACGCCATCGGGACAAGGCTCGGCCTAGCCGCAGGTCCTGCTGCAGCGTTGGCCCTTGCCGCGATCTTGCTCGCTACCGGCTGCCTGCATGAGGACGGGCTTTCGGATGTCGCCGACGGTTTTGGCGGCGGCAAGACGCGCGACAGAAAGCTGGAGATCATGCGCGACAGCCGCATCGGTGCCTACGGCGCTTGTGCACTTGCTGTCTCGCTGCTGATCCGCTGGAGCGTACTCTCTGGATTCGCCGGCCCGGCTCATGTCTTCTGGGCCCTCATTGCCGCGCATGCGGCCTCGCGCGGCCTGCTCGGCGCCTTCATGCACCTGCTGCCGCCGGCCCGCACCGACGGCCTCTCGGCTGATGCAGGCTTAGTCACCACCGAAACCGCGGGTTTCGGTGCCGCGCTCGGTGCGATCGCGCTGCTAACGCTTGGGGTCGGCGCTGCCATCTTGGCGCTCGTCCTGCTTGCGTTTCTGTTTGCCGCGTTCCGGGCGCTTTGCCTGAACCAGGTCGGCGGCCAGACCGGCGACACCGTCGGTGCCCTGCAGCAGCTGGGCGAGATCACAATCCTGCTCGTCGCTTCCGTTTCCCTTTCCTGACTCTGTTTCGGAGATTTCGCCCCCATGCCTTTCAAATCACTCGATGAACTGCGCGCCGCCTGCCTCGACCTGCCCAGTGGCAGCGATGCCGCCGCAAATGCCGTCGCCCGGCGCCAGGACACGCTGACCAAGCCGCAAGGCAGCCTCGGCCGGCTGGAGACAATTGCCGCCTGGCTGGCGCGCTGGCAGGGCCGCGACGTGCCAAAACTCGACCGCGTCAAGGTCTTCGTCTTCGCCGGCAACCACGGCGTCACCGCGCAAGGCGTGTCGGCTTTCCCTTCGGAAGTCACCGTGCAGATGGTGGCGAATTTCGCCGGCGGCGGCGCCGCCATCAACCAGCTTGCCCGCGTGGCCGGCGCCGAACTCGACGTCATCCCGCTCGACCTCGACCGCCCGACCGGCGACTTCACGCAAGAGCCCGCAATGGACGACAAGGCCTTCCTTGCCGCCGTCTCGGCCGGCTACGGCGCGGTCAGCAGGGAACTCGACCTCGTCTGCTTCGGCGAAATGGGCATCGGCAACACCACGCCGGCCGCGGCCATCTCGACCGCGCTGTTCGGCGGCGGCGCGGAAAGATGGACCGGACGCGGCACCGGCGTCGACGACGCCGGCCTCGTGCGCAAGATCGTCGCCATCGAGGCCGGCCTGAAGCGCCACGCCCCGGCGCTAGCCGACCCCCTGAAGGTAGCGGCAGCCCTCGGCGGCCGCGAGCTCGCGGCGATCCTTGGTGCGACGCTGGCAGCGCGTCATCTCGGCGTGCCGGTATTGCTCGACGGCTTCGTCGGCACCGCCGCCGCGGCACCATTGGCGAGATTGCATCCTGCCGGCCTCGCGCACACACTGGCAGCCCATGTCTCGGCCGAATCCGGCCACCGTCGTCTGTTGGAGGCGCTCGGCCTGCCGCCCTTGCTCGACCTCGGCATGCGGCTCGGCGAAGGCTCCGGCGCCTGCCTCGCAGTCAACATTGTTCGTTCAGCCCTAGAATGCCATACGCGCATGGCAAGCTTTGCCGAGGCTGGTGTTTCGGAGAAGTAAGGCGGAGCCAGGCGCGGATCGCGTTGATGAACAAACCCTCACAGATTTTCGGAGACCCCAAGCACGGGCTTCGCGATATTCTTGCTCGGATCATCACAGATTTCGACAGCAAGAGCGGCGCTTTTGCCGGGCTGAAATACAATTCGCCGTGGATACTCGCCACCGAGGATTGGGCAGAGCGATCGGTCCATACGGTCGAAGAGCTATGCGAGATGATTTCTCAATGCCGGATTTCGGTTCGCTCTGGGAATCCGACGAATCCGCCAATCATCCAAATTTTTGAAGATCTTCGCAGTGCTGCGGAAGAGTGGAGAACAGAGACAGGTTACAGTGATCCGCCCATCCATCTGACCCCGGAATTGACGAAATTCCCTAATCGCAAAGAACTGAAAGCCCATACCCTGAAGGTATGGAGTTCTTTGGGATTGGCGAGGCAATGGCATAGCTATGATGCCAAGGACCTTAGGTTCTGCGGAATTTTTGAGGACAGATTTGGTCACAATGTTACAGTCAGAATGACCTTTAAGCTTGGATATGGTGGGCCTATCCGGCTGGATTTTCACTTTCCTTACTACGCAGACGATGAACCTACATCCTTTGAACTGGGCGGTCTCTCGGGCGAGGCGCTATTCCATGCACTTCGACTGCCCAGGCATCCTGAACTCGAATGGATCGCAAGCAAGAGCAAAACAAACTTCGATGCCGTCGACGGCGTGATAGCCATAACGCGAGCAATCCTGACCTATCTGAAGCCCACTATCCAATAGTCGGGCGAGTCAGCTAGCCGCTTGCCGACATGTGCGACGGGCAAAAGCTGTCTCGCGCCGCGTTAAGGTCTTTCCACCAAATCCCGGAGATTTTTGGTGGGTGCGCACAGGATTGAACTGTGGACCCGCTGATTAAGAGTCAGCTGCTCTACCAACTGAGCTACGCACCCACTCGGCCGGCAAAACCGGCGTTGGCGGGCATATAGCCGCCGACATCCGCCATGTCCAGCCCCGTGGGATTCATTTCCCGACAAATCGCCGAAGTGCCGCAGCCGTCAAACAAAAAGCCTGCCTTCAGCCACCTTCACCGCATGGCCGCCGATGCGGGCGGCGGTCAGTTTGCCACCTTCGACATTCAGTTCGAGGCGAATGCGCGAAGGCCGGCCCATCTCCAGCCCCTGCTCGATCCACAGTTGTGAAACGCCGTCCGTCGGGCCGTCGAAATGCATGATCGCGCCAGCGAAGGCGGCCGCCGCTGAGCCGGTCGCCGGGTCTTCGTAGGACGGATTGCCGGGCACCATCATGCGGACATGGAAGGCACTGTCGTGGTGCACCGTCTCGCGGCAATAGACATAGGGGCTGGCGAAGGCCCAATCGCTCTTGCGTGGTGCGAGCTCCGACCAGGCCTGATTGTCCAGCCTGATCCGGGCGGCCGCCTCCAGATTGGCGACGGGGATGGCCACGTAGGGCACGCCCGCCGACCAGAACGAAACGCGGTGGTTCTCGAAGCCGATCTCGTGCGGCCCAAGGCCAAGGGCCGCGCCGATCGCCTCGGGATCGGCCGACAATGCCAGCTGCGCCGGCAGTTTCGCCAGGTCGAACTCGGCAAAGGTCGAACCGTCGTGCTTGCTGACAGCGCAGCGCACCGGACCGATATTCTCCTCGAGCACGAAGATGCCGGCGGCCTCTCCCGCCATTTCGGCGAGCGCTATCGCCGAGCCGACGGTTGGGTGGCCGGCGAACGGCATTTCATAGTCGGGCGTGAAGATACGGATGCGGGCCCGGTGCTTCGGGTTGTCCGGCGGCAGCACGAAGACGGTTTCGGACAGGTTGAACTCGCGCGCCACCGCCTGCATCGCCGCAACGTTGAGCCCGTCACAGTCGAGCACGACGGCCAGCGGATTGCCGGCCAGCCGGTTGGTGGTGAATACGTCGTAAAGCAAGTAATTCCGCGGCTGCATCTCAGTAAGTCCTCTGCCTCATTCCCAACATGAGCGAAATTTAATTTGAATTTTGCACCATAAGGCCTGATTTGTGCACTGATGGGATACCACTGAACATAGGGGTCCGGCGTGGACCAGATTGTCAATCTGCCAAAGACGGAATCCGCTTCCGCCATCGAGACGGCGCTCGGGCTCGACCACCAGGGCCTGAAGACAAAACGCCGTCGCGGTTGGCTTTACGCAGTGTTCGCACTGCTTGCCGTCGCCGCGACTGTCGTCGGCTACCAGTGGTATGCGGGCTCGCCCGCCAAGATCGAGTATACCACGACACTGGCCGCCATGGCCGACCTTACCGTCGCGGTTTCGGCTACCGGCACGCTGCAGCCTCTCACCCAGGTCGATATTTCCAGCGAACTCTCCGGCGTCGTCCGCTCGGTTTCGGTCAACGAGAACCAGCTGGTGAAGAAGGGCGATGTGCTGGCCGCGCTCGACACCGCAAAGCTGGAGGTGCAGATCGAGCGCGCCCAGGCCTCCGCCAAGGCAGCGGCGGCGAGCGTCGAGGACGCCACCGTGACCCTGGCCGAAAACGAAAAGGCGCTGGTGCGCGCGGCGCAACTGACCAAGCGCGGCATGGCGACGGACCAGTCGCTCGAAGCGGCAACCGCCACGCGCGACCGCTCGAAAGCGGCGCTCGATATTGCCAAAGCCAACCTCGCCATGGCCAGTGCCGATCTCAAGGCGCAGCAGACGGATCTTGCCAAGAGCACAATCTACGCTCCGATCGATGGCATCATACTGACGCGCTCGGTCGATCCCGGCCAGACGGTCGCCTCGTCGCTGCAGGCGCCGGTGCTGTTCGTCATCGCAGCGGACTTGAAGAACATGGAACTGAAAGCTGCGGTCGACGAGGCCGATATCGGCGCCGTCAAAACCGGCCAGCATGCGCGCTTCACCGTTGACGCGTTCCCCGAACGGCCATTCGACGCCGAAATCCGCGACATTTCCTATGCCTCGGTCACCACCGACGGCATCGTCACTTACGATGCAAGGCTGGATGTCGACAATAGCGAGCTTCTGTTACGGCCCGGCATGACTGCCACCGTCTCGGTCGTCACCAAGCAGGCCAAAAACGTGCTCACCGTGCCATCGATCGCCTTCCGCTACCGGCCGGCGCAGACGGCGGAGCGCGGCTGGAGCCTCACCGACGTGTTCACCGGCCGCATGGGACGCCCCGGCGGCAACCGCCAGCGCCAGGCGGCGACGAAGCCCACCGACGGCTCGCGCACGCTCTACGTGCTGGAAAATGGGCGGCCGCATCCGGTCAACGTCAGGGTCGGCTCGACAGATGGCGAACTGACCGAGATCGTCTCCGGCCTGGAGGAAGGCGCGCAAGTCATTACCGCCTCGCAGCAGCGGAGCTGATCGTGGCATCGGGCGCGACCACCCTCATAGGCTTCGACAAGGTCTGGAAAAGCTATGGCCAGGGCGAAGCCCGGGTGCATGCGCTGGCCGGCGTCGACCTCGCCATCAGGCGCGGCGAATTCGTCGCCATCATGGGCCCGTCCGGTTCGGGCAAATCGACGGCCATGAACATCATTGGCTGCCTCGACACGCCGACCGCTGGGACCTACAGCTTCGAAGGCATCGACGCCGGCCGTCTCGATCGCAACCGCCGCGCTCAGCTGCGCAACCTCTATGTCGGCTTCGTCTTCCAGGGCTATAATCTGTTGCCGCGCACCACGGCCGCCGAGAATGTCGAACTGCCGCTGATCTATCGCGGCGTCGGTGCCCGCGAGCGCCGCGGCCTTGCCATGCAGGCACTTGCCGAGGTCGGCCTTGTCGGCCGCGAGCATCATACGCCGGCCGAGCTGTCCGGCGGCCAGCAGCAGCGCGTGGCGATCGCCCGCGCCATCGTCACCAGGCCGACGCTGCTCGTTGCCGACGAGCCGACCGGCAATCTCGACACCGCCCGCACGCACGAGATCATGGAACTCCTGACGCAGCTGAACAGCGAGCTCGGGCTGACTATCGCCATGGTCACGCACGAAGCCGATGTTGCCGGCTATGCGCAGCGCACGATCCGTTTCCTCGATGGCCATGTTGCCTTGGACACAGCCAATCTCGAGATGGCCTAGCCATGATCTGGGAAACCGTTCGCCTCTCGCTCCGCTCCATCCGCCGCAACGTGCTGCGCTCGTTCCTGACGCTGCTCGGCATCGTCATCGGCGTTGCCGCCGTCATCGCCATGCTGACCATCGGCTCGGGCACCACCGAAAAGGTCAAGTCCGACATTTCCAAGCTCGGCAGCAACCTGCTTGTCATTCGTTCCGGCCGACCGGCCGGGCCCGGCGGCCCGGGAGGGCTCGACCAGGTGGTCCGGCCTCTTGCCTACAAGGACCTCACAGCGCTTGCCGCGCATCTGGACGGCTCGCGTGCCATCTCGCCGGCGTCGCAAAAGCAGGTGCGCGTCATTTTCGGCACCGAAAGCCTGACCTCGGGCGTCACCGGCACCGACAGCGCCTATCTCGATGCCCGCGACTGGAAGCTGGTTTCGGGCCGCCCGTTCAGCGATTCGGAAACCCGCTCGGGGACCGGCGTCTGCCTCATCGGCGAGACGGTGCGCCAGCAGTTCTTCGGCGCCGGCGACCCTGAAGGCGAGATCATCCGCGTCAACCGCACCTCCTGCAAGATCATCGGCTTGCTCGAACCGAAGGGCTATACCGGTTTCGGCCAGGACCAGGACAATGTCGTGCTGATGCCGCTCGCCGCCTATCAGCGTCGCATTGCCGGCAATCGCGACATCGACTCGATCTATGTCGCCGCCGACGACCGTACGCCAACCACGGTGCTGCAGCAGCGCGTCGAGGACATCTTGCGCGACACACGCCGCATCACGCCCGACCGCGACGATGATTTCTCGATCCGCGACATGACCCAAATCGCCGATGCCATGGCCAGCGCGACCACCACCATGACTGGCATGCTCGGTGCCGTCGCCGGCGTCAGCCTGCTCGTCGGCGGCATCGGCATTATGAACATCATGCTGGTGTCGGTAACCGAGCGCACGCGCGAGATCGGCATCAGGCTCGCCATCGGCGCCCACGAAAAGCATATCCTCATCCAGTTTCTGGTCGAGGCAACCGTGCTGTCGCTGCTTGGCGGCATCATCGGCATCCTGATCGGCCTGGCGCTGGCCGGCCTCGCCTCGCTAACGCTGACGATCCCGTTTGCGCCAAGCCCGGCGGTCATCCTGCTTGCGGTCGGCTTTTCCGCGCTGATCGGCATGGTGTTCGGCTTCTTCCCGGCGCTGCGCGGCGCGCGGCTTAACCCGATCGACGCGCTGAGGCATGAATAGGCATTGCAGCAAGTGTCGCCTCCAGACGCTGCCAATTTTTTATGCAACCTGCCCTTGCCGCAGCACATTCTGCAATGATAACAATGCTGTTGGGGACTAAGGGGGGAACAATGGATGAGCAAGAAAGCGCGACTGGCTCTGGCGATTGTAATCGTCGAAGCCGCCTTGGCAGGGCTTTGGTGGAATTTGATCCTTTATGGGATGGAGAATCCCGATCGCGTCACCGCTGACTTCCAGCAGGTAATTGGGCAGACGATGGGAACGGCGATGGGCGCGCTCCTGGGTCTCGGCGTGCTGTTGTATTTTGTTGCCGCCCGCAACGACCGCAAGGCTATTGAAGGTAGGCTACGACGTTAGAGTTGGAAACCTTGCTCGCTCGCAAAGTGCCATTCGATCAGCGGTCTCATATGCGGCATCAGCCCGTCCGGCAGGTCGGCTGCATTGCGGATGATTACGGGGCCTTCGATTTCAGGCTCTGACTCGGCCGCGACGAAAGCGCTGATCCGCTGTGCCAGGTCGTCGGCGGAGGCCGTCTCGCGGTAGCGGCGAAAGATCACCGTGCCGCTTGCCGTCGACAGGGCGTAATGGCGCCTGCCGCGTGTCGCGCCTGACAGGTCGAGGCCGGTCTCTTCCCGCACCTCGCGGATCATGTTGAAGTCGACGTCGACAAGGCCGTCGCGGAAATCGGTTGGCTCGAACGAACCGGCGGCGAAGTAGACGCGCCCGGCATGGACCGTATGCGGCGCCATGCGGATCGCCACCAACGCGTTGTCGCCGGCGACCAGCATGGCATGGGCGTAGGCATGTTCGGCGCCAGGCACCTGTCGATTGCTGCGCCAAAGCATGAAGGTCGAATAACGCACCGCATGGCAACGGCCGACTAGGCGATTGTCGCGATAGCTGAGAGCGGAAAGCAGCACCACGGTGCCGTCGAAAAGCGCCGGCTTGGCCGCGGTCTCACGCCGCCAGTTCTCGGCGATCGCGTCGGCATGATCGCGCTCGAACGGATGCGGGCCGGAATCGAGCCTGACGTCGATGGCATCGACCGGCAGGATGACATTGCGCGGCAGGTCGAAACTCACGCCTGTCTCACACCATGTCGAGGGCAATTGCTACCGGGCAATGGTCGGATGCCTTCGGCCGGTCCCATCCGGCACGTGGGAAGCGCTCGACCTCCTGGCCCGCTGGAAATATGGTGCGCCAAGGCTGGCCGTTGCGGATGATATCGGGAACCGCGGTGGCGTTCTGCCTGGCCAGCGCCCTCGACAAAAGGATGTAGTCGAGCTGGCAGAGATGCCGCTCTTCCGGTCCGCGTGTGTGATAGAAAGTCCAGCGGTCCATTTCCGGCCGCCGCTCGACCGCGTTTTCACAAAAGCCGCCGGCAGTGAGCACATCGATGCAGGACCGGCTCTCGTCGATGACCTCGAAACGGTAGCCGTCGACGGCATCGCCGGTAATCTTCACGCGCTGCCGGTAGTCGTTCATGTCGCCGCAGATTGCCCAGCGCTTGTCGGCGGCATGGTCCTTGCCGAAGCGCTCCTCGATGATCAGGCGAACCGCTTGCGCCTCGGCGATGCGCAGCGGCATTGTTGCTTCACGGCCGTCGAGGCCGTTGCGGGGCGAGCCCATCGATTTGAAATGCACGAGATAGAGCGTCAACGGCGCGCCAGCCACCGTCAGATCGATTTCCAGGCAGTCGCGCCGGAAGATGCGCTCATTGGCCTGATATCCAAGCGCTGCCAATTCCGGCGTGTGCAGGCCGAATTGCTCGAACGTGACATAGGCGTAGCTGGTCATGCGCACGAATTCGATTGGCTGGCCCTGCGCGGTCTCGTTGCGCATCATCACGGCGACGTCGATGCCGCGCGAATCATTGCCGGCGGTGGTGTATTTCTGGCGGTAGCCTTGCCCCACCATCTTGAACAGATAGCCATATTCGAAGGCCCTCAGCGCCTCGATATTGTCGACCTCCTGCATGCAGATGATGTCGGCGCGGGTGGCCGCGATCGCCAGCGCCGTCAACTGCCGCGTGTCGTCGGATTGGGCGATGGCCCGCGCCTGCTCGAGCATCTTGTATTCGGCCTCGCTCTGAATGTCGAAAAGCGCCAACGTGCGATCTTCGTTGAGCTGATTGCGGTATCCGGAATAATCAAACCTGTTCATCAGGTTTTCGACGTTGAAGGTGGCAAGGCGCAGCGACATGGCTTTGACCTTTGCCCGCAAGCGCGCCCGAAAACAAGGGCGCAGAAACCAGGCGGCTCTGATTGATCGCGCGCGCCCTATGGTTGACGGAACCTTTTTGTTCATCTTCCGTTCAGATGGAAAGTTCCATCAATAGGCCCTTCCCCGGGGTATTCTGGGCGTGGGGCCTGAATCTTCGGAGAGTGCGATGAAACCGCTCTTTTTATCTTCCGCCAGATCCGGGCTGATGGCCCTCGGTCTGATCGCCGGCCTCTCGGCCCCGTCGCTTGCCGGGCCGATGCCCAAACCTCTGCTGCCGGTGGCGGGCAATGCCGCCGACATCGTGCAAATTCGTGAAGATTGGGCCGGCGGCAACGACAGGCAGATATGGCGTTGGCGCAACCACGGCTTTCGGCAATGGCACGGCGGCGACGATTGGAGATGGCGGTCCCACAATTTCCGCGGCCGTCATTTTTCGAGACACTGGGACAATGGCGGCTGGGACGACAGCTGGCGCTGGCGCCACCATCGCCGCCATTACCGCGGCGGCTACTATGATGATGGTGCGGGTGCCGCGATTCTTGGCTTGGGCCTGGGGCTCGGCCTTGGCAGCCTGTACAACAGCTACAACTACTACGACGCGCCGCCACCGCGCCGCTATTATCGCGCAGGGCGGCTTTCCAGTGCACATGTCCAATGGTGTTACAATCGCTACCGGTCGTACCGCGCCTGGGACAACACCTTCCAGCCCTATTACGGGCCGCGCCAGCAATGCTACTCGCCCTATATGTAAGCAGGCTGACAACAAGCATCATTCGGCGCCGTGCTTCGCGGCGCCTTTTTCTTCCAGCCAGGAACCGCGAACATCGCCCAGTCCCGACTGCTGATAACGCTATTTTTATCAGGCAGGTCTAATAATCCTCCCGATCAGAACGCCCGAGACGCGAAAAATGGCTGGATTGCGTGCGATGGCCGAGGACGAACAGAGGGACAAACGCCGGCAGCGCGTCTTCAAGGGCGCGACGATCCTGACCGGCATGAGCAATTCCGAGGTCACCTGCACGCTGCGCAACATGCATGCCGGCGGCGCCGAATTGAAGGTCTCGATCGATGCGCGCGTGCCCGATGAGTTCCTGCTCTATGTTCCGACCGACGGCGTTGCCTACAAAGCGGTGGTCCGCTGGCGCCGCGAGGACCGAATCGGCGTGATGTTCACCGGCACCCAGCCAAAGCCCAGTTGGCATTACGGCTGAGATCTCACCTGCGCTATCCGGGTGGCAGGACTTGCAGTGTCTGCTCGTCAAACAGCGGCTCTTCCTGGCCGACGCGAACGAACAGAAGCTTTCGCAGGTCGAGTGATTGCACCTCGAAATACTGAATGCCGTCCGGGGCTTCGCCCCATTCGCCGCAAGGCGGTTCGCCGACCTCGTCAGGGTTAGCGACGGTCTTCAATTGCTCACGATAGGCGGCATCGGGCCTGAAAACATACCGGAGGATGCGCGCGGGCGTCGCCGCGTCGGTGTAAGGCGTGAGCACGCAACGTGTGCTGATGGCTTTCTCGGTCTTCTCTGTAAAAATGCGCTGCAACGCAGCGTCGGCGGCTTCGCCCGGCAGCATATCGAAGACTTCGACGACGGGATCGGCCGGCCCGCCGTCGCTGTATTTGATGGCAAGCGCATTGCCGCCAAGCTCGAAATGAATCCGGCGAAAACCGAAATCGCAGCGCTGCACCCAGGCAGCCAGCCCGACATCCTTGTCCGCCAGCCGTTCCCAGCTGCATTTGTCGACAGGCGGACGCGACGGCTTGCCTTGGTCGGCACGAGCGCCCGTAGCCATGGCCATAAGGACCGGCAGGGCGCAGATGCAGGCCGGCAGTCTCTTGCTATTCATCGCTGCAACCCGACAAGGTAAAGGCATCCCAGGCTGAACCATCGGGATTGGCATTGGCGAAATCGGGCCATTCGGTAAAAATCGCGCCGAAGTCAGGCAACAGCAACCCTGCCGGTGCCGGCGAGGCTTGGCGGGAGCTCAACTGCTCGGCACCGCCTGCATTGAACGCATAGACCTGCCCATCCCACACTCTGCACAGCCCGGTGCCGTCCTCGAGACCCGCCTCACGATCGTCGTCGGTGCAGGTGTGCCGGATCGTGCCCACAGGAAACGAGTACTTGCCATTGGTCCAGGTAATGTCCGACGGCAGGCGAAGGTCGGTGTTCGGCACGATCAGCGAAAAGACCTCGGTCGTCAGCGCGGCCGGCTCGTTGTTGGTTGGCCGGAACTGTATCGTTGCTCCCGAACGCGGCTCGCGATAGGTCGCATGGCTGAGCGGACATTCTGTTGCGTTCGCTGCTTGCAACAGGCTCAGCATGCTCAGAAAAATAGCTGCTGCTTTGCGGATGATCATTTAAGTCCCTTGGAGCAGCATCATTGTGAAGTCTGAGCATCGATGCTTTAGCATGGCCCAAGGCCACGTCGAAAAGAAAGAATCGATGATGCGAAATCTCTTGATGCTCATTTCGATCCTAGCATTTTCGTGCGGCCACGCCTTTGCCACGGAACCCTATGTGGGCACATGGTCCGGGGACAGATCGAACTGTACCGCCGTTGCGGATGTTCAACGCCAGACTGTCTACACATTGTACCGCGACGCGCTGTCGGTCCCTGCTCTCGGCTGCGAACACGCAACGTTCCTCAAGACGCCTACGGGCTGGGTGGCTCGGGCCAGCCAATGCTACGGATCCGACCCGTCGGCCGAAGGGCCGTTCTCCCGTGTCATCCATATTGTGGTCGACGGGGCGACGGTGAGATTGACATGGCCTGGCTTCGACAGCGGAGTTCTTGTCAGATGCTGAAGACAGGCGTCTTCTTCCGCTGGATATGCAGCATAGGACAGCAGCTTCAGATGACGCCTACCAGCAGCGCAGCTCCACCGAGGAGGCCAACTGCGCAGACCCACAGGAGCCAAAGCCCGCTCACCCTGCATTCGAGAACCGCTGCAACTGGGTTGTCGGGATCGTAGTGGACCTCGACCTTGTCGCCCTGGAGGTAGCGCTGCGATCGACCGCTGACGAGGCTCGGCAGCGAAGCCGTCACGTTTGCGCCGAACGCGATGCGATCGGCGGCGTAGCGCTGGCCGGCGACGCTATAGCTGTAGACGACGCGGGATTTGAAGACTGTCCGCCAGGGCCGATAGCCGCCTCCGGACCTGTCGCGGGTCTCGAATTTCTGCAGGCCTGAAGCATCGATGCGTCCTGCCGTGATCGGCCATTTGGCCGCCTGTTCCGCAAGTGACTTCTGGGCAAAGCCCATGCGCAAGACAAACAATCCCATGAAAAGCAGCAGGGCCGCGGCGCCGAGGTTCTGCGGCCTGGGCAAGAACGGCCGGACCGCTTCGAGGACGCCGCCGACGGAGAAGACCAATACAAGCGCGCCGACCACCAGCCCGGCCGAAAGCTGGACCATGAACTTGAAGGAGCCGTCGGGCATGGTGCGTTCGATCACGGCCTTGGCTGGATCGGCCGGATTGTAGAAGACGGTTACGCCGGCCCCGTTTGGAAATTTCGCAAGGGTTTCCGCCACGGCAAAGTTTCCAAGGTTCTCCTGCACGCTGTAGTGCGAACTGCGAAATGTCTTGCCGTTCACCTTGTATTCGAAGGTGATTGCCGGGAAGTTGCGGATTTCGGTCGACCCTCTGCTGTCCGAACCGGATCCCGAACTGGTCACCTCGCGAGCCTCGACCCGCGACGAGATGATCTTTCCCGGCGTCGGAGACCAGCGGCTGACCGCCCTCACCTCCCACCACTTCAGCAAGGTGACGAGGGAGAGCATGCCGGCAACCGCGCAGGCAAACCCGACCAACAGAAATTTGAGTTCCAACTCTCACCCCCTTGGCACTTTTGTGCCATGCCCCGCACAGGCATATCACGGTGATGAGGATAGTGCGCCTGTCCAGAAGCCTGGAAACCACACAATCTTGATGCGAAAAGGCCGGCGGATCGCTCCGCCGGCCTTTCTTGATCGGCAATGAAATCGCGATCAGTTCTTGGCCTTGTCGACCAGCTTGTTCATGGAAATTCCCACGCGCCCGCAGGGCGAAGCCCGAGGACGGGTAACGAAACGAACGTGGATGTCCTTCAGTTCTTGGCCTTATCAACCAGCTTGTTCTTCGAAATCCACGGCATCATCGCGCGCAGCTTGGCGCCGACTTCCTCGATCTGGTGGCTGTCGTTGTTGCGGCGGATGCCCTTGAAGCGCGACATGCCGGCGCGGTATTCCTGCATCCATTCCGAGGTGAACTTGCCGGTCTGGATATCCTTCAGCACGCGCTTCATCTCGGCCTTGGTCTCGGCGGTGATGATGCGCGGGCCCGAGACATATTCGCCCCATTCGGCGGTGTTCGAGATCGAGTAGTTCATGTTGGAAATGCCGCCTTCATAGATCAGGTCGACGATCAATTTGACCTCGTGCAGGCACTCGAAATAGGCCATTTCCGGCGCGTAGCCGGCTTCCACCAGTGTCTCGAAGCCGGCGCGGATCAATTCGACCAGGCCGCCGCACAGCACCACCTGCTCGCCGAACAGGTCGGTCTCGCACTCCTCGCGGAAATTGGTCTCGATAATGCCCGAGCGGCCGCCGCCAACGCCGCAGGCGTAGGAGAGCGCCAGGTCGAGCGCATTGCCCGAAGCGTCCTGGTTGACCGCGACCAGGCACGGCACGCCACCGCCCTTCTGGTATTCGCCGCGCACCGTATGGCCAGGCCCCTTCGGCGCGATCATCACGACGTCGACCGAAGCTTTAGGCTCGATCAGGCCAAAATGCACGTTGAGGCCGTGGGCGAAGGCGATTGCCGCGCCATCGCGGATGTTTGGCGCGATCTCGGATTTGTAGATGTCGGCCTGCAGCTCATCCGGCGTCGCCATCATCATCAGGTCGGCCCATTTGGCGGCATCGGCTACGCTCATCACCTTGAGCCCGTCGGCCTCGACCTTCTTGGCGGTCGCCGAGCCGGCCTTGAGGCCGATGGCGATGTCCTTGACGCCGGAATCCTTGAGGTTGAGCGCATGCGCCCTGCCCTGGCTGCCATAGCCGATGATGGCGACCTTCTTGCCCTTGATCAGGTTGAGATCGGCGTCGCGATCGTAATAGACACGCATTTTTCTTCCTTCCCGTTTTGAACCAGAGCATGATGCCGAAAAGTGTGAAGCGGTTTTCGGACGACATCATGCTCCATCTTTTAGTGTAGAGCCGGATTCAGATTTCAGGTCGATTTGACCTGAAATCATCCGGCTCTATGGGCCCTGCGGCCCGGTTTTTGCCCCGAAAAGAGCGAGAAACTGCTGCGTCGCCCGGACGGCATCGCCGCCGATCGCCGCATCAGTCAATTCCAGCCGGTCGCCAAGCAGCAAGCGGATCTGCACGTCACGGGCGACCAGCCCGAAAAAGGTGCGGAACGCCGTCTCCGCGTCCGAAAATTCAAGGAACCCGGCCTGTCTCCCGGCCTCCAGCACCGGTTTAAGGCGCCGGGCCAGTGCGAAGCGGCCGTTCTCCAGCACGATGGCGCCGAGATCGTCCTTCCCCGAACTAGCATGGCCGACCGCCACCCTGTTCAGCGCGATCGAGGTGTCGCTCGAAATTACCTTGAGCCAGTCCGAAGCGAAGCGTTCGAGGCTCGCCGTCAGCGAAGCAAGGTCGAGCCCCTTGCGGTCGACCGGCACTACCCGCACCTTGGACGCCTGCCATTGTACCGTTGCCGTCAACAGCCCGTCGCGATCGCCGAACCATTTGTAGAGCGTCTCCTTCGAGCAGCTCGCCCGCCGCGCCACGGCGGTCATGGTCAACTGATCGCCCTCTTCGACCAGCAGGCGAAGGGCGGCGTCGAGCACGTCCTTCTGCCGCTCCGTCAGCGCCTCGCCGGTGTCGATGTCGGTCACAGCGTGCAACACAGTTTTTCCTCAGGGGGCAAACTCACCCGCAGTTCAGATACGAGCTCGATGGCGTACCGTACGTTACGGTTCGGCTTTATGGCGTATTGCCCGACCCGACGCAAGCCTTTATTTCTGTTTGCTCCATGCGGGGCATCACGGGAGACACGGATCATGCTCGCCGGATTGCTTGCCTTGACCGTTGCCGCAGTGTTCGCGGGTGCGGCTATCTACGTCAGCGTCGCCGAACAGCCGGCGCGGCTTCGCCTCGATGACAAGGCATTGCTGCAGGAATGGCAGCCTTCCTACAAGCGCGGCGCCGCCATGCAGGCCTCGATCGCCGTCATCGCCTGTATTCTAGGCCTCGTCGCCTGGTGGCTGACCGGCAATCTCGCTTATCTGGTCGGTGCCTTGCTGATCATCCTGCCTTGGCCATGGACGCTGCTGGTGATGATGCCGGCAAATAGGTTGCTGGAGGCGATGGACGCGAACTCCGTCAATCCTGAAGCTCGGACATTGATCGCCAAATGGGGCAATCTGCATCTGGTCCGCGTCGGGCTTGGCGTTCTGGCGACGTTGGCATTCCTCTTGGGCAGTGCCTGACCTCGCCAATCGGTGCCATCTTCGTCATGAAGGCGTGTCACTCCAGGGCGGGCGGATCTCGCAGGCGCCCAAGCAGAGCTGACAGCACATCGAGCTCATCATTGGAAAGCCGGGAGCCGACCAACTCCGCGATCGACCGGCCGTAGACAGCCCACATGCGGCGGCGCGTC
Organism: Mesorhizobium sp. M0701; assembly: GCF_040320365.1. Lineage (NCBI taxonomy): Bacteria > Pseudomonadati > Pseudomonadota > Alphaproteobacteria > Hyphomicrobiales > Phyllobacteriaceae > Mesorhizobium > Mesorhizobium sp. M0701. The sequence continues at coordinate 113,205 of NZ_JAMYPO010000008.1, forward strand.
TCGCGTCCCTTGTCTGTGACGCGGACCGTTTGCCCGCGGCCGTCATCGGCAACTGGAAGCTTCTCGACCTGCCCGTCGGCTTCGAGCCGCGCCAGCAGCCGGGAGATGTTGTACTGCGCAAACAGGGTGCGCTCGGTGAGTTGGAACGGCCGCAATCCGGCCTCGCCCGCCTCGGCAAGCTCATGCAGGACGTCGTACCAGGCAAGCGGCGGCAGGCCACTGTCCTTCAGCGCGTCCTCGGCTCGTTCCAACAACTGGCGCGAAACCCGCATCAGGCGGGCCCAGGCCTTGATGGCTGGAGGTGAAGGAATCCCGGTCATGATTGCATCGTAGGCGATAGATGCAATTGCATCAAGCTTGACGATCGATGCAAATGCATCTATATAGATGCAATCGCATCAATCATGAGAGGCAATTCCGATGAAGCATGAAATCTGCAAGATCGCCGACATTCCGGAAACAGGCAGCCTGATCGCTCCGTTCTTCGGCCGCGAGGTCCATGTCTATCGCAGCGGCGAGCGTATCCGCGCCGCCGCCAACGTCTGCCTGCATTTCGGTGGCCCGCTCGACTGCAAGGACGGCAAGCTCGTCTGCCAATGGCACGGCGCCTCGTTCGACATGGCCAACGGTGATCGCCTCGAAGGCCCGGCGCCGAAGGGCTCCCGCCTGATGTTCCTCTCCACCCGCGTCGAGGACGGCGCATTGAACTATGTCTGGGGAGAGTGAGATGATCGACAAGCTCATCCTCGTCAGCCACCATCTTTGTCCCTATGTGCAGCGCGCGGCGATTTCACTTCGCGAAAAGGACGTGCCATTCGAGCGCATCACGGTCGATCTCGCCAACAAGCCTGCCTGGTTCAAGGCGATATCGCCGCTCGGCAAGGTGCCGCTGCTCCGCGTTGAGCATGACGGCCAGGAAACGGTGATCTTCGAATCGCTCGTCATCCTCGAATTCCTCGAGGAAACCCAGCCCAATCCGCTGCATCCCACCGACCCCTATGCCCGTGCCCGGCATCGCGCCTGGATCGAGTTCGGCTCGGCAATCCTGAGCGGCATCGGCCGCTTCTATTCAGCGCCTACGGAAGCCGCGCTGCTCGCTGAAAGCGAGGCGCTATCGGCAATGTTCGATCGCCTGGAAGTGGAACTGGCGAACGGCGCGGCTGGATCATGGTTCGACGGCGAGCGTTTTTCACTGGTCGACGCGGTCTACGGGCCGATCTTCCGCTATTTCGACATCTTCGACCGGATCGGCGATTTCGGCATCCTGGACCGAAAGCCGTTTGTCTCGGCCTGGCGCAAGGCATTGCACGAACGCCCATCCGTGAAGGACGCGGTCGCTCCCGATTATCCGCAACGCCTCCACGCATTCTTGCAGGCTAAGGGTTCGCACCTTTCGGAAATCATCCGCCAAAACGATCCGGCCACAGCGCTTCCGCAAGCCCGATCGGCTTGAATGGATTGAGCACCGTTCCTGTAACCATGGAAGCCGCTGTCTCGGCCTTGAGGCTCAGCCCTCGGCAGTATCGAAAACCTTCCGCGCCTCGCGTACAGCGCCGTGATTGAGCTCGGCCCATTGGATCAGCTGATGCAAGGGTCCAAACATCGAGCGCCCGAGATCGGTGAGGCTGTATTCGACGCTCGGCGGTTTGGTCGGAAACACCTGGCGATGCACATAGCCGTCGCGCTGCAGATCGTGCAGCGTCTGGGTGAGCATGCGCTGTGATATGTCGGGCACCAGCCGCCGCAATTCGCCGAAGCGGTACGGCTTCTCGGCCAAGGCCTCCATCAGCAGTGAACTCCATTTATTGCTTATGCCCTGGATCACGTCGCGAACCGGGCAATCCGCAAGGTTTCCGCCACCGCTGCCTGCTTTGTAGATCTCGAGCTTCGATCTCAGATTGACGATCTTGCCGTCCATGGCTGGTTCCCTGGATGTGCCTACCTCCCGCAAAACTGCCTTCTTTACGAGGATGGGTCAATTCCTATTTTAGTGCTGGTCTCTTTTTGAGACTAACATATGCACCCGCCGCTCCGGCGCAACGTCAGGACATCTCATGACCGACACCCTTCTCGTCACCGGCGCCTCCGGCCAGCTTGGCCGCGGCGTCATCAATCATCTGCTTGACACGCTCAAGGTCTCCCCTCAGCGCATCATCGCCGCCACCCGCAATCCGGAAAATCTGGCCGATCTGGCAGCCCGAGGCGTCACCATCCGGGCAGTCAACTTCGACGACACCGCGTCGTTGGCCAGTGCATTTACCGGCGCCGACAGGGTTCTGATCATTTCGACAAACGAGCTCGCCATTCCGGGCAAGCGCCTGAAACAACATGAGGCCGCGGTCGCCGCCGCAAAAAGCGCCGGCGTTTCGCACCTGCTCTACACATCGATGCCCAATCCGGAACCAGGATCGCCGGTGCTGTTTGCGCCCGATCACCACGGCACCGAGCAGGCTATCAAGGCGAGCGGCATTCCCTACACCATCTTCCGCAACGGCTGGTACCAGGAGAACCTGTTCATGGCGCTGCCGCACGCCATCGCCTCGGGGCAGTGGTACACATCCGCTGGAGACGGCCGCATTGCACACGGCGCGCGCGACGATATGGCCGCGGCAATCGCCGCCGGCCTCGCTTCGAGTGCAACCGAAAGCACGACATACACACTGACCGGCCCCAAGGCCCACACGATGGCCGAGATTGCGGCCCTCGTCACCGAGGTCACCGGCAACCCGATCGAAGTCGTCCAGCTTTCGGATGAAGCGCTGACCGAGGGATTGAAGGCAGCCGGCGTTCCCGAAGCTTTTGCGCCTGTCATCGTTTCCTTCGACACCAACACCCGCTCCGGCCGGATCGGCATGGTGACCGACGCGGTCGAGACGCTGTCCGGCAGGAAGCCGCAGCCGCTGAAGCAATTTCTTGAAACAAACAAGGCGGCTCTGGTGAGCTGAGCCTCACAATGGCCGTGCCCTCAAAGGGCACGGCCATTTGTTCAGATAGCCACCTGCGTCCCGATCTCGACCACCCGTCCGGTCGGGATCTGGAAATATTCCGTCGCATCGGCCGCCGTGCGCGCCAGCCCGATGAACAGCTTGTCCTGCCAGACCGGCATGCCGGAATTGGGCGAGGCCTTGAGAGAGCGCCGCGACAGGAAGAAGGAAGTCGTCATGATGTCGAACTTCCAGCCCTGTTTGCGGCAGATCGCCAGCGCACGCGGGATGTTGGGCTGCTCCATGTAGCCGAAGGTCAGCGTCACCCGCATGAACAGCTCGTTGACCATTTCCATCTTGACGCGCTCGCTGTCGGGCACAACCGGCTGCGGTGCCGTCACCACCGAAAGGATGACGTTCTGCTCGTGCAGCACCTTGTAGTGCTTCAGGCTGTGCATCAGCGCGGTCGGCGCGCTCAGCGGGTCGCTGGTCAGGAACACCGCGGTGCCCGACACCAGATGCGGTTTCTTCTTCAGCAGATTGCCGGCAAGGAAATCCAGCGGGATCTCGTTCCGGCGCGTCTTGTCGAACAAATAGCGGCTGCCGCGGATCCAGGTCCACATAGTCATCACGATAACTGCGGCGATGGCAAGCGATGCCCAGCCACCTTCAAACACCTTGACTATGTTGGCGGCAAAGAAGCCGGTATCGACGAAGGCGAACACGGCCATCAAGGCGATCGCGACGCCGAGCGGCCATTTCCAGATGCGCGTCATCACAACAAAAAGCAGCACATTCGTCACCAGCATGTTGCCGGTCACCGAAATACCGTAGGCCGAGGCCAGGCGGCTGGATTCGCCGAAGCCGACCACCAGCAACATCACCACCAGCGCCAGCATCAGGTTGATGCGCGGCAGATAGATCTGGCCCGACTGTTTTTCCGACGTATGCTGGATAACGAAACGCGGCAGCATATTGAGCTGCACCGCCTGTCTGGTCAGCGAAAAAGCGCCGGAGATCACCGCCTGGCTGGCGATGACGGTCGCCGCCGTCGCCAGCACGACCATCGGAATAAGCGTCCAGCCCTGGTTCATCTCGAAGAATGGATGACCGACAACGCCGCCATTTGCCAGCACGAAGGCGCCTTGCCCGACATAGTTGAGCAACAGACAAGGGAACACGATTGCCAGCCAGGCGAGTACGATCGGCTTGCGGCCGAAATGGCCGAGGTCGGCATAGAGCGCCTCGGCGCCGGTGACGGCGAGGAAGACCGCACCAACCGTGACGAACGCGACATCGGGCGAGTTGACCAGGAACGACACGATGTAATGCGGGCTGATCGCCAGCAGGATTTCCGGATCGGCGATGATGTGGTTAATGCCGGAAAGGCCGATGGCCAGGAACCACAGAGCCGTGACTGGCCCGAACACCAAACCTACGCCGCCGGTGCCGAATCGCTGTACCGCAAACAGGATCGCCAGGATGGCCAGTGTCAGCGGCACCACATAGGGCTGGAATGTCGGCGTGACGACATTCATACCTTCGACCGCCGATAGCACCGAGATCGCCGGCGTAATGACTGCGTCGCCGAAAAAAAGCGCCGCGCCGACGATGCCGATGCCGAGGATCACCGCCGAGCGCGTCGGGAAACTGTTGCGCGCCAGCGCCATCAGCGACAGCACCCCGCCCTCGCCTCGATTGTCGGCGCGGAGCACGAACATGATGTATTTGATGGTGACGGTGATCGTCAGCGACCAGATGATCAGCGATAACACGCCGAGGATGTCGCCACGGTTGGCGACGTTGCCACCGGCCGATGCATGCAACGCCTCGCGAAATGCATAGATCGGGCTGGTACCGATATCGCCGTAAACCACGCCGAGCGCGCCCAGCATCAGCACCTTGGTGCTGTGCTGCTCGACCTCAGAATGGCTGGATTGTTCGACAGGTTCTGCCTCGTTACCAGCATTGGTAAGGGCCATGGATGACACTCCGGTAAGCGGGCGGTGCTCTACGCTTGCTGCGCTGCAATATCAAGTGCCGTCACGTAATGGCTCCGTCCCGATATTGCGAGTCCTCCACGACTTGGCAGACTCAGTCTGATCGGCAGACCACCTGGAATGTCGCAACGGCCACGTTTTTAAATAGCCACCTGCGTCCCGATCTCGACCACCCGTCCGGTCGGGATCTGGAAATATTCCGTTGCATCGGCCGCCGAGCGCGCCAGCCCGATGAACAGCTTGTCCTGCCAGACCGGCATGCCGGAATTGGGCGAGGCCTTGAGAGAGCGCCGCGACAGGAAGAAGGAAGTCGTCATGATGTCGAACTTCCAGCCCTGTTTGCGGCAGATCGCCAGCGCACGCGGGATGTTGGGCTGCTCCATGTAGCCGAAGGTCAGCGTCACCCGCATGAACAGCTCGTTGACCATTTCCATCTTGACGCGCTCGCTGTCGGGCACAACCGGCTGCGGTGCCGTCACCACCGAAAGGATGACGTTCTGCTCGTGCAGCACCTTGTAGTGCTTGAGGCTGTGCATCAGCGCCGTCGGCGCGCTCAGCGGGTCGCTGGTCAGGAACACCGCGGTGCCCGACACCAGATGCGGCTTCTTCTTCAGCAGATTGCCGGCGAGGAAATCCAGCGGGATCTCGTTCCGGCGCGTCTTGTCGAACAAATAGCGGGTGCCGCGTATCCATGTGGACATGATCAGCCCCATGCCGCAAGCGACCGTGATCGACACCCACCCGCCTTCGAGGATCTTAACGACGTTTGCGAGGAAAAATCCGGTATCGATCGTGCCGAACAGCAGTGTGAGCGCGGCTGCCAGTGCAAGCTGCCATTTCCACCGGAACCGCATCACCACGAACAGCAGGATGGTTGTCATCAGCATTTCGCCAGTCACCGAAATGCCATATGCGGAAGCCAGCGAACTCGAGCTGCCAAAGCCGACCACCAGCAACATCACGCCCAGCGCGACCACCAGATTGACCCGCGGCATGTAGATCTGGCCGGACTGCATCTCGGAAGTATGCTGCACCTCGATACGTGGCAGCAGATTGAGCTGCACCGCCTGCCGCGTCAGCGAGAAAGCGCCGGAGATCACCGCCTGACTTGCGATCACCGTCGCTGCCGTGGCCAGCCCAACCATGGGCATTAGCGCCCAATCCGGCAGCATCTGGAAGAATGGATTGGTGGGTTTGCCGCCGTTGGCCAGAACGAACGCGCCTTGTCCGAAATAGTTGAGGAGCAGACAAGGGAACACCACGGAGAACCACGCCAGCACGATCGGCCTGCGGCCGAAATGGCCGAGATCGACATAAAGGGCTTCGGCCCCGGTGACCGCCAGGAACACCGCCCCGACCGTGACGAACGCACCGGTGGGCGTATTGGCCAGATAAGCGACCGCGTAATAGGGATTGATCGCCAGCAGGACCGACGGGTCGTCCAGCAGATGGTAGACCCCGGCGGCGCCGATCGCCAGGAACCACGCTGCCGTCACCGGTCCGAACACGGCCGCCACCCTGCCGGTGCCAAAGCGTTGCACGGCAAAAAGTATTGCCAGGATGATCAGCGTGATCGGAACAACATAAGTTTCCAGCGTCGGGGTCACCACTTCCAGGCCCTCGACCGCCGAAAGCACGGAGATGGCCGGCGTTATGATGGCGTCGCCGAAAAACAGCGCCGCGCCGCAAAGTCCGATCCCCAGAATGAACCGGGCTCCCTTTGGATAAGCGTTGCGCGCAAGCGCCATCAGCGACAGCGTGCCGCCCTCACCCTTGTTGTCGGCTCTGAGCACGAAAGCGACGTACTTTATCGTGACGATGATCGTCAGCGCCCAGACGATAAGCGACAGCACGCCAAGGACGTCGTTGCGCGCTACCGGTCCCGACGATGCGTGCAGCGCTTCCCGAAACGCGTAGATTGGGCTCGTGCCGATATCGCCGTAAACCACGCCCAACGCGCCCAGCATCAAAACTCTGGTGCTGTGCTGCTCGGCCTTGGAGTGGCTGGATTGTTCGATGGGTTCTGCCTCGCTACCAGCGTGGGCAAGGGCCATGGACGACACTCCCATAGACGTGCGGCGCTCTATGCTGCGGGATGGAAAGGACGCGCTGCCGTGCCGGGAACGCATGGCCTATCGGCTCGCCTTTCTCTACCAGCCACAAGCCTTCAGAAACCGCCTGACCGTTGCGGCCATGCCATACTCCAACGCATCGGCTGTCAACCCATGTCCGATCGACACTTCGGCCAATGCCGGGATGCGCCTGGCCAGCGCCGGCAAATTGCTCACCACAAGGTCGTGCCCGGCATTGACCTGGAGCCCTGCAGCCAGTGCGGCATCCGCCGTTTTTCCCAATTTCTCCAATTCCTTCGCCGCTTTTGCCGAATCGGAATGATAGCTGCCATATGGACCCGTATAGAGTTCGATCCGGTCGGCGCCGGTGTCGCGAGCGGCGTTCACGCCAGCGGGGTCCGGATCGGAAAACAGCGATACGCGAAAGCCTCCCTTCTTCAGGCGCTTGACGACCGGTGTCAGAAACGCAGCCTCGGCGGCGAAGTTCCAGCCATGGTCGGAAGTCGCCTGCGCCGGGTCGTCGGGCACCAGCGTCACCTGCTCCGGCTGGTGCTTTTCCACAAGCGCCAGGAACTCCTCGGTCGGATAGCCCTCGATGTTGAATTCCGCATTCGGGAACTCGTCGTCGATCAGCGCCCTGATCTCAGGCAGATCGGAATGCCTGGTGTGCCGCTCGTCGGGTCGCGGGTGCACCGTCAGCCCATGCGCGCCGGCAGCAAGCGCGATGCGTCCAAGCCCGGTCACGCTTGGCCACGGCAGGTCGCGTCGGTTGCGCAGCATGGCGATCGCATTAAGGTTGACGGAAAGCTTTGCAGGCATTTGCACGGCTCCAGGCTGATCTTGGCGCGCATCTATACCGCCTTTAACGGGAACAGACAGAGGGTTTCAGGTGTTCCAAGGTGTGCGAAGAAAATCGAGCCCAAGGAGTTCCCTGTTGAATTTTCTCGAGGCCGTGCCGGCGGTTCGCCGCATCGACACCGATCGCGAAGATCTTTTCGCCATCGATGTCGTCGGCCATGTCGCAGCGGCTGACGCCGAAAACCTGTTCGGATTGCTGGAGGCGGCCTATGCGCTGCATCCGAAAATCGACGTGCTGGTGCGCCTGATCGACCATGAGGGTGTCGACTGGGCCGACGTATCGGACGAGACGGTCGAACAGGGCATAGCTCATGCAGTGGAGCATATCGGCCGCTGCGCGGCGATCGGTGAGCCGAACTGGATACCGGAGGCAAGAGCCTTTTTGCCTGCCTCTTTGCCTATCGAACTCCGGCATTTCGAGGCCAAGGACGAAGCCGCCGCCTGGGAATGGCTTGACGCCAGACCGATCGCCCAGCGCTGATACGACGGACCTGACAGCCCTATCGGACGATCGTCAGCCGTTCGGCCGCGCGCGTGATCGCGGTGTAGAGCCAACGCTGGCGAGTTTCCTTGAATGCCCAGCTTTCGTCGAAAAGCACGATCTCGTTCCATTGCGACCCTTGCGCCTTGTGCACGGTCAGCGCGTAACCGTAATCGAAATCGTCGAAGCGCTTCTTCTGCTGCCAGGGAATGTCGGCGTCGGGATCCTCGAATGCGGCTTTGAGCAGCTTGATCTTGGCGACGCCGCGATCCGGGTCATCTTCCTCCGGTGAGACCAGCAGATTGATGCCGGGCTTGACCGTCTCGCGCGACGAGGTCATCACCTTCCACAGCGAGCCGTTGAGCAGTCCCTTGGCCGGATCGTTGCGCAGACAGACCAGCTTGTCGCCGGCTTGCGGATAATTGGCGTTGAACCCCTTCAGCTCGCGCAGCCGCTGGTTATAACGGCGGCGCGTGCGGTTGGTACCGACCAGCACCTGGTCCGCCTTCAGCACCAGTTCCTGGGTGACGTCTTCCTTGCCGATCACCTGCGCCGCGCCATAGTCGCCGCGCATGAACTCGCGGCCCTCGCGCACGTCAAGCGCAAGCCGGATGATCGGGTTGTCTCGCGCCTGGCGATGGATTTCGGTGAGCAGAATGTCCGGCTCATGGTCCGTGAAGAAGCCGCCGCCGGAAATTGGCGGCAACTGGCCGGGATCGCCGAGCACCAGGATCGGCGTGCCGAAGCTCATCAGGTCACGGCCGAGTTGCTCGTCGACCATTGAGCATTCGTCGATGACGACGAGCTTGGCGCGCGAGATCGGGCTCTGCCGGTTGAGCGAAAATGTCGGCGACATCGATGTCTTGCCGGTTACCTCGTCCGCTACCGATTCTTCGCCCTTCGGCCGGTAGATCAGCGAATGGATGGTGCGGGCATTGACCGCGCCCTTGGAACGCAGCACCTGCGCCGCCTTACCCGTAAACGCGGCGAACTGCACCTGGCCGTCGACATGCTCGGCGAAATAGCGCGCCAGCGTCGTCTTACCGGTGCCGGCATAGCCGAACAGCCGGAACAGCTGCGGCTTGCCGGCTTTCAGCCAGCCGGCCACCGCCTTCAGCGCTTCGTCCTGTTGAGGGGAGAATTCCATCAGCGCGACAGACCGGATTCGCGAGGGAAAGACAAGGTGACTGCCGTCACCATCAATTTTCATCGCCGGCAATCACGCCGCTGCGACAGGGTCAGGCTATCAGTGACGAACAGGAACGTAAAGAGAACAAGGCCAGGCGACCGCAGCTTACCCGGCCCGCTGTGGATCGTTCTCCAGCTGGATCGGCTTGCCATGCGGCGTTGCATGCGCGGCGCGTTCCCAGGCAGCGGCGAGCGCATCGACGTCGCGCTTTCCGGCAACGCCCTTGGCCAAAAGCAGCTTTTCCAGCGCTGCCAGCCAGTGCTCGTAGTAATCGTGACCGTCGCGCGCGGCGCCCGGCCGCTTCACCTCTGCCGACAAAGCATCCGCCCATTCGCTCCACGAAAACAGCCCGTTGTCGTGCAGTGCTACCGTCATGGCAAAGGCCTCTGCTTGCCACGGCTCGGCAAACACAGGCGCCTCGACACCGGCGGGCAGCATGGCGGCGACTGAGCCCGTCTCACGCCGGCTCAAGGTAGCTCTCCCAGGCATCGATCGACACGACGAGTGTCGGATCGGCGCCCTCGCCCCAGATTTCGCCGCCGGTGAAGGCCACCGTATAGACCCATTGCGGGTTTTCGCCCTGGCCGTGCGCATTGGTGTCGGGAAAGACAAAGCCGTCGCGCACAGCCTCGACGACACCTCGCTTGCCGCGTGCATAGCGCGGCAGTCTGGTGTGGCCGGTCGGATGAAAGTTCCTGGTTCGCACGGGGTCGCCCGCCTTGAACCGCGCAGGCACGGCGACAGGCCGGTCGCAGTGCCCGCCCTTGGCCAGCACCGCCGGAACGTCCTTAGCCTTCAGCACCCGTTTGGGTGTCGCTGCCGGGTCGACTGCGTCGCCCGTAGCCAGGTCGCGGTCGCTGACGAAACCATGGCGTTTGAGCAGCACCTCCAGCGCCTTGATCCATATCTGGTAGTAGCTGGAGGCATAATAATCCGCTGGATGCAGCGATTCTCGCGCGTGCCGACTCTCGTCGATGGTCCAGGCGCCCATGGCGCCGGCGCACAACGTCACGCCCAGCGCCCGCCTTTCCCAATCGGCATGGAAATAGGGTTCGTCCGGTTCGGGCGCGACCGGCCCGAAACCCATCTGGCCGCCGAGATCCTGCGGCCCGTTCATGCCGGCTCCCGCGCCAACGCGGTGCCGATCATGGCATCGCGCGTCACCAGATCGGCGAGCCGTGCCTCATCCCAGCCCTCCGTACCCCGGGGGCGCATCGGCACCACCAGATAGCGCAGCTCGGCGGTCGAATCCCACACCCGGATTGTCGTCCTCGCCGGCAAGGTCAGACCGAATTCCTCGAGCACGCCGCGCGGATCGATCACTGCGCGCGAACGGTAAGGCGGCGCCTTGTACCAGACCGGCGGCAGGCCGAGAACCGACCACGGATAGCAGGAGCATAGCGTGCAGACGACGAGGTTGTGCGTGTCGGCCGTATTGAACACCGCCTGCATGTGCTCGCCTTGCCGGCCGGTGTAGCCGAGCGATTCGATGGCCGCCGTCGCATCACGCTTCAGCCATGCGGCAAACCCGGGATCAACCCAGGCCTTCGCCACCACCTTTGCGCCGTTGCGCGGCCCGATCTTGGTCTCATAGGTGTCGACGATAACATCGATCGCCGCCGGATCGATCAGGCCTTTGCGGGTGAGAATCGTCTCCAGCGCGCGCACCCGCGCCGCAGAAGGATCAAGCTCGTTGTCGTGGTCGTGATTATGCGGCATGACGTCAAATTACGATCGCGGCCCCCGGGCCGCAAGCACCACGGCTTGGGCCAGCGCTATTCCGCTGCCGCCTTCTGCGGCACCGGTTCTTCCTCCTCGTCGAACAGTGACGGCTGGTCGACCGCTTCGACCGGGCTCGGCTCGCCCCGACGCCGTGCCCACAGCCTGACCAGCCAGCCGGAAAAATGCTCCATGTAGACGTAAATGACGGGCGTGACGAACAGCGTCAGTGCCTGCGAGGCGACAAGACCGCCGACCACCGCCACGCCGAGAGGCTGGCGCAATTCCGCGCTGGCGCCGGTGCCGAGCGCGATCGGGATGGTGCCCATCAGCGCCGCAAGCGTGGTCATCATGATCGGCCGGAAGCGCATCAGGCAGGCCTTGTGGATGGATTCGACAGGCGATATCCCCTCGCGCCTGAGTTCCAGCGCCACGTCGATCATCATGATGCCGTTCTTCTTGACGATGCCGATCAGCATCAGGATGCCGATCACCGCGATCACCGACAGATCCATCCCCGCCAGCCGCAGTGCCACCAGCGCGCCGAGCACCGCCGACGGAAGCCCGGTCAGGATGGTGAGCGGGTGGATGAAGCTCTCATAGAGCATGCCGAGAACGATATAGATGGTCAGAATCGCGCCGCCGATCAGCAGCCCCTGGTTGGAAAGCGAATCCTGGAACGTCTTCGCCGTGCCCGAGAAGGCGGTCGAGATCGTCGGCGGCATGCCGATCTTGTCCTTCAGCGCGTTGATGTGGCTCAAGCTGTCGCCGAGGGCCACGCCTTGCGGCAGATTGTAGGAGATGGTCACTGCCGGAAGCTGGCCGAGCTGGTTGACAGTCAAAGCACCGGCGGTCCGATCGACGCGGGCGAACGCACCGAGCGGCACCAGGCTGCCGCTCGCCGTTCTCACCTTGATGGCCAGCATCCGCTCGGGCGACCACTCGATCTTCGGATCGAGCTCCATGATCACGTCGTAGCTGTCGGCCGAACCGAAGATGGTCGACACCTGCTGGGTGCCGAAACCGCCGTAGAGACTGGAGCGCAGCGTGTCGGTATCGACGCCGAGGTTCGCCGCCTTGTCGCGGTCGATCACCAGCGTCGCCTGTAGCGCGTTGTTCTGCAGGTCATTGGTGACGTCGGTGAAGGCGGCATGATCGGCAGCCATCGCGTCCGTCAGCCTCTGCGCCCAGACGTTCGTCAGGCCGGTATCGAGGCCCTGAACGGCAAGCTGGTAGGCACTCGCCGAAGAACGCGCGCCGAGCCGCAGGTTCTGCACCGGCTGCATGTAGGTTTCGATGCCGGGCACATTGGCCAGCTGGCGCCGCAGGTCCGTAAGCACCTTGTCGATGTTGGGTCGGTGGTCCTTGTCTTTCAGCTGCACAAACAGTTGGCCCTGGTTGAGCGCATTGTTTCCACTGCCCGCCGACCAGCCGACATGCGCGACGTAGGGCGAATGGGTGAAGACATCCGCCACTTGCCCCTGCAGCTTCACCATCGCGTCAAACGAAATGTCCTGGCGCGCGATGGTCGTCACCGAGACCTGGCCGATATCCTCCTGCGGGAAGAAGCCCTTCGGCGAAATTTGGATCAGCCACACCGACAGCCCGGCGGTCACGAGGAAGACAAGGAAGACAAGGAAATTGTGGCGCAGGCAGAATGTCAGCAGCCTGTCATAGCCCCGCATGAAGACGTTTTGTCTAGGGTCCCCGCCATGCGCTGCTTTCTGCTCGGCTTTCGATAATGACAACAGCCGCGAGCACAGCATCGGCGTCAGCGTCAGCGAGACGAACATCGACGCCAGGATGGCGACCGTCACCACCACTGCGAATTCGTTGAAGATGCGCCCGATCACGCCGCCCATCAAAAGCACCGGAATGAACACAGCGACCAGCGAGATCGAGATCGAGATGATGGTGAAGCCGATTTCGCGCGCGCCCTTGAGCGACGCCTCGAGGGCAGAGAGCCCGTCCTCCTCCATGTGGCGGAAAATGTTTTCGAGCATGACGATTGCATCGTCGACGACAAGACCGACCGCCAGCGTCAGCCCCATCAATGAGACGTTGTCGATGGAAAAGCCGAACAGGTACATCACGCCCAGCGTGGCGATGAGCGAAATCGGTACCGCCACCGCCGGGATGATCGTCGCCGTTACCCGGCGCAGGAACAGGAAGATCACCATCACCACCAGCGCGATGGTGAGCAGGAGCGTGAACTGCACGTCATCGACCGCCTCGCGGATCGATGTCGAGCGGTCGTTTAGCAACTGGATGCTCGCCGCTGCCGGCATCTGATCGTCGAAGGAAGGCAGCATCGCCTTGACGCGGTCGACGACGTCGACGGTATTGGCATCCGGCTGGCGCTGCACGGCCATGATGATGGCGCGGGTGCCGTCATACCAGCTTGCCGTCGTCGTGGTCTCGACCGAATCGATGACGCGGGTCACCTCGCCGAGCCGCACCGGATGGCCGTTCTTGGTGGCGATGATGATGTTGGAGAATCCCGCCGCATCGGTCAGCTGCGTGTTCGCGGTGATCGTCAGCTGCTGTTTGTTGTTCTTGAGCACGCCGAGCGGCGTGTTGCTGTTGGCCGAGGCGATGGCCGTCTGCAGCTGGTCGATCGAGATGCCGCGTGCGGCGAGCGCCGTCGGATCGATCTGGACGCGGACGGCGTATTTCTGCTGACCGTAGATCGAAACCTGCGCAACGCCGTCGATCGTCGACAGCGACGGCGAAATCACATTCTCGGCAAACGCGTCGAGATCGGTCAGCGGAATTGTGTCGCTGACCAGCGACATCAGGAGGATCGGCGCGTCGGCTGGATTGACCTTGCGGTAGCTCGGCGGGCTGGTCATCTCCGGCGGCAATTGTCGTTGCGTGCGTGCGATCGCTGCCTGCACGTCGGCGGCGGCTGCATCGATGTCGCGGTTGAGCACGAACTGAATGGCGATCGAGGTCGAGCCGAGCGAGTTGGTCGTCGAGATCGAATCGATGCCTGCGATAGTGGCAAACTGCTTGATCAGAGGCGTTGCCACCGAGGTCGCCATGGTTTCCGGCGAAGCCCCGGGCAGCGAGGCCGAGACGTTGACAACCGGAAATTCGGCGCTTGGCAGCGCCGCGACCGGCAGAAATTTGTAAGCAAATAGCCCGCCCAGAACCAGGGCGAACGACATGAGCAGCGTGGCGACGGGCCTACGGATGCAGAATTCGGAAATCATGGCTGTGTTCCGGCCGTCCGGTCAGCCTCGGCAACCTTCGGAGCCGCCTGATCGCCGGTGCCGGTCGAAGCCTTGCCTTCGCGCACCGCCGCGCCGTTCTTCAGTTTGGTCTGACCCTCGACGACGACACGCTCGCCGCTTTTCAATCCTTGGCTAATTGCGGTGTTGGTGCCTTCTGTCAGCGCGACCTGCGCGGGCCGCATTTCAACGGTGTTGTCCGGCTTGATCACATAGACGAACGGGCCCTTCTGGCTGGGCTGGACGGCGACCGTCGGAACGGACGTCATTTGTGGCATGATGCCGGCATCGAGCACGACGTTGACGTATTGGCCCGGCCATAGCGAAAGATCGGCGTTGGGCACACTGGCCCGCGTTGCGATCGTGCCGGACGCCGTGTCTACGCTGGAATCGACGAAATCCAGCGTTCCCTTGCCGATCGGCTTCGGGTCGCCGTCCTTGGTCAGCGTCACCGCACCTTGCTGCGGCGCTGCCAGCGCCTTGTGCAGCAAGGCAAGATCGCTTTCGGGGAGATTGAAGTTCACCTGCAGCGGGTCGACCTGCGTGATCGTCACCAGTGGAGTCGACGTGCTGCTGCCGTTGCTGGTGGTGACGAGATCGCCGACGGCGACGCTGACTGCGCCAAGCCTGCCGGAGATCGGCGCCCTGATCGTGGCGAAGCCAAGCTGGATTTGGTCCGCATCGATCGTTGCCTTGTCGGCGTCGACGGTGGCCGCAGCGGATTTCTGCGCCGCGACGGCCTGATCGTAGGTCTGCTGTGTTCCGGCCTGCCTGGCGACGAGATTTTTGGCGCGCTGAAGATCGGCCGTGGCGCTGGCAAGCAGCGCCTGGTCTTTCGCGAGCGTCGCCTGATCGCGTGC
This sequence comes from Mesorhizobium sp. M0701, assembly GCF_040320365.1. Classification (NCBI taxonomy): domain Bacteria; kingdom Pseudomonadati; phylum Pseudomonadota; class Alphaproteobacteria; order Hyphomicrobiales; family Phyllobacteriaceae; genus Mesorhizobium; species Mesorhizobium sp. M0701. The sequence goes on from NZ_JAMYPO010000008.1 coordinate 128,541, forward strand.
CAGTTGTGCCTTCAACGAGCGATCGTCCAGCGAGAACAGAAGGTCGCCGGCCTTCACCATCTGTCCGTCCTTGACCGCGATTGCGACGATCTGACTCGATATCCGCGCGTTGATGCTGACCACGGCAGGAGAGGACACAAAGCCGATGGCATAGCGCCGGACCGGGAAATCGGCCGTCGTAGCGGTGGCGGCAACCACCGAAGTCGTACGCGCGGCATTTGCCGCTGCAGCGGGCTTGTCCGCCGTCGCCGTCTGATTCGCCGACAGCATCTGCTGAAGACCGCTCATTGCGCTGGGCGAAAGATAGAGCCACGCCGCGGCAACGCAGGCTGCAGCGATCACCGCTAATACGATCTTTCCGCGCATCGACAAAAGACCTCTCGATCCGACACGCCGCTATCCGGTGGCCGTAGTCTAGCTCAACTCGCAGCCTCTTGCCGCGCTTTTGCCAGATAATAGAGGATGCCGAAGGCGAAAAAGGGCCAAAACCCGTCATTACGAAGATTTAATGTGCAGTGCACAATAGAACGGCAGCTAACGCAGCATCGGCCACAGCGTCGCCGCAAGCATCGCACCCATGGCGATGTTGAACCATTTGAGCCGCACCGCATCCGCCAGAAAGCCGCGCAGCGCCATGCCGAAACCGGCCCAGGTCGAAATGCTCGGCAGCATGACGACGGCGAAAGCGGCTGCGATCAGCACCACCGACACAAACGGGCGTTCCGGGTTCGTATAGACGGCCATGGCTGTAATCGCCATCACCCAGGCTTTGGGATTGACCCACTGGAAAGCCGCAGCCTCGATGAAGCGCATCGGCTGGCCCTTCGCCTCGCCTTCGCCGCCGAGCGAGCGCGACATGGCGATCTTCCAGGCGAGATAAAGCAGGTAGAGGCCGCCAGCGATCTTCAACCCGGTATGCAGCACCGGAAAGGCCGTCAACACGGCGCCAAGCCCGAAGCCTACGGCAAGCAACAGCACGAGGAAGCCGATGCCGATGCCGAGCATGTGTGGCACGGTTTTGACCAAGCCGAAATTCACGCCCGAGGCCAAAAGCATGAAATTGTTCGGACCCGGCGTGATCGAGGTCACGAAGGCATAGACCAGCAGAGCAAGGAATGCATCGAAGGTCATGGAGGATCGCAAAGATCAACAATACTGAAATACTGACTTAAATCGATGAGGTGCTGAGTGCAAATGCAATTCGTTGGTCCACGCGCCCCAAGCGTTCATTCATATCTTAGGCCAATATCCGCTGAGAACATCTATCTGCGGTAGGGCTGCACCGACCATAGATCTGAATCCGGGGCAGTTTCGCGCTGACGGCGCACGCGTCGCAGCCCTTTGCGTCTCGGCGTATTCTCCGGAATCTTGACGCTGTGCGCCAGACCCAGGATCGCCAGAACCTGAATGAATAGCCAGCCGAGATCGATCTGTCCGTGTTCCAGACCAAGCCGTGCAGACTCGGGAAACGCGTGATGGTTGCCGTGGAAACTCTCGCCGAACGTTACCAGCCCGAAACGCGGCAAATTGTATCCTTGCACGGCAACGTCGTCGACGCGCCATCCTTGCTCCCCATCCCGGTGCGCAAAATGCCCAACCAACCAATGCCCGGTAAGCGACACTGAAACGCGCACCGCGATTCCCCATACCACCCAATCCCAGCCGCCAAGTGCGAAAAAGAGGATCGCCCAGGGCAGTTGTTGCAGCATCCAGGTGCGTTCGACGAACTTGTAGAACCGGTCATTCCTGATCGAGGGTTCGATGACGAAGGTGGGTGGATTGCGCAAAGCGACCGCGCAATGCATCTGCCAGAAGGCATCGGTGAAAAATGGCCGACGATGGGCATGGAGATCGTGACATGCGGTCTGGCGCTGAGCCCAGTCACGAATATCGTGAGCATAGATCATCCCAAAAGGACCGGCCATGCCGACGAGCACGCCAAGGTAGACCAGCGCATGCTCGACCCAGATATGAACCTTGAACGACCGGTGGATGAGCAGACGGTGCATCCCCACCGAGTGTCCGGCGCAGATTGTCGCCGCCGTTGTCGCAACGAATAAGGCGAAGGCACTCCAGCTAAATGTCATCGGTCCCAACACAATGGCGGCTATCGTCATCGCCCCGACCCAGATCGACTTTGCCGGCACCCACACGACTTTGCCGTCTTCGGCGTCACTGTCCTGTTGGGAAATCATTCTGCCCGTGGATATGGTTTTCATCGGTACCCCTCCTCCTGCATGAACATTTCCGGACCACAGGCTTGCCTTCTGGCGCGTCTTCCGTTACTTAGGCAGTAAGCTAATCGTCTACTACTACGAATTAGGTATTTAGGCAATAGTCTAAATTAAAATGAGAAAAGCGGACCGAGGCGCAGCCAACGCCTCGGCATCACAAGGTGGCAGACAGTGATCGAAGATGCAGAGCACGCAGCGGATGCCGAAACGGCTGCTCACGCAAATGGCGCGATACAGCGCGTGTTTGAAGCGCTATCTTCAGCGCCCCGGCGCAAGATCCTCGCCTATCTTGCGCACTCTTCCCTAACGGCGGGCGAGATCGCGGCGCGCTTCGAGATGTCGAAACCGTCGATCTCGCAGCATTTGAGCATTCTCGAGACGGCCGGGCTCATCGCCAAGGAGCGGCACGGACAGTTCATCCACTACTCTCTGGTCCAGAACAATCTTGTGAACACGCTGAATGGATTTGTTCAGGATGTCTGCCCGGTATCGCGCCCTATCAAGAGAGAAAGCAAAGTACTTGGTCGAGGCGAGGCAGCGCAAAGATCGCACTTGCGCAAATCTGAAAAGCCCTAGCGGCTTTGCATCGTTTTCATGAGCGCCTTGGCGTATCGGCAGGCGTCAAATTCCATAGCGATCTCGCAAGACTTTTTGTAAGCGGCCATCGCCTCGGCTTCGTCCACAGAGACGCCTTCACCATGCTGAAGGGCGCTGCCATACATGGTGCAACCCCAGGCATCGCCCTCATTGCAGCTCAGCTTGAATGTGCGATAAGGGCAAGATTCATTGGCACTACCGGCGGCAAGCAGTTTGTTTAGCCCAAGCCGACCAAGAGAATTCCCGCGCCGCGATTTGTGCAGCCGCCGATACTGCCAATAGCGCAGGCCTGGGCGAACATCTCCTCGGTCCATTGCTTGTCTTCTGGCGAGTGCTCCTGGATGACCCTGGCCGTCTCGAAACAGGCTTCGCCCCTGCGTCCGTCGAAACACCGCTTGGCACAGGCCAAGACGTCTTTCTCACAACCTTGGTAATCTATTCCCGGCGTGGAAAAGAGCGCGTCATCGACGCCCGACGCCCTGCGCCAAATATCGGCCGGGCATTGTTGGAAATAATAGCTCGGTGTGCCCCTGCGGTCGATTTCTTCAAACAATTTCGGCAGCACTGACTTGTCGAATACCGGCTCCTGGCTGGCCGCCGCCGTCGTGACCGCAAGAACGATTGCGCCGGCGCCTGCTAGAATTGCCGCCGCGAGCATCATGATCACATCCCTTGTGGGCCGCGGTTCATCGCCGCCACTCCGGTACGGCAGATTTCAACTAGCCCGAGCGGTTTCATGATGGCGATGAACTGATCGAGCTTGGAGCCCTTGCCGGTGATCTCGAAGATGAAATGCTCGGTGTTGGCATCGATGACGCTGGCGCGGAATGCATCGGCGAGCCGGAGCGCCTCGACGCGGGCTTCGCCGGTGCCGGCGACCTTGACCAGCGCGAGTTCCCGCTCCAGTGGCCGCTCTTGTCCGAATTCCTGCGACCGCACGGTGAGATCGACGACGCGGTGCACCGGCACGATGCGCTCGAGCTGGTGCTTGATCTGCTCCAGCACGTGCGGCGTGCCGCGCGTCACGATGGTGATGCGCGACAGGTGCTTTTCGTGCTCGGTTTCCGAGACCGTCAGGCTCTCGATGTTGTAGCCACGTCCGGAAAACAGGCCGATGACCCGCGCAAGCACGCCCGGCTCGTTGTCGACCAGGACCGAAAGCGTGTGGTTCTCTGGTTTTTCCGTCTCCTTGGCGATGAAATAGGCGGAGCCGGTCGGTTGCAACTGTGCGTTCATGACATAAATCTCGATTTCAAACTTTTGCGCTAATCTGCTGTTTCCGCACAGCTTCCTCCAACCAGACTACACCAGTTCCCTGCCCTTGGCGTCGATCGCGTTGGCCACAGCTTCGTCCGTCGCCTCGTCCGGCAACAGCATCTCGTTATGCGCCTTGCCGGACGGGATCATCGGGAAGCAGTTGGCGAGCGTCGCCACGCGGCAGTCGAACAGGACGGGCTTCTTGACCGCTATCATCTCCTTGATGGCGTCGTCGAGCTCGTCCGGCTTGTCGCAGCGAATGCCGTGGCCGCCATAGGCTTCGGCGAGCTTGACGAAATCCGGCATCGCCTCGGTATAGGAGTGCGACAGCCGGTTGCCGTGCAGCAGCTGCTGCCACTGCCGCACCATGCCCATATATTGGTTGTTGAGGATGAAGATCTTGATCGGCGCCTCGTGCTGCACCGCGGCGCTCATCTCCTGCATCGTCATCTGCACCGAGGCGTCGCCGGCGATATCGATGACCAGCGCATCCGGGTGCGCGATCTGCACGCCGAGCGCGGCCGGCAGGCCGTAGCCCATCGTGCCCAGTCCGCCGGAGGTCATCCAGCGGTTCGGCTTCTCGAAATGATAGTGCTGTGCCGCCCACATCTGATGCTGGCCGACCTCGGTGGTGATGTAGGTGTCGAGGTCCTTGGTCAGCGCATAGAGCCGCTGGACGGCATATTGCGGCATGATCACCTCGTGGTTCATCTTGTAGGCGAGCGAATCGCGCGCGCGCCATTTGGCAATCTGCTCCCACCACGGGTGAAGCGCTTTCTTGTCGGCCTTGGCGGTTGCCCGCCACAGCCGCACCAGATCCTCCAGCACACGCCCGACATCGCCGATGATCGGCACGTCGGTGTGGACGTTCTTGTTGATCGACGACGGGTCGATGTCGATGTGGATCTTCTTCGAATTCGGCGAAAACGCCGTCAGCCGCCCGGTGATGCGGTCGTCGAAGCGCGCGCCGATGCAGAGCATGACGTCGCAATCGTGCATCGCCATGTTCGCTTCATACGTGCCGTGCATGCCGAGCATGCCCATCCAGTTCTTGCCCGACGCCGGATAGGCGCCGAGGCCCATCAGCGTCGAGGTGATGGGAAAGCCGGTGAGGTCGACCAGCTCGCGCAGCAAATGGCTCGCCTCCGGGCCGGAATTGATGACGCCGCCGCCCGAATAGATGATCGGCTTCCTGGCGCCGGCCATCAGCTCGACTGCCGCCTTGATCTTTTCCAGATCGCCCTGGACCTTCGGTTGGTAGCTGGTGCGCGGCGCCGTCTGCGGCGGGACATAGATACCCTTGGCGAACTGCACGTCCTTCGGAATGTCGACGACGACCGGACCGGGGCGCCCTGTGGTTGCCACATGGAAGGCCTCGTGGATCGTTGCCGCGAGCTCGTTGACGTCCTTCACCAGCCAGTTGTGCTTGGTGCAGGGCCGCGTGATGCCGACCGTGTCGCACTCCTGGAACGCATCCGAGCCGATCAGCGAAGTAGGCACCTGGCCGGTCAGGCAGACCAGCGGGATCGAATCCATCAGCGCGTCCTGCAATGGCGTCACCGCATTGGTGGCGCCCGGCCCTGAGGTCACCAGCATGACGCCGGCCTTGCCGGTCGAGCGCGCATAGCCTTCCGCCGCATGGCCCGCGCCCTGCTCATGGCGGACGAGGATGTGCTCGACCTCGTCCTGCTGGAAGATTTCATCGTAGATTGGCAGAACCGCGCCGCCCGGATAGCCGAAAACATGCTTGACGCCGTTGTCCTTCAGCGCCTGCACCACCATTTCGGCGCCCGTCATTTCGCTCCTTGGCATTTCAGTTCTTGGCATTTCGCGCCGCTCATTCTGTCCACTGCTCATCGGTCTGGTCCCGTACTGTTCGCCATCTGGCGATTGCTGGTCGTTTAGTCGTATTTCGGGCAATAAAAAAGGCCCCCGAGGGAGCCTGTGTCTTGCGCATGGGAGGTCATCGCCCGGCGGTTACACCGCCTTGCCCACGCGCTTTCCTACGAGAATGAGTGCCTTTTTCATGGTGGCGAACAATAGAATTGGTTTGACGCCGCTGTCAACGGCGAATGTGCACTTGGCCTGACGTCGGCACATCCGCCCATTATGCACCCGCGCCGCCTTTCCGCCGCGCGGGTCTTCCGTTTCAGGCGCAGAGCACCACACCCCTCGCCTTGGCCCAGCGCTCGATTATCTTGCGCTCCTCGAGCGAGGCGAGACGATTGCCGAAACCGCGCACCTGCACCGCACGGTTTTGCCGGTCGAGTTCGATCGTCAGCAACCGCTCGATCTTGCCCAGCGCCGAGCGCCGCAGCACCCAGATCGAGGCATTGCCGGCGATGCATTTGGCCGCGTATATCGAGACGCAATGATGCATCGCCCGGCTCTCGGCGACCAGATCCTCAGCTGTCTTCAACTGACGGATGAAGAAACGCTCGCCATGCGCCTTTGCCTCCTTGGTCGACGGCTGCCAGTCCCAGTCGTCCAGGCACGAGCCGTCCCAGGCGCGACCCTGCGACTGCGTCCCGGCAGTACGCGTGGCGGCTCGCCCGGCAGCGCGGCGGCGCATTGCCTCGATGCGTTCGATCGCGGCAATGTCTCGATGCCATTCCAGCATCTGCCGACGCAGCGAGGCGAGCGTGCGACCCTTCAGGCTGTACGCCGCATCGCGCTGGTGCACGGCGCCGATATAGTCGCATAGATCGTCGATCTCCTCCTTCGACGCGGGTTGCCCGCAGAAGAACCGTGTCACCTCGCGCCAGAAGCCCAGATCGTTACGTGGCGTGCGCGCAATTTTCGACTTGGCAAGTCGGGCCGCCAACCCGGAATCATCCGTGTAGGACCGGGCGATCGCCACCCAAAACGCCTCGTCGAACGTGAAATCGCCGGGCAAGTTCAAGAAGCAATGCACCTCCTTGCGAGACAGCCACGCACAGGCGCCCGCCTTGTAGAGCGAGTCACCACGCGCCACTGCGATATACCAAGCCTTGCGAAGCGCAATCTCGCCGGCATGCAACCCCGAGCTGTCCAGCCAGATCCCCTCGAGCGCGGCTGTAACCGGGTAGCGCGCATAGAGATGACGCGCCGCGGCCAGCCGCAGCCGCGCGGGGTCGCGCGTCTTCAGCTTTGGACGCCACAGCGCGCCGTCGCGGATCGCCATGCCGGCAAAGCCCCGACGTGCCTCGTCGAGCGCCCGCTCGAAATCCGGAGCGGGACGCGGGACGGGAAAAACCCGCCGCAGCGTTACGGCATATGCTTCAATGCGTTCGCGCTCGGCATCCTGCCTGCGCTGGATCATGGACTTTGCCATGGGCGTTCTTCCTGATTGGAACCCTGTCAGCCGCACGCAATTCCAGCGTCGGCACGGAATGTGTCGATCTGGATCGCCGGGTCATTGACAGGTCTCCTTTCAGGACGACGGATCAGAATGGGCGGCTTCTCTAAGCTCGCCGCCAATTTGACGCAAGAGCTATTCTTTCCATGCCCGCGATGGTCTGACGGGTGTTGCAAAGGTGCATCGTTGTCGCCATCACCGTGTCCGGCCGACGCATTTCCAGTAGATGAGGGTGCCTGTGAGCCCGCCATGCGGCTTCAGCGCATAATCCGGTATTTCGCCGACCAGCGTGAAGCCGAGCTTTTCATAGAGGCCGGAAGCCCCCTCCTCTTTTGCCGTGTCGAGGACCAACAGCGTGCGGCCTTTCTCCACGGCAACGGCTTCCGCCGCCTCCATCAGGCGGGTTGCGATGCCCTTGCCGCGATAATCGAGGCGGGTCATCAGCTTGGCGATCTCGGCCCGGTGCGGCTGGTTGGGAGGGCAGTCGAGCAGCAAGGTGACGGTGCCGACCAGAGCCTCACCGTTCCAGGCCCCAAGCACGGCCCTTTCGCCTCTGGCGGCCGCCTGAAGCGACCTGTTCCAGAAGGCCGCGGCCATCTCCGGCGCCAGCGGATGCATGAAGCTGACCGAGCCGCCGGCAGCGACTGTCCCGATCAGCAGATCCGCCAGCATTTTTTGCGTTCCGTCAGTCCTGGTGAGTGGCCTGATTTCGATCGAACTCATGTGGTTCCCCTGCGCCGTCCGTCAATCGAAATGACTGATCCGCTTCCGCTTCCTGGCCCGCCGGATTTCCGCGATGCGATCGGCGTCTTCCTCTTGCAGATGTCGCCCGCGTTCCAGCAGTTCGAGCGTGTATTCCTCATAGGTCAGGCCCAGCCGCTCGGCCTTGTCCAGCCGCATCAGCATGATCTCGCGGCTCGACACTTTCCATGCCTGGGCATGGGCGGTCCGCCAGGCAAGAAACACATAGGGCTCACCCTTGCCCCAGGGCGGACCGTCATAGTCGTCGAGCGGCGGACCCCCATTGTCGGAGCGTTTTGGACGGCGCGCCTTCACCTCAGCTCCTGGCCAACGCAACCAGATAGTCGGCGGCGTCCGGCCCCGGAGCGTGAAAGACGCAATCGGATGGCGCGCCGAGCGCCAGGCAGTCGCCCGGTTCGAGCCGGTGAACGATGTCCCCCTCGGTGAATTCCAGCCCCCCGGAGATCAGCCATATCTGTTGCCTGATGAAGGCATAGGACGCCGCCGGGAAACTTACCTTGGCGCCGGCCGGCAACTGGATCCGGATCAGTTCGAGGGGTATGTCGGAGACCGGCGAAAGATGCCGACGCACATAACCCGTAGCCGGATCGCGCCAGAGCGGCTGGTCACGTTCGCGAAGCAGGCCACCGCCCTGCAATTCCGCCCTTGCGATCAATGTGGACAGCGTCATGCCGAAGGCGGCCGCAATGCGCACAAGGAGCGCCGCCGTCGGGCTGGTCATGCCGCGTTCTACCGTGCTCAGCATGGCTTTCGAAACATCGGACCGCTCCGCCAGCGCTGCCAGGGACCACCCTCGAGCCACTCTTTCGGCATGTATTCTTCTGCCGATGGTCGAGGAGATGTCGTTCGCTATATCATCCATTAATCCAATATATCGAAATTTTTCTACGGAGCAACGGCCGTTTCATCCAGTTTTCGCAAACTCCTTAATGTCCGCTAAACCATCCGGCCTCATCCCACCTTAACCCCGTTCGCCTAGGCTCATCGCTTGGAAAAAGGGATCGGCGTGTCCATGCTCGTTGAACGCGAAGCCTCCATTGGGGAACCGACTTTGCTGGAGCGCCGCAGGGCGGAGCAGAACGACAAGCGCATTCTGGGCAATGTCGTGCAATGCGACGGCGCGCGCGCCACCATCAGCGCCTATGCCGACGATATCGAAGGCACGGTCACCGGCCTGTGGAGCGTCGGCAAGATGATCTCGATCAATCTCGGTACATCGCGAACCGTCGGCCTGGTCTATGAAATCGCCAAGTCGGATCGTGCCTGGAGCAGCGAGGGCCAGAATCCGATCGAGGTCAGCATCGAATTGATCGGCGAGGTGCGCGACGGTGCCGAACCCGGCGCGAAGCCGATCTTCGACCGTGGCATCACGACCTATCCGCATATCGGCGCCATTGCCCATCGTATCCGCAGCCGCGACCTGCAGGCCGTCTACGATCTCGCCGGTCGTCATTCGATCACCATCGGCACGCTGTCGCAGGACGAGGCCATCGACGCCAATATCGCCATCGACGATACGCTGGCGCGCCATTTCGCCATTGTCGGCACCACCGGGGTTGGCAAATCGACCGCCGTGTCGCTGCTCTTGCGCAAGTCGATCGCCGCCCGGCCCGACCTGCGCGTGCTCATCCTCGATCCACACAACGAGTTCGCCGCGTCGTTGGCCGAATATTGCGTCAGGGTCGATTCGACGACGCTCGACCTGCCCTTCTGGATGTTCAAGCTAGAGGAATTTGCTGAGGTGCTGTTTCGCGGCCGCGAGACGGTTCCGGAAGAGGTCGACGCCTTGCGCGATCTCATTCCCGCGGCCAAGAATCTCTACCGCAATCCCAACTCCGGCAACTATCTACGGCGCAGCACCGATGCGCTGACCGCCGACGCGCCGGTGCCCTATCGCATTGCCGACCTCATCAAGCTGGTCGACGAACGCATGGGATTGCTGGAAAGCAAGAACGATCGCCCGACCCTCAGGTCACTGAAGACACGTATCGAATCGGCGGCATCCGATCCGCGCTACCGTTTCATGTTCAACTCGCGCCTGATCGAGGACACCATCCACGAGACGATCGGCAACATCTTCCGCGTGCCACATCACGGCCGCCCTGTGACCTGCTTCGAAATGGCCGGCATGCCGTCCGAGGTGGTCAATTCCGTATGCTCGGTGCTGGCGCGGCTGGCCTTCGACCTGGCGTTGTGGAGCGAAGGCCGCCTGCGCCTGCTCTTCCTGTGCGAGGAAGCGCATCGCTATATGCCGGCCGATCCGCGCCTCGGTTTCGCGCCGACGCGGCACGCGCTGTCGCGCATCGCCAAGGAAGGCCGCAAATATGGCTGCTATCTCGGCGTCGTCACCCAGCGCCCGGGCGAACTCGACCCGACCATCCTGTCGCAGTGCTCGACGTTCTTTGCTATGCGGCTCGCCAACGATCAGGACCAGGCGATCATCCGGTCGGCGATTGCCGATTCCTCGGCTTCGACGCTGGCGTTCCTGTCTTCCATGGGCCAGCGCGAGGCCATCGCCTTCGGGGAAGGCGTGGCGACGACGATGCGGATGAAGTTTGAAAAGCTCTCCGAGGATTTGATCCCCGGCACGGCCAAGCGCGAGGACGCCTTGCCGTCCGAAACCGGCGACGAGGTCGACCTCGTGGCGATCGTCGAACGGCTGCGCAACGTGCCGAAATCACGACAGGCAATGCCTTTCGCGGAAGTCGTCGATTCGGGCCGGCAGGCCGGCGATTCGGACTATCGCAAGCCGTCGGCCGCACGCACCCAGCGAAACGACGATTTCGACTTGCGCTACGGCCTCAAGCCGGCGACCTTCGGCCTGCGTCCCCCAGAATGATTGAGCCGAGCGACTTTTAGGCAGCGCTCGCAGATATCAAAGCTGAGTTTCGATGGCTGTCTTGTCTATAACTGACCACACCTGGCGAATTTTCCCTCTCTGAAACTCATAAAATACGTTCTCGGCAAACGAAATTCTCTTCCCGCTTACATCGAGCCCAAGGAACGTTCCCCTTGGCGCGCAGTCGAAGCTTAGCCGGCTCGCTACATAAGGCGGATCGGCAACCAATAGCTGAATGTCGAAGTAAAGGTCCGGAATTTCGTCGAAGTCTCTCACCAACATTTCGAGATAGCCGGACAATCCGAGCTTGCGACCGTTGTGGGTCACTTCATCATGAACAAACCGCCCCAGATTTGGCCAATCCTGCTTGTTCAGGCATGCAATATAGCCTCGGTAAAGACCGGAGAGATCGGATTTAGTCACGGCAACACCTCTATTTCCGGCAAGCCCCGCAAAGGCAGCAGCATCTCAGCTTGACTGGGTGACGTCGGTCTGCGTGCACCGGAAACGCAGAAAACGATACCAGACGGCCGGCATCAGGAATTCAATGACGGAATTTCAGGCACAGACGCGGTTGCGCCCTTGCCTCTTCGCCTCATAGAGCTGGCGATCGGCGCGGCGATAGAACTCCTCGGCGGTTTCCTTGCGATCCCAGACGGCAAGCCCGACGCTGGTGGTGATTTTCAGTCGGACATTGCCCGTCAGCACCGACATGTTGGCGATCGCCTTGCGGATGCGCTCCGCGAATTTGGATAGCAGCTCGGCGTCCATATTGGGCGTGACCACCGCGAACTCCTCGCCGCCCAGGCGCGCCACCACGTCGTGATAGCGTGTCATGTCCTTGAGACAGTTGGCGACCGCCCGCAACACCTCGTCGCCGACATCGTGGCCGTGGCTGTCGTTGACCTGCTTGAAATGGTCGAGGTCGAGGATCATCAGCCCTACTGGTTTCTCGATGCGACGGAACTCTTCGAGATATTCCTTCAGCGCATCGTCGAAATAACGCCGGTTCTGCATGCCGGTGAGGCTGTCGGTGAGCGCCGCATGCTCTAGCGTCTCCGAACGCGCGCTGAGCGAAACGGTCATGGCGCGCAGCTTGCCTTCTTCCGTCGCCTGCTTTCGGATCAGCGGGTAGATGAAGAAAATGCCGAAGAACAGCGCAGTCGCCAGCAGCACGCCCGTCGCAAACAGCAGCTTGTTGAGATAGACGATTTCATCGAGTTCCGAAGGCGTATTGCTAATGTCGGCGGCCAGGGTTTGCAGGAGCCCATAGGCGTAAAGCGTCACCAGGCCGGCGGCCAGGATCACAAAAATAAAGACGAAAAAGGCTGATTCCGCCTTGTGGAAACGCATCTGCTCCCCGTTGGAAAGTTCGTAACGATCTTATGGCATGCGGGAACTTACGGACAGTTAACCTGGACAACTTCAACGCGAAATGTCCCCTCGGTGTCGACTTTTCAGGTTGCGCTCGAATGAGGGAGTGAGTGCATCGAGTCGATCCCCTCACCAGGACGCAATCTCTGCCATTCCGGGCCCAATTGGTGCCTGAACCAGGTCGCCTGCCGTTTGGCATATTGCCGCGTCGCGATTTTCGCGCGCTCGATGGCCTCGGGAAAACTGAAGGCGCCGGCCAGCGCGGCCTGAAGCTCGCGAACACCGATTGCTTTCATCGCCGGCAGGTCGGGATCGAGGCCGAGCGCTGAAAGCTGTTTCACCTCGTCCAGTGCCCCCTTGTCCAGCATGCGGTCGAAGCGAGCATCGATCCGCTCCACCAGCGCCGCTCGCTCCGGCTCGATGACGAAAAAGCGCGCGCTGCTCCTGTCGATCAACGGCCGGCCACGCGCGGCCTGCCAGTCCAGGATGGAACGCCCCGACGCGTCGAGCACCTCCAGCGCCCGCACGATGCGCTGGCCATCCGTCGGCTTCAGCATCATGCCGGCCGCAGAATCCTCGCGCAGCAGGATGCGGTGCAATCTCACTGCGCCCTGTTCCTGGAGCTCGTAGCGCCAGCGATCGCGGATCGACTTCGGAATGTCGGGCATCTCCGAGATACCTTCCGTGAGAGCCCGGAAATAAAGCCCGGTACCGCCGACGAAAATCACTGGCCGCTCCGAGAGCGTGCCGTCGTCGATCAGCTTCGTGACATCACGCAACCAGGCGCCGGTGGAATAGGCGGTGGACGGATCGACGTGTCCATAAAGAAAGTGGGGGACGCGGGCGAGTTCGGCAGGACCAGGCCGCGCCGTCAGCACGTCGAGCACCGAATAGCCTTGCATGGAATCGGTGTTGACGATGACACCGCCATTGCGCTCGGCGAGGTCGAGTGCGAGCGCCGACTTGCCGCTGGCGGTCGGCCCGGCTATCAGGATCGCGTTCTTCACGCGGCCTTCGCCCGCCTGTCCGCTGGAATTTTCGATGCCGCTGATCGCCACGCTTCTATCCCATCCCGCCGGCCGCGCATTGACGCCGACGCTAGCGAATATGGCCTCGCGGTCGGTCGGCGCAAGCGCTGTTCGCTGGCTGGCCGAAGGCATCGCCTGCGAACTCGACTTGCCGGAGACCGCCGACGCTTCCGAAATAACGGCGCGCCTGCAGGCCGCGCTTGCTTCCGAACCGATCGACGTGGCCGTCCAGCCGGCTGAGAACAGGCGCAAGAAGATCCTGATCGCCGACATGGATTCGACGATGATCGACCAGGAATGCATCGACGAGCTTGCCGACGAGATCGGCGTCAAGGATCGGGTCGCCGCCATCACGGCGCTATCCATGAACGGCGAGATCGCATTCGAGCCGGCCTTGCGCGAGCGTGTGGCGCTGCTCAAGGGTCTCGATGCCGCAATCATCGACCGCATCATCGACAATCGCCTGACGCTAGCCTCCGGCGGCCGCACGCTCGTCCAGACAATGGCGGCCAATGGCGCCTGGACGGCGCTGATCTCCGGTGGTTTCGACATCTTCACCACCCGCATCGCAGCATTGCTCGGCTTTCACGAAAATCGCGCCAACCGCCTGATCGAGCAGGATCGCCGCTTCACCGGCTTGGTCGCCGAACCGATCCTCGGCCGCGCCGCCAAGGCCGAAGCCCTTATCGAGATTTCCGCCCGCCTCGGCCTGACGCCTGCCGATGCCATTGCCGTCGGCGACGGCGCCAACGATCTCGACATGATCCGTCTTGCCGGCATCGGCGTCGCCTTGCATGCCAAGCCGGCCGTGGCAGCCGAGGCAAAGATCCGCATCGACCACGGCGACCTCACCGCCTTGCTTTATCTGCAGGGTTATCGCCGGGAGGAATTTGTCGAATGACGCCGATCCGCACCGAGCGCCTGATCCTGCGCAACTGGGGAGATCGTGACCGCGAGCTCTTCCATCGCATCAATTCCGACGAGCGCGTCATGGAATTCTTTCCGTTTCGGCGCGACCGTGCCCAGTCGGACGCCAAGATGGAGGAGTTGCGCGCGGCTATCGATCGCGACGGCTTCGGCTTCGCGGCCGCTGAGATCGCAGCCACAGGTGAATGCATCGGCTTCGTCGGCATAACCCGAACCGATCATTTGCCATTCCTGCCGCCCGGCACGATCGAGATCGGCTGGCGGCTGGCACCCGAATTCTGGGGCCGCGGCTATGTCACCGAAGCAGCCGAAGCCTGGCTGACCTATGGCTTTGAAAGACTTGGCCTCGACGAAATCGTGTCCTTCGCAGTCAAGGATAACAGCCGGTCCACTGCCGTCATGGAGCGCCTGGGCATGATCGCCGACCCGGCCTCCGACTTCGACCATCCCGGTGTTCCGGACAGCCACACCGCACTCAGGCGACATGTCTTCTACAGGCTGCCACGCACAGACTGGCAGGCAAGAAAAAGGGCGGCCCGCTAGCCGCCCTTTTTCGTTTCAAGATCAGAGTGTGGCAGGCTCTTCCGGACTCAATCCATCCGGATTGTCACAAACCTCAGCTCGCCGGTCTTCGACGCCAGCATCAAAAGCGCGTTCTTGCGCCCCTGCTCCTTCAGCGCGCCGATCCGGTCCATGACGTCCTTGGGCGTTGCGACCGATTCCTGCGCGATCTCGGTGATCACTTCGCCCGGCTGGATGCCGCGTTCGGCAGCCGCCGAATCCTTGGCGACGTCGGTCACGACGACGCCGGAGACGTCGGCGGCAATGCCGAACTTCGTGCGCGTCTCCTCATTGAGCTCGCCGATCGTCATGCCGAGCACGGCAGCCGTCGAAACCGCAGGCGCCTTGTCGGCATCGTCCTGGTCGGTGTTGCCGTTTTCACCGCCGCTGGCAAGCTTTTCGCCGTCCTCGAGCCGGCCGAGCGTCACCTTGACGGTCTGCTCGACCCCTTTGCGCACGATGATCACGTCGACCGCCTTGCCGACCGGGCTCTCCGCCACGACGCGCGGCAGGTCGCGCATTTCATGGATGTCCTTGCCGTCGAATTTGATGATGACGTCGCCGGCCTGGATTGTGCCGTTGTCGACCGGCCCGCCCTTGATGACGCCGGCGACCAGCGCGCCCTTGGCGGTCGCCATGCCCAGGCTTTCGGCAATGTCGTCGGTCACCGGCTGGATGCGCACGCCGAGCCAGCCGCGCCGCGTCTCGCCGAACTGGCGAAGCTGGTCGACGACGCCCGAGGCAAGCTGCGACGGGATCGAGAAGCCGATGCCGATCGAGCCGCCCGATGGCGAGATGATTGCCGTGTTGATGCCGATGACTTCGCCGCTGCTGTTGAACAGCGGTCCGCCGGAATTGCCGCGGTTGATCGCGGCATCGGTCTGGATGAAGTCGTCATACGGGCCGGAATTGATGTCGCGATTGCGTGCCGAGACGATGCCGACCGTCACCGTGCCGCCGAGACCGAACGGATTGCCGATCGCCATCACCCAGTCGCCGACACGCATCGTGTTGGAATCGCCGAACTTCACCGCCGTCAGCTTGTGCCCTTTCGGATCGACCTTCAGCACCGCGACATCGGTCTTGGTGTCGGTGCCGACCAGCGTCGCCTTGAGCGTCACCCCATCGGAGAAATTCACCTCGATGTCGTCGGCATCGGCAATGACGTGGTTGTTGGTCACCACGATGCCCTGCTCGGCGTCGACCACGAAGCCGGAGCCCAGCGACTGCACCTTTTGCCCGCCGCCGCCCTTGTCGCCGCCACGGTTCTTGAAGAAATCGTCGAAGAAGTCCTGGAAGGGCGAGCCCTCCGGCAGCTGCGGCATCGGCACTGCGCCCGGCCCCTCAGTGCCTTTAACAGTCTGCGACGTCGAGATGTTGACCACGGCGCCAAGCAGGCCGGCGGCGAGATCGGCAACCGAGGGCGGCCCGTCGGCTGCCATCGTCGGCGTCACGAACGACGGAACGGCAACGGCGCCGACCAGAAGCGCAGCGGCCCCGGCGATGAACGTCCGCCTCGCTGCACGCAGAAGGGTGGTGGATGTCATCGAAAGGCCTCCGGGTGTTCTGAAAAAAAACCGCTTCGGCAAAAATGCCGGTCCGCGTCATGTTGGCAAGAAATAAGGCACGTTTGCGGCTATGGCTACCGCCAGAGGATAAATCCTCCGTTACGCCGGCTATCCCTGCACCGGCCCTACTGGCCGGTGCTTGGCTGCGCTGCCGGTGGGGCGGGAGCGGCAGGTGCTGGCGCTGGTGCCGCCGGTGCCACAGGCGTTTCCTTGCTGTCCGGGTCGCGGAAGAAGCGGAAGAACTCGGAATTCGGCGACAGCACCATCGTCGTTCCGGCGCTGTTCAGCGCCGTGCCATAGGCATTCATCGACCGATAGAAATCGAAGAAGGCCGGATCGCGCTGATAGGCCCCGGCAAACGTGGCACTGCGCTGGGCTTCACCTTCACCGCGCAGGATTTCAGACTCTTTTTGCGCTTCGGCGACGATTTCGACCACTTCGCGATCGGCGCGAGCCCTGATCCGCTGCGCTGCCTCGTTGCCGCGCGCTCTCAGCCGCTCGGCTTCGGCGAGACGTTCGGCCTTCATGCGGTCGAAGGTCTGCTGCGAGACTTCGGCCGTGAGATCGGTGCGGCGGATGCGGACATCCTCGATCTGCAGGCCAAGCGAGGTGGCATCGGGCCTCAGTTGATCGCGCACCTCGCGCATCATCACCGCGCGCTCTTCCGAGAGTGCCGCCTCGAAGTCGCGCAGGCCGTAGACGCGGCGCAAGGCAGCGTCGAGACGCGTCCTCAGCCGGGCCTCGGCCAGTTCGATCTGGCCGGAGACCGCGGCGCGGAACACACGCGGGTCCGAGATACGATAGGCGATAAAGGCATCGACCTCATAGAATTTGCCGCCCGAAACCTGGACACGGATGTTGTCGAGGTCGAAGCGCAGGACCCTGTTTTCGATCAGCTGGACGGTGTCGGCATCGAAGAAGGAGAATGGCGCCTTGAAATAGATGCCCGGCTGGTTCTTGACGTCGACGATTTCGCCGAACCTGAGCACCAGCGCCTGCTGGCGCGCATTGACGACGAAGACCGACGAATAGAGCAGGAACAGGATGACCGCGGCGATGACCGCAATGACGGGAAGACGGTTGGCCATCACTGGTTTCCTCCGGTGGCCGGTGCCGGCGCCTTCTGCTGCAATGCCGGCAGCGGCAGGTAGGGAACGACCCCTTGCCCGTTGCCTTGCTCGACGATGACCTTGCTCGAATCCTTCAGCACCCTCTCCATCGTTTCCAGGTAGAGTCGCTTGCGCGTCACCTCCGGCGCCTTGGCATATTCGTCATAAACCGAGATGAAGCGCTGCGCCTCGCCTTCGGCCTCCTGCACGACCCGGTTTTTGTAGGCGGCCGCGTCTTCGCGGATCTGTGCGGCCGCACCGCGTGCCTGGCCGAGCTTCTGATTGGAATACTGATTGGCCTGCTCGACGAACTTGTCCTCGTCCTGCTCGGCGCGCTGCACCTCGTCGAACGCGTCTGCCACCTCGCGCGGTGGCGCGGCGTCCTCGATCGAAATGGCGTTGACGTTGAGGCCGGCCTTGTAACCGTCCAGCGTCGTCTGGATGATCTCACGCACCGACGCCGCGATGCCTTGCCGGTCGTCGCGGAAAATGTCTTGCGCCGGGCGCCGGCCGACCGCTTCGCGCATCGCGCTTTCGGCGACCTGCTGCAGCATGCCGTCCGGGTCGGACACGTCGAACAGATAGGCCTTAGGGTCGGAGACCTGATAGGCCACAGAGAACTGCACATTGACGATGTTCTGGTCGCCGGAAAGCATCAGGCCATTGCCGCTGGAACTGCCGCCGCCGATACTGACAAGCTGCTCGGCGATGTTGGCGGTCTCGACCGTTTCGATGGGCCACCAATGGAAATGCAGGCCAGGCTGCGATAGCTCCGCCTTCGGCTTGCCGAACCTGAGTTCCACCGCAACTTCGTCGGGCTGCACGGTGTAGACCGCCTTGAACGCCCATAGCACCACCAGCGCCGCGGCAATCAGCCCGAACACGGCAGGGCTCGCGCCACCGCCGCCCGGCAGCGCGCGCCGCAACCTGTCCTGCCCGCGCCGGATGATATCCTCGAGATCGGGAGGCGAGCCCTGCGGGCCGCTGGGTCCTTTTGGTCCCTGACCCCAAGGCCCCTGATTGTTGCCGCCGCCCCACGGGCCGCCGCCGCCGCTCTTGTCGTTCCAGGGCATGAATGTCCTTTCGCTTGGAATTCCCTCAAGCGCCGGCTCACCGGCGCAAAATCCAATATTATTATTCTATAGGGATGCAGCGGCACGCTTTCAACGCGATCGGCTGCCGCCACTGTCCGCCTTTTGGGTCCATCTAGACCTGTCGCGACCCCTTTGTCGCCTTCAATGCACGTCGCGGCGCCGCTCGTAAACCGAATAGCGTGTCGCATGGCTGTCCTTTTCGCCAGCCTCCACCTCCTGCGAGCGGACGATCCGCCACAGCGCCGGATCGATCGGCGGGAAATGGGCATCGCCGTCGACCGCGGCCAGAACATGGGTCACGTGCAGCCGATCGGCCAACGGCAGCGCCTGAGCGTAGATCTCGCCGCCGCCGATGACGCAGATCTCGTCGGCGCCGGCCATGCAGCGCCCGCGCACCGTCGCCAGCGCGATTGCGTCCTCGATCGAGTGCGCGACTTCGACGCCCTCGGCGCGCCATGCCCTGTCTCGTGTCACCACGATGTTGAGCCTGCCCGGCAATGGGCGGCCGATGCCTTCATAGGTCTTGCGGCCCATGATGATGGGCTTGCCCATCGTATCGGCTTTGAACCGCTTGAGATCGGTGGACAGCCGCCACGGCAACCCACCCTCGCGCCCGATCACGCCGTTCTCGGCGATGGCGACATAAATCGCGAGGTCCATCAGCCGCCGTTTCCGCCATCGGATGGCTCCAGCAGCAATATGTCGATATCGTGCTCGGGGTAGAAGTTCTGCGCCTTCATCTCGAACGTCGTCGGTCCGATCTTCCTGACGTTTTCGCCGCAAAACGAGACCAGGTTCTTCGCATCGCCCTTGTCGACGGTCAGCTTGAAACTGCCGATGTTTCCCGACGCCCAGTTGCCGCCCGTGGTCAGGATATAGGCGATGCGGTTCTCGAAATATTTGGGGTAGCCGTCGGGATCGTCCTTGGCTGCCTTGCGCACGGCATTCTCGAAGGCATCGTCCATGCAGTAGCGTGTCTTGTAGGCGGCATACTGACCCTGGAACTGGCCGTCATAGAAGAAGCTGACCGAGGAGGTGCCGCCGACGCTCGGCTTGTAGCGATGCGAGACATGGACCGCCTTGTTGGCCGGAAACGTCGAGCGCCACCAATAGGTCGAGCGCAATTGCCAGAACGGCGTATAGACGGTCTTCATGCCCGAACCGTCGTCGGCAGTGTCCTCGATGATGATGCCGCGGTTGACCCAGTCGTCGGCGACCGCTTGCGGCAGCTTTGCCAGCGCTGCCTTGGCCGCATCGCCGAACGGATAGAACGGCACGCCCTGCGCCTTCAGGTCAGCGCCGATGTCGATGCCGAGCGCGAACACCTTCTGCTCGAGCTGCGGCTTTGCCGGTACCCCGTCGATCGTCACTTCGAAGCCGAGGAAATTGTCGCTCTGTGCCTCCGGAATCGCCGGTATTTCTTCGGGGTCGCCTTCGATGTCGGGCATCGGAAAGGCGACGATCGCATCGACATCCTTGTCGGTGTTGTTGCGGAAGACGTAATCGACCATCACTTTTTCCGGCGAGATGTAGAGATCCTCGCTTTCCATCGCCACCGCATCGCTGCGCGAAAGGATCAGCCCACCAGTGCCGAGTTCGGCCACCGAATCATTGGCGAGCGCAGGCGTAGCCGAGAGCGCCAAGGCTGCGGTCAGGACGTAACGGAACATGGAAACTCCCCCGGCGAGAATGCCAACATGACTCTAGCTGTTCAATGTGGCGTTTCAAAGCCTTTCGGCAAATGTGCCGGCGCCTGCCGGCATGTCGTGTCGGTCTAGACACGCCGGTCCCGATCGGGCAGGAGTTCGCCCATGCGCAAGCTTCTCGTCATCGGCATCGGCGCCGGCAATCCGGAGCACATGACGGTCCAGGCCATTAACGGTCTCAATCGGGCCGACGTGCTGTTCATTCCCGACAAGGGCGCCAAGAAGAACGATCTCGCCGAATTGCGCCGCCAGATCTGCGACCGCTTCGTCATTAATCCGAACTCGCGCCGTGTCGAATTCGAGGTGCCGGTGCGCGCCGAGCCGGCGCCTTCCTACCGCTCGACCGTCGACGACTGGCACGAGGCGATCGCCGCGATCTACGAAGGCCTGATCCGCGACGAACTCCCTGAAGATGGCTGCGGCGCCTTCCTGATCTGGGGCGATCCGTCGCTCTACGACAGTGCGCTGCGCATCCTCGAGCGCGTGCGCCTCAGAGGCAATGTAGCGTTCGAGCTGGAGGTCATCCCTGGCATCACCGCCATCCAGGCACTCGCAGCCAGCCACAAAATGGCATTGAACCGGATCGGCGACGCCATTTTGATCACCACCGGCCGCCGGCTCGCCGAGGAAGGTCTGCCCGAAAACGCCGGCAGCACCATCGTCATGCTGGACGGCAAATGCGCCTTCAACACGCTGGACGACAACGACGTCACCGTCCACTGGGGCGCCTATCTCGGGACGCCCGACGAGATCGTCATCTCGGGCCGGATTGGCGACGTCGGCGACAAGATCGTGAGCACCCGTGAGCAGGCCCGCCGGAAAAAAGGCTGGATCATGGACACCTATCTGCTGCGCAAGCCGGGCGAGCCAAAGAAGTAACAGGGATCACACGCGGCATGAATTCCGCCGGCGTCACGCTGCGTCGATCTCGGCCTGCAGCGCCTCCATATGCGCCGCCGCTGCTGAAGACGCAGCCCGCTCGATCGCGCGGAAGCGGCTGACCACAGCAAGCCCGACCGACGTCAACTGGGCGCCACCGCCTTTTTTGCCGCCCGTCTGTGCCGCAACCAGCGGCTTGCCGAACACGCGGTTCATGTCTTCGACCAGATCCCAGGCGTGCTTGTAGGACATCTCCATGCCGCGTGCTGCGGCCGAAATCGAGCCGAAGGCGGCGATCTGTTCCAGAAGCTCGATCTTGCCCGGTCCGATGCGGCCATCTGGATCGAGATTTATCCGCAAACTCAGCGACGGCATTTGCTCCTCCGCGGTCACGCTATTCTACAAGTTCTCCAGCGATACCGCTATTCCAAAACGATATAGCGAATCATCGGCCGTTCACTCATCCGCCTCGGCGGGCAGGCCGGCGCCGGTATTCGCCCGGTCGAAGCTCACCGTCTTGACCACGGCGAAGACCTGTCGACCAAGCCGAAGCCCCAGTGTCTGCCGCGACTGTTCGGTGATGCGGGCAAGCACGGTTGCGCCATTGCAGTCGAGGCCAATCTCGACCGTAGGTCCTTCGCCCGGCTCTATCGCCACGATCATGCCCGGCAATATGTTGAGCGCGCTGAGGCCAACCGGTTGCTCGGTGGCGATCATCACGTCGCGGGCACGGATGCGGACGCGCACCGGCGCACCGACTGGCGTTGCCAGAAGCGGCACCCGGATCTCGCCCGCCAATGAGCCTAGCACCGTCATGCCAAAGGCTTCGTCGTGGCGCAGAACCGCGGTATCCAGCACGGCACCGCCCTCGCCGCGCTCTTCGGCCGGCAATAGATCCAGACGCTGCATGATCGCTCCGGTCGGACCGGAAGCTGCGACCTTTCCTTGCATCAGCACCACGACGTCGCTCGCCAGCCGCGCCACTTCGGCGATCGAGTGGCTGACATAGACGATCGGGATTTTCGTCTCGTCGCGCAGCCGCTCGATATAAGGCAAGATCTCGGCCTTGCGCCCCTCGTCGAGCGAAGCCAGCGGCTCGTCCATCAGCAGCAATTTCGGACTGGCAAGCAGCGCCCTGCCGATTGCCACACGCTGCTTCTCGCCACCGGAGAGTTTTGCCGGCCGCCGGTCGAGCAAATGGCCGATCCCGAGCAGTTCGACCACGCCATCGATATCCGCGTAACGCTCAGCAGCCGGCGTGAACCAGCGGCCATAGCGCAGATTGCTCGCCACGCTCATATGCGGAAACAGCCGCGCATCCTGGAACACCATGCCGATCCGCCGTTTGTGCTTCGGCACGAACAGACCGGCATCGCTATCGACCAGCACGCGGCCCTCGGCCGCGATACGACCTTTGTCGGGGCGGATCAGCCCGGCAATCAAATTGATCAGCGTCGTCTTTCCGGAGCCGGAAGGCCCGAACAGCGCAGTCAGCCGCCCGGCGCTTTCGAAGCGGGCATTGACGGTGAAACCGCCAAGCCGGTGGCTGATGTCGACCTGAACCGTCATTCGATGTCCATCCGCCGGCCGACGCGCCGCGCCAGCACTTCCGAGGCAACAAGTGCCGCCATCGAGATGACGATCGAGATCAGCGTCAGCCTGAGCGCGCCGGCGTCGCCGCCGGGAACCTGCGTGAAAGTGTAGATCGCCGACGGTAGCGTCTGCGTCTCGTTCGGAATGTTGGAGACAAAGGTGATCGTCGCGCCGAATTCGCCCATCGCCTTGGCGAAGGAGAGGATCGCACCGGCGATCAGCCCGGGCAGGATCAGCGGCAGCGTGATCGTGCCAAATACCCATAGCGGATTGGCGCCGAGCGTGCCGGCGGCCGCCTCGATTTTGCGGTCGACGGCCTCGATCGACAGCCGGATGGCCCGCACCATCAGCGGAAAGCCCATCACGCCGCAGGCGAGCGCGGCGCCAGTCCAGCGGAAGGAAAAAACGATGCCGAAATGTTCGGCCAGGAAAGCGCCGGCCGGACCACGCTTGCCGAAAGTCAAAAGCAGCAAATAGCCGGTCACCACCGGCGGCAGGATCAGCGGCAGATGCACCAGACCATTGAGCAGCGTCTTGCCCCAGAACTGGCCGCGGGCAAGCACAAGAGCGATCAGAATGCCCGGCGGCAGGCTGGCAATCATCGCGACGGTCGCCACCTTGATCGACAGCCGGACCGCATTCCATTCGTCGGGAGCGAGATCCAGCAGCCAGTTCATGTGCGGTGCCGTACGTCAGTTGCTCGGCGCGAGGATTGTAAAACCTTGCGCCTTGAAGAGTTCGCCAGCCTTGGCGGATTGCAGGCATTTCAGGAACGCCGGGGTATCCCTGCTCTTCGAATCCGCAAGCTGGGCGACTGGATAGATGATCGGCGGATGGGTACCCGCGGGGAAAGTGCCGATCACCTTGACGCCGGGCTCCGCATGCGCATCCGTGGCATAGACGATGCCGAGTGCTGCCTCGCCGGTCGATACCAGTTTTAGCGCGGCGCGGACATTCTCGGCCTGCGCCACCTTGCCTTCGACCGAAGACCAGGCACCGAGCGATTCGAGGGCTGCCTTGCCGTATTTGCCTGCCGGCACAGCTTTGACATCGCCCATGGCAAGTTTGCCGTCACCGACGAGCTTGGCAAGATCGAAACCCTTTTCGATCCTGGTTTCAACCTTGGAATCCCGCGGCGCAACCAGCACGATCTGGTTACCGAGCAGTTTCACTTGGGTTTCGGGCTTGGTCAGCTTCCTGTCGGCAAGATATTTCATCCAGTCGAGATCGGCCGAGATGAACAGGTCTGCTGGCGCGCCGCTTTCAATCTGCCTGGCCAGCGCCGAGCTCGCCGCGTAGGAAATGGTCGCCGCCTCGCCGACATCGGCCTCGCAGGCCTTGTTGACGGCATCGAGCCCATCCTTCAGGCTCGCCGCGGCAAACACGACCACCTTGTCATCGGCATGGGCCGCCGGCACCGCGGCCATCAGCATGGCGGCGAGACCCGCGATGGCAATCGTCGTCGAACCTTTGCGCGCCAGCATGAAACTCTCCTCGTCCCGGATCGCCCGAAGCCGTCCATCGATATATCCGTGCGAACATAACAAGGAAAGGCTCTTTACCGGCGACGGCATTCTGAACCGAGGTTTTCCCGGCCTGCGATAATCGTCGTTGGATACAGCGGCGTCGAAGCCGAAGGAAATATTCACATGAAAATCAGCGACCAGGGATTGCCCGTCAAGTCGACGTCGGCCAATCAAGATGGATGCTGACAAGGCCCGAGGGCGCAGCCGCAGTAGGCAATGTCGATATGCACGGTCGGCTATGGTGCTAGACCGCGATCGGCGCCTTGATCGTCGCGTCGGCGAAATAGTTCTCGAGCCGGAAATCCTCGAAGCGGAAGGCAAAGAGATCCTTCACCTCGGGATTGATCCACAGCGTCGGCAACGCCTTGGGCGTGCGCCGCAATTGTTCGCGCGCCTGCTCGAAATGGTTCGAGTAAAGATGCGCGTCGCCGAGCGTGTGGATGAAATCGCCGGGTTTCAATCCGGTCACCTGCGCCACCATCAGCGTCAGCAACGCATAGGAAGCGATGTTGAACGGCACACCGAGAAAGATATCGCCCGACCGCTGATAGAGCTGGCAGGAAACCTTGCCTTCAGAAACATAAAACTGGAACAGGCAATGGCAGGGCGGCAACGCCATGGCCTCCACCTCGGCCGGGTTCCACGCCGAAACAATCAGCCGCCGCGAATTAGGATTTTTGCGTATTTCCTTCAGAAGATTCGCAATCTGGTCGATGGCGCCGCCATGGCCGTCCGGCCACGACCGCCATTGTTTGCCATAGACCGGGCCGAGATCGCCGTTCTCGTCGGCCCACTCATCCCAGATCGAGACGCCGTGATCGTTGAGATATTTGATGTTGGTGTCGCCGGCCAGGAACCATAAAAGCTCGTGGATAATCGACTTCAGGTGCAGCTTCTTGGTGGTGGTGACCGGAAAGCCGCGGGCCAGGTCGAAGCGCATCTGGTAGCCGAATACCGAGCGCGTTCCGGTGCCGGTGCGGTCGCCGCGATCGGCGCCGTTTTCCAGCACATGCTTCAGAAGGTCGAGATACTGGCGCATCGGCTCCGGTCCGATTCGGGTTGTCAGCCATCATAGCCGAATGACCGTCGGCCGAACACAGCAAAGCGAGACGATTCCAGCAGAAGCCTCACCAGCACCGGCGGCGAGGTTGCTCAGAGCGAGCCGAGCATGCCCAGATCCTTGGCGACGAGGTAATAGAATGTCACCCGGCTCTTGCTGTTGTCGGCCGCCATAGCCTTGCAGGTCTTTTCGATAGCCCCATCCGCCTTGGCACCGTCGGTGACGCCGAGCTTGCCGGCGACCCAGCTGTTCCTGACACGCTTCAGTTCCTCCGGGTCGGTGCAGGACACCAGCGAGGAATCGCGGTTCCTGAGCGCGATGCCCAGATGCTTGACGATCTTGGCGACCGCGTCGGCATCGGCCGCCGCATCATACTTCTTTACGTCTGCGAGATAATCGGCCATCGAATTTCCCCTCGTCGGCGCCACGGGATCCGGTCAGTGAGGATTGTGGCGCGCTGCCGCAAATAATGCGCTAGGTCTCCTCACCGCCACAAAGCTTCGGTTGAGACCGGCTGCAAGTCAACCCCTTGATGATCCACTTTGGCACGGACGAAAGTGGTATTCCGGCCTTTCATTTTCCACCGCCAGTCCCTATATTCGCTTCGTCGGCTCGACCGACTATGGCGATAAACAGGCGATGAAATAAGCCGTTCGGACCCGGGGGCGGTACCCGGCGCCTCCACCAAAAACCGCTGCTCAGGAGCGGCTTTTGCTGGGGGCGAAATAGGATCGACGAAGGTGTAAAGATCGTACTTTTGCCCGGCATTGTACCACCGTTATCGGGCTAAACTTATAGTTGCCAACGACAACTATGCGGAAGCACGTCTCGCCGCGTAAGCGGTGCGATAGCTTCAATTCAAGCCCTAGTGGTTCGCACTTCTAGGCGGGGTTCGGAGGTACCTGGCAACAGAAACCTCCATTTCTCCCCCTTTTTGATATGCGCAGCCGCAGGCTCGGCCGATATGTGCAGCTGCAGGCCTGGGGTTTTCACGCCCTGATACGCGCTGGCGCCGCGGCGTTCATACCAGTCCCTGGCTGATCGTTTCGATCGCGCTGCCAAAGGTTTCGTCGGCAGCCTCATGTGACAGAAGCATCTCATTGTGCGCCCTGCCCGTCCTGATCATCGGAAAACAATTGGCGAGCTTGGCAACACGACAGTCAAGAAGCACCGGCCGGTCCACATCAATCATTTCCTGGATCGCATCATCAAGGTCGGCTGGTTTGTCGCAGCGCAGGCCGACCGCTCCGAACGCCTCGGCCAATTTGACAAAATCGGGCAAAGCCTCGGAATAGGAATGCGCGAGGCGGTTGCCGTGAAGAATTTGCTGCCACTGGCGAACCATGCCCATATATCCGTTGTTCAGGATGAAGACCTTGATCGGCGCGTCGTACTGGACTGCCGTCGACATCTCTTTCATGGTCATCTGAACCGATGCGTCGCCGGCGATATCGATGACGAGGCTGTCCGGATGTGCGATCTGCACGCCCAGCGCCGCCGGCAGGCCGTAGCCCATCGTCCCGAGGCCGCCGGAACTCATCCAGCGGTTCGGCCTTTCGAAGCCGTAGAATTGGGCCGCCCACATCTGATGCTGGCCCACTTCAGTGGTGATGTATGTGTCGCGATCCTTCGTCAGCGCGTAGAGACGCTGCACCGCATATTGCGGCATGATCACGTCTTTGTTCATCTCATAGGAGAATGAATTGCGCGCGCGCCAGCCGGCGATCCTTCTCCACCAGTCCTGGAGGCGGCCTTCATCCGGCTTGCGAGGCAATGCGCGCCATAGACGAACCATGTCATCCAGAACATTGCCGACATCGCCTTGCATGCCGATATCGACGTGGACGTTCTTGTTGATCGAGGACGGATCTATATCGATATGGATCTTGCTGGAGTTCGGCGAAAAAGCATCCACACGCGAGGTCACGCGGTCATCAAAGCGCGCGCCGACACAGATCATGACGTCGCAATCGTGCATCGCCATGTTCGCCTCATAGGAACCATGCAGACCGACCATCTTGAGCCAGTTCTTGCCGGAGGCGGGGTAAGCCCCAAGGCCCATAAGCGTCGAGGTGATCGGAAAGTCGGTCAGTTGAACCAGCTCCCGCAGCAATCTCGATGCTTCCGGGCCGGAATTGACGATGCCGCCGCCGGCATAGATAACGGGACGGCTGGCATTGGCCATCAGTGCTATCGCCTGGCCGATCTTGCCGATATCACCCTGAAGCTTCGGTTGATAATTTTTCAGCGCAGCAACACCCGATGGCGGCGTATACACGCCGGACGCAAACAGAACGTCCTTTGGCATGTCGACGAGAACAGGCCCCGGTCGCCCCGACCGGGCGATGTGGAACGCCCTATGGATTGCTGACGCCAAGTCATTGACGTCTTTGACCAAAGAGTTGTGCTTGGTGCAGGATCGCGTGATGCCAATCGTGTCACATTCCTGAAAGGCATCGGAGCCGATCAATGTTGTCGGCACTTGTCCGGACAGACAGACGATCGGTACTGAATCCATCAGCGCGTCCTGCAGGGGCGTCACGGCATTCGTCGTGCCTGGGCCTGATGTGACCAGCATCACGCCGACCTTGCCCGTGGACCGGGCATAACCCTCAGCGGCATGGCCGGCGCCCTGTTCGTGGCGCACGAGGATATGCTTGATGTCGTCCTGCTGGAATATCTCGTCGTAGATCGGCAATATGGCCGCGCCGGGATAGCCGAAAATATGCTCCACACCATTGTCTTTGAGTGCGCGGAGAACGATCTCCGCTCCTGTCATGCGGTTGCTCGTATGCTGAATGGAATTATCGCTTGTCATGGTTCTGTCCCGTAGCGTGATGAGGATGGGTTGACGGGGCGTCGCCGAAATCGGGCGTAAGAAGAATTTCGGGCATAAAAAAAGGCCCCGTCGGGAGCCTGTTTGTCGCGCACGGGTGGCTGTCGCCGGATGGTTACACCATCCTGCCCGTGCGCTTTCCTACCACTGCAAGAACCATTGCGATCTTCATGATGATCGCTGCTACACAGAAAATCGCGCATCGTCAACGTCTCAGGCTGAGGCGTCTCAGGCTGAGGCGAAAGCCCAAGGGCCTCCCATCATCGGAACCTCCGATGGCAGCATTCGTTTCTTCCCGTTTCCCTTCTTCCACGCCTTTGCGGGACAAGGCCTCAGTTTCTCGCCGCGTGGTCATGCCCGGCGAGCTGCCTCATGGAGAGATAAGATGAACCAGGAAACCACACCAAAACACGAACGCATCCTGATCGTTGGCGGCAGTTCCGGTATGGGGCTGTCGCTGGCCGAACAGCAGCTTGCCGCCGGCGCCGAGGTTACGATCGTCGGCCGCTCCGAGGACCGGTTGTTGACCGCACGGCAGCGCGTGCCTCACCCGGAAAGGCTGAGGACGATCGCAGCCGACGTCACAAGCGAGGACGAGGTCCAGCGCCTGTTCCAGGATGTCGGCACGCTCGACCACATCGTCTCGACCGCCGCCGACGTTACCGGCGTCTATGAGTTGCTTCCCGAGATGGATATCTCGGTGGCGCGCAAAGTGATGGATTCCAAAGTCGTCGGACCGCTTCTTCTTGCCAAACATGGCGCGCCTCGTCTGACGCCTAGGGGATCAATCACGCTGACCTCGGGCATCGCCGCCTATCGTCCGGCGGCGAAAGGCTCGGTGGTGGCAGCCGTTAATGGGGCACTTGGCTCACTCGCCTACGCGCTTGCCGTCGAACTGGCGCCGATCCGCGTCAACGTCGTCTCGCCGGGCTGGGTCGACACGCCGATTTGGGATGCCGTCGTCGGCAGCGGAAAGACAGCCGCGCTGGACGCCATGGCAAAGCGTCTGCTCGTCGGCCGGATCGGCCAGGGAGCCGACATTGCCCAAGCCATCACGTCCCTCATGCACAACGGCTTCATCACCGGAACCGTGCTTCATGTCGATGGTGGCCAGCGACTGGTCTAGCGATGGCCAGATTTCGCGGACCATTGCAAGGAACAGCCGCAGCACCGGCGCTTGAATGCGCCGGTGGCGCCATACCATGGTGACCGGCGTCACCGGGCTGCTTCCGACCCAGGGCAGCACGACGATATTGGCGTCAGCCGCGGAAGCCACGAGACGCGGGACCAGCGCGCATCCAAGACCGCCTTCAACAAGGCTCCGTATCGCGCCCATGCTGGCGAACTCGCCGACGAGTTTTGGACGGTCAGGCAATGTTGCGGCAAACGTTTCGTCGAACATCCGCCTATAGACGCAACCGGGCTGGGTGACGAGGAAGGCCTCGTCGGCCAGATCGTCGGGCGTTATGGCAGAATATCCGGCCAACCGGTGATTTGCCGGCATTATGGTGACGAGCTCTTCTAACGCCACTTGCTCGCTTCGCAGCTCCGGCGCCGCCGCCGGGACGGCTCCGAAATGGAAAGATACGTCCAGCGCCCCGCTTGTCACGCCGGCACGCAACCCACTGCTATCGTCCGCCCTGAGGTTCAGTTCCACATCGGGATGGCGCCGATGGAATTCCGCCAGCACAGCTGGCAAGCGTGTCGAGCAAAGCGTCTCCAGGCCGCCGACAGTCAGGCGACCGGCAACCGTGCCGCTCGCGTCGGCGACAGCGGAACGGGCTTCGTCCGCGAGGTCGAGGAGATCGTTTGCATAGTCCAGCAGGCGTTGTCCCGCCGCCGTCAGCTTCAAGCCACGCCGTGATCTGTCGAACAGCGACGTGCCTAGATCGCTTTCCAGCGCCTGGATCTGTTCGGTCACGCTCGATTGGGCAAGATGAACCCGCTCGGAGGCGCGTGTGATGTTCAAGGTGGTGGCGACCGCCACGAAGGTTTTGAGATGTCGAAGCTGCATGTCCTGAACCCGTCATATAGGCATAGGCTGCTTTGAACCGGGACCGCAAACGTGAAAAGGCCGGGAACATCGCCCGGCCTTTTTGTCTCGATAGGCGAAGTTTACTCCGCCGGCGCTTCCGCGACGTCCCGGCTGCGGCCGAGCGTTATTTTGGCCAGTGTGAAGGAGATCGCCGCGCAGAGCGTGATGCCCGCCACCATCGGCAGCGGCGTGCCGTCGAAAAACACGCCGGCGACGCCCATGGCGACCGCGCCGATGGCGAAGTGCAGCGTGCCCATCAGCGCCGACGCGGTACCGGCGATCTCGCCATGCTCTTCCATGGCCAGCACCGACGTCGTCGGGATGACCAGGCCGAGAAAGCCGTAGCCGATGAACAGCAGCGCCGCCATCACGTCGAGCCGGTCGACACCCGATGCCATCACCGCGAACAGCACCACCATCGTCGTCGCATAGCCGGTCACCGCGACGCGCACCACGCGCTGCAGCCCGAACCGCTCCGACAGCAACCCGGTCAGCTGCGACATGCCGATAAAGGCAACCGCATTGATCGAGAAGAACACGCTATAGACCGAAGGCGACAGGCCATAATGGTCGATCAGGATGAAGGACGAGCTCGACAGATAGACGAAGAAGCTCGCAATGCCGAAGCCGGCGATGGCCGTCAGGCCAAGGAAGTTGCGGTCGCCCATCAGGAAGCGGTAGCCGGAAAGTGCCGTCCCGAAGGACGACCCGGCGCGCTCCTCGACCGGCCGTGTCTCCTTGAGCGAGGTCGCCAGCAGGATGGTGGCGAGCACGGCCGCGCCCGTCACCGTCCAGAACACGGCGCGCCAGCCGAAGTCCTCGATGATCTGGCTACCGGTCAGCGGCGCCAGGATCGGCGACACCGAAAACACCAGCATCAGCAGCGACATCAGCTTGGCGGCCTCGGTGCCGGTATGCAGATCGCGCACGATCGCGCGCGGCACGGCCATGCCGGCGCTGGCGCCGAGCCCTTGCAGGAAGCGGAAGGCGATCAGCCATTCGATCGAGGGAGCCAGCGCCGAGCCGACGCCGCCGACCATGAACAGCGCCAGGCCGCCGTAGAGTGGCAGCTTGCGGCCGACCATGTCGGAGATCGGTCCGACGACGATCTGGCCGAAGCCCATGGAAAGAAAGAAGATCAGCAGGCTCATCTGCACCGCGGCAGTGCCGGCATGCAGATCCTCACCGATTGAAGGCAGGGCCGGAAGATACATGTCGATGGCAAACGGGCCGATCGCGGACAATAGGCCGAGCACGACCGCAATGCGGAGGAATTTGGCGTTCATGATAGCAGGCTCTTTCGAATTCTGGTTGCCGCCGAGGACCGACGTGTAACCCTAGGACGTTCCATCCCGTGGAGTTCCGACTCTTCTGCGGAACGAAACCCCCTTCGTACAAGTCCACAAATTTAGACAGGCTTGTCTAATTCGTCAACCACCTCTATATAGTTTTGCATGAAGGCCAACGTCTCTCCTGACATTTTCCCGCCGCGAGGCCACGAGGCCAAGCGCATGTCGATTGTCGATGCCGCCGCCTCGGTCTTCTGCCGCGAAAGCTTTGCCGGTGCCAATATCGACATGATTGCCGCCGAGGCCGGCGTCTCCCGCCAGACCATCTACAATCATCACGGCGACAAGGAGAAACTCTTCGTTGCCATCGTCCGCGACCTCACCGAACGTTGCAATGCCGGCATCTTTGCCACGATTTCCACTTTTCCCGATCAGCCGAAGGATCTCGAGGCCGACCTCATCGCCTTTGCTGTGCGGATGAACCACAACTGCATCTGCAACCGCGACGGCAAATTCCTGCGCAAGCTGATCCAGACCGAGGGCGGGCGCTATCCCGAGTTGTTCGCCGAATGGCGCGAAGAAGGACCGGGCAGGACATGGCCGGCGATCGCCGCCCGCTTCGCCCGCCTCGCTCATGCCGGCTTCCTTGATATCGACGATCCCGATGTCGCAGCGCGCCAGTTCATGGCGCTTGCCAATGCCGAGTTGCAGACGACGTTCATGCTCGGCGGTACACCGACCGAGGACGAGGTGGTGCAATCGGCGACAAATGGCGTGCGCACCTTCCTGCGCGCCTTCGGCAAGCGGCAGCCTTTGGCCCGGGCGAGCAAACAGGGCGCGCTCGCCAGCGCTTGACGATCAAAGCCGTTTGACGATCAAATCGTCGCCAATGGGCTTCGCTTCCGCACGCCGGCGATCTATATCCGGTTTACGCCGCGCTCAAGCTTGATTACAGCTATCAGGACGATTCAACGGAACCCGACAGCCACATGGCCGACGACCACATCCGCTACGACATTCTGGCCCAGGAGGCGTTGCGCGGCGTCATGCGCAAGGTCCTGGCCGAAGTCGCGCGCACCGGTCTCCCGGGCAACCATCATTTCTTCATCACCTTTCTCACGGGCGCGCCGGGCGTGCGCGTGTCGTCGCGGCTGCGCGAGCGCTATCCCGAACAGATGACCATCGTCATCCAGTTCCAGTATTGGGACCTGAAGGTGAGCGACACCGGCTTTGAGGTCGGGCTGTCGTTTTCCGACGTGCCGGAGAAACTGGAAATCCCGTTCTCGGCCGTACGCGGCTTTTACGACCCGTCCGTCAACTTCGAGCTCGAATTCGACGTCAAGACCGATACCCCGGCGGAACAGGAGACAAAGGCCAAGCCTGCTCCCGAACCGCTGGCCATCGTCGCCGAGAAAAAGCCCGAGACGAAGAAGAAAACCGCCGAGGCGGAAAAGAAGCCTGCAGCGGCCGACGCCGTCGCCAAGGGCGCCGACGTCGTGTCGCTTGACGCCTTCCGCAAGAAGTGACCCGACGGGCGGCGTGACATGGCCGAGATCGTCAATCTCCGTCAGGCACGCAAGCAGAAGGCGCGAGCCGAGAAGGAGCGCCTGGCCGAACAGAACCGGGCGCTGCATGGCCGTTCCAAACCCAGCCGGGATCGCGACCGCCTGATCGCCGACAAGGCCGATAAATTCGTCGCCGGCCATCGCCGCGAAAATTCGGGCGATTCGGACAAATCCGATGCTTGAAGTGTGAGTAGGATCGTCTCGTGAGCCCGGTGGAAAAGCGCTCGGTCACCATTCGCGGCCACCGCACCAGCTATTCGCTCGAAAAGCCTTTTTACGACGACCTGGTCGCCATCGCGGCCGTGCGAAAACTGACGCTCGCCGCCCTTGTCGCCGAAATCGACGAGAGCCGCCCGCGGGATGCCAATCTCTCCTCGGCGCTCCGGCTCTATGTGCTGGATTGGGCCAAGCGCGGCAAATTGTAGCCTTCAGGCAACGCTATCCTGTTTCCTGCGCCGGATACGGAAGCCCAGCAAAGCCGAGCGGTCGCGTTCTTCGGCCTGCCAAGCAGCGTATCCTGCCGTTTCAGGTCGGCGAGCGTGAACTGGCCAAAATAGGCGATGTTCGTGGCAAGCCGGATCAGCTTCAAGAGGGCAATGCCGGCAACAACCCCGCCGTCGCAACCACCACCGCTATGCTGGCAATGAGCAGCACCCGGGCGTCGGTGGTAAAATCGCGCAGATGGCCGGGGTTGGCGTGATCGGACTTCATTTGCAGACCTTGCTTTCTGGCGGCGTGCCGACTTGCGGATAGGTCGCCGGCCGTGCCACCGAAGATGGCGGGCACGAGCGATGTTGGTGACACCACGCCAGCATCAGGCCCTGCTTGCAATCAAAGGGTTCCCCGGCGGAGGGCCGGTGACCATTGGCGACCACGCGGAGCGCCTGCGCATCCGCCATCACAGCGCAGTGGAATTGGTCAACCGTCTTTGCGAAGCCGGGCTGGTCGCGAGGGACCACGACGAGGAGGACCACCGCCGCGTGCCGCTGCGGCTGACCGAGCGCGCCGACGACAGTCTCACCGATCTGTCAGCCGCTCATCTCGACGAACTCGGGCGGATCGAGCCGATGCTGAAGCGCTTGCTTGCTGGACGCGACACTAAGGGATGCGCCGTCACCCGCCATTCAACGATTTCAGCAGATCGTCGATCGACGAGGGATCGAACTTGAGCTTTGGCGGGGGCTGCACTGGCGGTGGCACGTTATTTGCGGCCGGTGGCGCCCGTTCCGCTCGCTCCGCCGCGGCCTTGCGTTCGGCGTCGAGCCTTGCCTTCTCTTCCGAGGCGATCCGCAACGCCTCTTCCGCCCTCTGGCGTTGCTGTTCTTCGGCCTGCGCTGCTTCCTCGGCAGCCTGTTGCGCCGCCTTGGCTTTGGCTTCGGCATCCGCTTCGGCCTTTGCAGCCGCCTCGGCTTTCGCCCTGGCCTCGGCTTCGGCCTTCGCCGCTGCATCCGCCTTCGCCTTGGCTTCAGCCTGCGCCCTGGCCTCCGCTTCGGCTTGGTCCTGCGCCTCAGCTTCGGCCTTTGCCTTGGCATCCGCTTCAGCCTTCGCTTTGGCCTCAGCCTGGGCCCTCGCCTCCGCATCCGCCTGTGCCTTGGCGTCCGCTTCAGCTTTCGCCTTGGCTTCAGCCTGCGCCCTCGCCTCGGCTTCGGCCTTTGCCTTGGCGTCGGCCTCGGCCTTCAGCCGCGCTGCTTCCTGTTGTCTGCGCAGTTCCTCCGCCGCTCTTTCACGCTCGGTTTGCAGCGCAGCGTAGTAGCGCACCTCCCGCCGCAGCCTTTGTTTCTCGAGCAGTGCGGCTTGCATGGCTTCGACCCGCTGCTGCTCCTTTTCCAGCGCACGCTGGGTCAGGAACTGTGCCAGCGGCTCGCTGTCGAACTGCCGTTTGGTGGCGCCGAACGGCCCGTCGACGCTGAAATTCAAAATCGGTTCGGAGCCGACCAGTGCCTCGTCGCCGGGCCGGTAAGCGATCTCGCCCTTGGCGTCGACGGTGCTGGTGTTCAGATCGGCGGTGATGTCGGCGGACAGCGTCGCGCCCGGGCTTTCGAATTTGACCGGCGGCGCCCTCAGCGTGCCGCCGGCGATGGTTAAGGCAATATCGGTGTCCTGCGCCGGAAAACTGCCCGCCGCGGCGATCTGCGGCACGAAGCCGGCAGTCTTCGACGCGTCGATATCGCGCCCTATCGCATCGGCCTTGGCGATGAATGCGCCAAAGGCATCGGGATTGAAGCCGGCAATAGTCATGCCCTTGAGCGTTGCCGTGCCGGAACCGGACAGCGCCGCGACCATCGCGTCGACCGATTTGCCGCTGGTCGAAAGCGCCGTCGAGAACTCGCCGCTTCCGCTGATGCCGGCCTCGGGCAGCACGGCTGCCAGATCGGCGCCGGCGAGTTTCATCTGACCGGAGAAAAGCCCGGTGCCGTCATTGTTCTTGATCTCGAACAGGCCACTCAACGCGCCGCCGAGGAACTTTGCCTTGAGGTCGGAAACGCGGATGCCCTCCTGGTCGAGCTGCAGCGACAGCGCAGCGTCATAGGCGGTGGCAAGCGGGCCGGCGGCAAGCGACGCCGCCGTCAGATCGAGATCGGCGGTAAATGGCAGACTGGATTTCTGGCTGAACGGTGCCGTCGGCCAGGTCCTGTCATTGACAAGGAAGGCCTGGTCACCGAACAGCATCACCGCGATCGGATCGAGGTCCAGCTCGTCCAGCGACAGCGCGCCGGCAAGATGCGGCAGCCCCTCTTTGATGTCGATATTTACGTCACCGGAAACCGCCGCTTCGTTGACGGCGCCGCTGAGGCCGCTCAGCACCAGGAGACCATTGCCGTAATCGGCATCGGCTGCAAGCGACGTCGACATGCCGGTGCCCATGCCGGGCAGGCCGACGCCGGTCGTCATCAGCCATGGCTCGATGTCGGCCGTTTCAAGGCTGACCTTGCCCTTGGCGGCCGCGCCCTGAGACGTGTCGGCAATTGTCCCGTCGAAACCAGCTTTGAAGTCATTGCCGGCCAGGCTGAATCGTGTCGCCAGGCCGCCGCCAAGCGTGCCTTTGGCCGAGACGTCGGCGGTCGCCTCGCCGAGCATGCCGAGTGGCAGCGCCGGCAAACCGTAAAGCGCCAGAAGCGCGGTGGCGTCGGCGTTCCTTGCGTTGAAGGTCAGCGTCACCGGCGCTTCGAGAGGCCGGTCGAGCGCCCCTTTGCCGGACAACGACGCCGAAAAGGCCGAGCCACCGGCCTTGCCCTGTGCGCTCATTGCCAGTCCGGTCGTACCGTCGCCATTGTCTGCGGCACTCGTGACCGCGTCGATGCGCGCATCCTGGAACAGCTCGGGATAGGCAGCAGCACGCTCCGCCAGGCCCTTCAGCACTGCATTGCCGGGATAATGCTGGACGGCGACGTCGATCAGCGGCTTGAGGTCGACGGCGACCACCGAGGCGTCGAGCTTGCCGGTCGGGCTCGCCGGGAAATCCTTGATTCGACCGGTGGCGCTGATCGAGGCGCCGGCAAGTCCGCCGACCGACAGTCGGTCGATCTCAAGCAGCCCCTCGCGCAATCTAAGCGCAGTATCGACGCTATCGGCGGTCAACCCGCCGGCGCTGACCGGCCCGGCCTTGATCTGGAAATCGAGGTCGCGGTCGGAAAAGCGGTTGGCGCCCTTGTCGCTGACGAAGATCGAGGCGAAGGCGGCGAGCCCATCGACATCGAGTTCGCCACCTTCCAGTTGCATCAGCACCGATGGCCGGGTGTCGTCGGGCTGGCTGGAATCGATGCGGCCGGAGAACTTCGCCTTGCCGAGGATGAGTTCGAGATCGCTGAAGGCCTGGTGCTTCTCGCTCAAATCCACCTTGGCCTTGAAGCCGGCGGCCGGCAAGCGGCGGATCGCCTCGTCGACGTCCTTCGACAGCCATGCGGCGAAGCCGGAGGGCTGCGCCACCGCCAGAAGCAGCGATCCGGTGAAACCGAAATGGTCCTCGACGCTGACCAAGCCATTGGCTTCCAGCTTGGCGCGGCCGGGCAGCGTGGCGGCCAGCGATTTTACCGCCCAGCCGCCCTCGGCCGGTTCGGCGGACAGATGCACGTCGCGAACGGTGGTGTCGCCTGCAACCACGGCCGGCAGTTTCACCTCGACCGTACCCGGTATGGTCGGCTTCGGTAGACCGAGCAGCGCCTGCTCCAGCGCCGCCACCCGCTCGGATAGCGTCAATCCGGCACCGGCCGCCGCCCCCACGGCCTCGTCGAACTGCACCTGCGCGCCATTGGTCTCGATCGAGAAATGCGGCTTCAGCCCAAGGTCGACCGTAGCCTTACCGTCGGCGGTGTAGGGATTGTCGAGTGGTCCCGTCTCGAAGCGGAATTCGTCGACGCCGAGCTTCTGGTGGTCGAGCGAAAACTTGCCGTTCAGCCTGAAGCCCGGATCCGGTTTGCCGGCGTTGACTTTCAGCGCTTCACCGTCGGTGCCGCGCGGCCGCGCCGCGGTCTGGTCTGCGCCTGATATCTTGAACTGGCCCGAATAGACGGCGGCGCCCTCGACGAGGCCCACATTGCCGTCGGTCTCGACGACCAGCGGATAGGCATCCGGATCGGCCTTGAGCCTGAGCCGCATTTGCCCGTCCGGTTCGGTCTTGCCGGTGGAAGCGGCGATCGTGGTCCGCAACCCGTCCAGCAACAGCGAGCCGTCCAGCCGCCAGGGGCCGGCCAGCGACTTGGCCGAGATCGTCGAGTTGATCTCGGAAATGAGATGGCTGCGCCCGCCTGCGGCGTGGCTGAGTGCGATCTGTCCTTCCGTCACCGTCAGCTTCTCGATGGAGATCTGGCCGGGATCGAAGGGCGAGGACGGCCGTATCGTCCAGTCGACCGTGCCGTCGGCGGCGATGTCGATCGTCGCCTTCGGCCGCACCAGCCGCATGTCGAAGATCAGCACCTCGCCGCGCAGGAATGGCGCGAGTTCTGCATCCATCGAAAAAGTTTCGACGGTCATCGCCGGCTGGCCGTTGGGGCCACCGGCAACGGCGACGTTGGAAAAGGTCACCGAGGGGAACGGCAACAGCCTTGCCGTTGCATCGCCTCGCACGGTCACCTTGCGACCCAGGACGGCACTCGCCTCGCGCTCGAAATCGGCACGGTAACCTGTCCAGTCGACAAAGTACGGCACCACCAGCGCCGCACACAGCACCAGCACAAGAAGCCCACCGAAGATCACGAACAGGCGTGCGAGCATGAACTCCTAGACAGTTGATAGTAAAGTCAGTGGCACTCTACCCGCATCAGCGTGTCGATAAAGAGGCAAATAGGGGTACGGCAGCGGCCTGATGTCAGTCCTTTCCCGGCAATATCTTGCCCGGGTTCATGATGTTCAGCGGATCGAGCGCCTGCTTGATCGTGCGCATGATGTCGACGCCATGGCCGAGCTCATGCCGCAGGAAGCCGATCTTGCCTTGCCCTATGCCGTGCTCGCCAGTGCAGGTGCCGTCCATGGCGATGGCGCGCATATTGAGCCGCGCCACGAATTCTTCCGCCAGTGCGATCTCCTTCGGATCGTCCACGTCCATCAGCACCAGCACATGGAAATTGCCGTCGCCGGCATGGCCGACGATCGGCGCGATCAGCCCCATCTCCGCGATATCCGCTTCGGTCTCCGTGACACATTCGGCAAAGCGCGAGATCGGCACGCAGACATCGGTCGACAGGCCCTTGGCGCCCGGCCGCAGTGTCAGCGACGACCAGTAGGCATCGTGCCTGGCCTTCCACAATTTCGTTCGCTCTTCGGCGACGCTGGTCCACAGGAACGGACCGCCGCCATTTTCCTCGGCGATCATGCCGAAGGTCTCGGCCTGCTCGGCGACGCTGGCATCGCTGCCGTGGAATTCGACGAACAGGCAGGGACTCTCCGGATAGTCGAGCTTCGAATAGGTCTTCATCGCCCGCATCTGCAGTGCGTTGACCAATTCTATGCGCGCCACCGGAATGCCCATCTGGATGGTCGCGATCACCGCGTTGCACGCCGCCTCGAGGCTGGGGAACGGACAAACGCCGCCTGAAATCGCCTGCGGAATGCCCTGCAGCTTCAAGGTCAGCTGTGTGATGATGCCAAGCGTGCCTTCCGAACCGATCAGCAGCCGCGTCAGGTCATAGCCGGCCGAGCTTTTCTTGGCGCGCTTGCCGGTCGTCACTGCCTCGCCGTCGGCCATCACCGCCGTCAGCGACAGGACGTTCTCGCGCATCGTCCCGTAGCGCACGGCGTTGGTGCCCGACGCCCGCGTCGCCGCCATGCCGCCGAGCGAAGCGTTGGCGCCGGGGTCGATCGGAAAGAACAGGCCGGTGTCGCGCAGGTGCCGGTTCAGATCCTCGCGCGTCACGCCGGGCTCGACGGTGCAGTCGAGGTCCTGCGGATTGACCGCAATGATGCGGTTCATGCGTGACGTATCGAGTGAGATGCCGCCGCCCGGCGCATTGGTGTGGCCTTCCAGCGAAGAGCCGACGCCGAAGGCAATCACCGGCACGCGATGCGCCGCGCATGCGCGCACAATCTCCTGCACTTCCTCCGTCGTCTCGGCAAAGGCGACACCGTCCGGCGCCTGCGTCGGGATATAGGTCGTGGTGTGCGCGTGCTGGGCGCGAATCGCCTGGCCGGTCTGGAATCGCTCGCCGAGCCGCTGCTTGAGGATGCCGAGCACGGCGGCAATGCCTTCTTCGTTACGCTCGACCGGGTTGAGGTCGCTTAGAGCCATCGATTCCTCCGCGAATGGACCAGCGTCCACCCTTGTTCTGCATCTAGGGATGCGTAGTCTCACCAACCACGCTCTGTCCAGTCCACGCTCACCCCGGCATGACGAGAAGGAAGTTTCCGATGCCCATCCCCGCCCCTTTCGTCTCTCGCGCCATGGACATCGAGGAGGCCTGGATCGACTACAACGGCCATCTCAACATGGCCTATTACAACGTGCTTTTCGATCGTTGCTCCGACGAAGCATTCGAGATGATGGGGATGGGGCCGGACTATGTAAGGGAACGGCGGCTGACCATCTACACGGCGGAAGTCCATGTCTGCTACGTCCAGGAGTTGCATCTCGACCACAAGGTCACGGTCTCGTTCCAACTCCTCGACCATGACGAGAAGCGGCTGAGGGCCTATCAGGAAATCCGGCATCGCGACGGCTGGCTTGCCGCCACATCCGAAACGCTGTCGCTGCATGTCGACATGGCTGGCCCGAAGGTAGCGCCCTTCCCCGCCGACGTCCTGGCCAGGGTGGAAGCGATGCGCGCCGCCCATGCCGCCCTGCCGATGCCGGAGCGCGCCGGCCGTTCGATCGGTATTCGTCGTAAGCCGGCTTGAACCACGGTCCAACCGCCGTTAACCTTACCGAGGTTTTAACGTGAACAAGCCGAATTGAGACGTTGAACGACTCAGCGCGGCGTTGGAAAACCGTCCGCATCGAATTGCGATACGGGCGGCGGAGCAGCAGCGGTTCGGGGAACGTGCATGAAAACCGATATCAAGGTCGAGGCGGACAGGCTGGCGGCTGACCCACGCATCACCGACTATGATTTCTGGCGCTCGCTGAAGAACCTCAATAACGAGATCTTCCACATCGCCAACAACAACGAGCCGATCCCCTTCGCCATGATCCGCTGGCGCGCCATCCTGAAGCAGGCGCGGATGAAACGCGGGCATGCGTAGCACCGCTGTTGTGAAATAGCTCTCGGCTGCGCTGCCCCATCCGCACGCCGGCACCTCTCTCCAACGCCTTCCCGCGATGGTTACGGCGTCGGCGAATTGCATGATGCATCCAGGATATGCGATTCGACTTTTCAAGTAGAAGAGCGCATCAATGGTCCCGCAACGTTGGGGGGGAACATGGCGCTTTACAAATACGGCATGCACCTAAAGCAGATCGACCACGCTAACTTTGACGCAGAACGAACCCCGGGCTTTATTTCCCCGGATTCAGCAATTTATCGCTGTGTTCATTGCGGGGATGAGATCGCTGCCAACAAAAATCAGCCACTTCCACCTCAAAACCATCATCAGCATAATCCGCCGGCCCCTATCCGGTGGAAATTGCTCGTCTGTGCGGTGCAAAAATAGACGTCAATCCGCCTTTACTTCCTCGAACATTTTCGGCCGTGCACGATGACGCTACGGTTACGCCGTCGGCGAATTTGCATGGTATGGCTGCTCGATTGACTGGGAGCGGGATGGAGCACGATACAAATCTTTGGACGACCATTATCCAAGTACTTCTGGGGGGCCTGCTCGCGCTTCTGGGCGTTGCTGCAGGGCCGGCGGTGACCCAATTGCTTAATGACCGCACTAGCCAAAAGGCAAAACGGACCCAAAAATACGAAGACCTGATTTCAGCTATCTACGACCATGACCATTGGCTTGCCCAACGCGTCCAAGCGGCATTCGAGGGCAGAGATATAGACAGCCAACCACCGATTCAGCGCGCTACTTTGTTGTGCTCGCTGCATTTCCCAGAACTGCTTCCGCACGTGCAAAACGTCGAGAATAAGGGACGCCCTTACCTCATGTGGATACTCGGCGTTCGCAGAAAGCGTCTAGTAAATGATCTTTCTGGCGCTTCGGACGGCATGCAGGATGCGTATAAGCCATACCAGTTGGCACTCGACCAGTTCCAGCGAGAAGCGTTTGGATTCGTTCAGCGAAACAAGAAGCTATTCTAATCCGAGACACCTCAAGAATCGAAAGAGCAAATGCAATGCCAAATGACTTTGCCGGGTTGACCAACGCGGAATTGGAACAAGCCCGTCAATCCCACCGAGAGATGCTTGACCGCATTCGGGACGCCATTGATAACTTCGACAAAGTGCCGCTGCCCACGAACCGTTTAGCTCGCGACAACCTTATTCAGAGCCACAACAAGCTGCGGGAAGCGACAGAAACGGCCCTCGTCGAGCTCGAAGAATTGGCGCGATTGCGAATCAGTGACGTTTAGCGTCAGTGGATGAATTGCGGATGCTGACTTCAGTGGGGCACGGCCTTGGCGCGGATTTTGTTGCTTTGGTTTATTGCACTTGTCACGTTGGCGGCCGTCGCTAACCCGCTAATCGCGGTTTACCTAGTCTCACAGGGACAATGGGCTGGTGCTGCCCTCTTTGCGTTCTTCAGCGTTGGTGCGATCGCGGTTGCGCGCAACGCATTCAAGGATCGAACCTGGAGGAACTGGTAGCCAGACCTTCTGCGTTGCTTGTGGCAATGCCAATGCGTCAGCTAATTCCTCTCCGCTCGGCTCCTGCGAGCTGAGCTTGTCGTACTCGTCGATCGCCACTTCCATATCCAGGCAGCGAAACGTCCTCGACCAAAGCATTGTCCGCAGCGTCAGAAAGGGTGTCGATCGGGCAACGCGGCTGTTGCCAACGCCCCGTTCTTGGACATCACAGCAGCCGCTTCACCGCCCCCAGCGGCGATCGCGGCATCACCGGCGACGACTGGATGATCGCCGTATTGGTCATCGCGAACGGAATGATCCGGTCGATCACCCGCTCGAGTTCGGCCACCGAGGCGACATGCGCCAGCGCGATGAAACAGTCTTCACCGGTGACCCGGTCGCATTGGGCGATTTCCGGTAGGTCGCGGATGATTTCGGCCACGACAGCCAGTTGCCCCGGCACCGGCCTGATCCGCAGCCATGCCGACAGCTTCATGCCGAGCGCGGCCGGATTGATACGCACCGTATAGGCCTCGATCACACCGCTTTCCTGCAGCCGCTTGATGCGCTCGGCAACGCTCGGCGCCGACAGGCCGACCGACCGCGCCAGTTCGGCGGTGCTGGTGCGCGCGTCCTTTTCCAGCAGGCGCAGGATTTTCAGGTCCGCCGGATCCAGATCGCTATTTTCATTTCGAAGGCGTTTCAGCGGAATACTCCTTGCTTTCAGAAAGGAAATGGCCGCAACGCCCGGCCATCATCCATATCAATGGCAAAAATCGCCTGCGATACTGATCCCATGCAAGATCGGACGCAAGCCCCAGCAGCAAGTCCGGCACTCGCCGGCCCCGCCTTTGCCTTGGCAAACGCGGTCCCGCCGCATCTCTGGTTCGGCGTCAGCGCCGTGTTCCACTATCTCGGACCGGCCTTCGCGGTGCTGCTGTTCCCGCATGTCGGCGTGCTGGGCATGGCTTGGCTGCGCATCGCCACCGCGGCACTCGTCTTTGCCCCATTGACCCGGCCATGGGCGGTCTTCGCCCGCGCCGATCGCTCGACGCGGTTGTTGCTTGTGGCTTTCGGCGTCTGCCTTGGGGTGATGAATTGCTCGTTTTACCTGGCGCTCGACCGGCTGCCGATCTCGCTGGTGGCGGCGATCGAATTCGTCGGCACCATCGGCGTTGCGCTTGTTGGCCTCAGAAGCCCGCGCAATCTCGCCGCCCTCGCAATCGCTGTCGCCGGCACCCTGTTGCTGATCGACGTCAAATGGTCGAGCGATCCCGTCGGCCTGTTCTGGGCCTTCCTCAACGGCACGCTGTTCGTTAGCTACATCGTGCTCGGCCACCGCGTCGCGCGCGGCGGCGCCGGCGATGGCATCGCCGGGCTGGGTGCCGCCATGGCGGTCGCCCTTCTCGTCGTTCTGCCGATCGGTTTCGCCGATGCTCTGCCGGCTTTCTCGGCGCCGCCGCTGCTGCTTGCGGGGGTCGGCGTCGGCATCTGCTCGTCGGTCATTCCC
This sequence comes from Mesorhizobium sp. M0701, assembly GCF_040320365.1. Taxonomy (NCBI): domain Bacteria; kingdom Pseudomonadati; phylum Pseudomonadota; class Alphaproteobacteria; order Hyphomicrobiales; family Phyllobacteriaceae; genus Mesorhizobium; species Mesorhizobium sp. M0701. The sequence continues at coordinate 172,390 of NZ_JAMYPO010000008.1, forward strand.
TATATTTGCGACCAGCTTGCCATGTCGCGGCTACCGCGCTCCAGCTTCGCGCTGATGCTGTCTTTGCTGCCGGTCACCGCGACGTTGATCGGCGTCATTGTGCTGCGGCAGGTGCCGAGCCTCACCGACTGCATCGGCATCGCGCTGGTGGTGGCCGGCGTCGCCCTTCACAAACCGGCGCCGGCGCCCACCTGATCAGGCCAGCTTCTCCTTGAGGAAAGCGATCGTCCGGCCCCAGGCGAGGTCGGCCGCCTTCTTGTCATAGCGGGCCGCCGACGTGTCGTTATTGAAGGCATGGTTGGCGCCTTCATAGACATAGACCGAGTATTCGACATGAGCCGCGTCGAGTGCCTTCTTGAAGGCATCGATACCGGCATTGGTGCGGGTGTCGAGCCCGGCATAATGCAGCATGAGCGCGGCCTTGATCTTCGGCACGTCCTCGGCCTTTGGCTGCATGCCGTAATAGGCGACGGCGGCGGCGAGGTCCGGCGCGTTGACGGCCAGCATGTTCACCGTGCCGCCGCCCCAGCAGAAGCCGACGGCGCCGACTTTGCCGTTGCCGTCCTTGTAGCCTTTGAGGTAGGCGACCGTTGCCACGGCATTGGCGGCGACCTGTGCTGGATCGAGCTGGGAAAACAGGTCACGTGCCCTGTTTTCATCGTCCGGCGTGCCGCCGAGCGGTGTCATGAAGTCCGGCGCAAGCGCCACGAACCCTTCCAGCGCAACGCGCCGCGCCACATCGCGAATATGCGGGTTGAGACCTCTGTTCTCGTGCACCACGATGACGGTGCCAAGCTTGCCGGTCTGGTCCGCCGGCTTGACCAGATAGCCCTTCATCTCGCCGGCGCTGCCGGGATAGCTGATGTCCTCGCCTTTCACCCGCGGATCGTCTTCCGCCACGATTGCCGCCTGGGCCGAGTTCGCCGCCAGCAGCGGCGCGATCGCGGCAGCTGCCGCACCCGATCCGGCAAGCCTGGTCAATTGCTCCATGAAGCGCCGCCGGTCGAGCGTCAGATGCGTGTATTCGTCATAGGCGTCGATCATCGCCTGGGTAATGACAGGCTCGGCGGCAGTGGGTTCGGCAGGTGTTGTCATGGCGCGCTCCTCGTCGGCGCCCCCCGCGGCAACATAGAGCCGAAGCTTGCCTGGTCCAGTCACGGCTGAGTGAGGCTGCCATAAGTCCCTGCGCGAGGGCCGTGATGCCGCTAGCCCCACTGTCGTTAAATTTTGGTCCTTTGTGGCAATGCTAAATGCACGCACCACGATGTAAAAAGAAGTTACCGGGCTATGCCTCACTCGGGCCATTTGGCGAACGACAATGGCCATTTGGCGGGAAAAGAATGCCTGATTGACGACGAAGGAACACGCCCATGACCTTTCCCTCCCCGCTTCTGGCAAGTGGGTTCGCCCTCGCCGCTTTGGCTTTGCTGGCGCTGCGGTTCACTGCCTTCACCGCCTTCAAACGATCGTTGATCAAGATCCGCGCCAACCGGCACCCGCCCGCAAACACCAAAGCCTGAGGAAAGGTCATGGACGTTCAGGACATCATCAACACCGTCTCCCAGAAATCCGGTCTCAACCAGGCTTTGACGGAAAAGGTCGCCGGCACGATTTTCTCGGTGCTCGAACACGAGGCGGAAGGCACGACTCTGTCCAGCTTCTTTGCCAAAATCCCGGGAGCCGACGCCCTGGCCAAGCAATATGATGTCATGGCTCCCGGCGCGGCTTCCGGTGGTGGCCTCCTGTCCTCGCTGGAGGGCGCGCTCGGCGGCGCTCTCGGCGAAAAGACCGGCGCGCTGATCAACGGCGTCGCCATACTCAAGGCATCAGGCCTCACGCTCGCACAGATCAGCCAGGCCGGCACGATGCTGGTCCAGCAGGCCGAGACAGCCGCCGGCCCGCAGCTGACCAGTGAGGTACTTGCATCGGTACCCGACCTGAAAGGGCATCTCGGGCTCTGAAGGAACTTCTCTATTTCGGCAGCGTATAGGCCATCACATAGTCGCCCGGCTTGGTACCGACCGAGCCGTGGCCGCCGGCAACGATGACGACCAACTGGCGTCCGTCGGCTACCGTGTAGGTCATCGGTGTCGACTGCCCGCCCGCCGGCAGCCGCGCCTGCCAGAGCTGTTTGCCGGTCGTCAGGTCATAGGCGCGCACATAGTCGTCGACCGCCGCACCGAGGAAGGCGACGCCGCCGGCAGTGATCATCGGCCCGCCAATGCCGGGCACGCCGACCTTGAACGGCAGCGGCAATGGCGTCATATCGTAAACGGTGCCGTTGCGATGCTTGTAGACGATCTTGCCGGTCCGAAGGTCGGCGCCCGCCACATAGCCCCAGGGCGGCGCCTGGCAGGGAATGCCGAGCGGCGACAGGAACGGCTTCAATATCACTGCGTAAGGCGCACCGTCATTGCGATTCAGGCCTTGTTCGCTGCCCTTGGTGTCACCGGGCGGCGGCACGTCGGCGCGCGGCACCAGCTTGGAGATGAAGGCCAGGTATGTCGGCATGCCGAACATCACCTGCCGGACCGGATCGACTGCCACGCCGCCCCAGTTGAAGGTGCCGAAATTGCCGGGGTAGATCAGCGAGCCCTGCAGCGACGGCGGCGTATAGCGGCCCTCATAGCGCAACTTCCGGAGCTCGATCCGGCAGGCCAGCTGGTCGAACATGGTGATGCCCCACATGTCGGCGCCGGTCAGCGGTTTCGGACTGAAGCTCAGGTCTGAGACCGGCTGCGTCGGCGAGGTATGGTCGCCTTCGATCGCGCCGCCCGGCGCCGGCACTTCCTTGACCGGAACGATCGGCTCGCCGCTGCGCCGGTCGAGCACATAGAGGTCGCCCTGCTTGGTCGGCCCGACCAGCGCCGGCACCACGCCACTTTCCGTGGTGATGTCGACCAGCGTCGGCTGCGCCGGCACGTCCATGTCCCAGAGATCGTGGTGCACGGTCTGCCGCACCCAGCGCAATTGTCCGCTGTTGAGATCGAGCGCGGTGATCGACGAGGAGAATTTCTCGTCATTGGCGCTGCGCCCGGCGCCGAGCTGGTCCGGCGTCTTGTTGCCGAGCGGCACATAAAGCAGGCCGAGCTTCTCGTCGGCGCTTGCCGTCGACCACATGTTGGGCGAGTTGTTGGTGTAGGTCTGGCCCGGCGGCAGCGGCGTCGTCTGGTCCGGATTGCCGGAATCCCAATTCCACAACAGCGCGCCGGTGTCGGCATCGTAGGCACGGATGACCCCGGACGGCTCCTGCGTCGAATAATTGTCGTTGACCGCGCCGCCGACGATGATCTTGTTGGCGACGATCAGCGGCGCCGAGGTCGAATAATAATAGCCCGGCTTCGGATATGGCATGTTGGCGAGCAGGTTCAGCGTGCCGCCTTCGGCGAAAGTCGGGCAGACCTGGCCATTCGCCGCATCGAGCGCGATCAGCCGGGCGTCGGATGTCGGCAGGTAGATGCGTGTGGCACAGGGCTGGCCGGCGGCGACCTTGGCATCGGCATAATAGGACACGCCGCGGCAGGTCTGGTGCTGGCGGTCCTTGTTGAGCTTGACCTGCGGATCGAACCGCCATTTCTCCTTGCCGCTCGCGGCATCGATGGCGATGGCGAAATTATGCGGCGTGCAGATGTAGAGCGTGTCGGCGATTTTTAGCGGCGTCACCTGATAGGTCGTCTCGCCGATGTCGTCGGGCCCTTTCACGTCGCCGGTGCGGTAGGTCCAGGCCGGCTGCAGATTGGCAACGTTTTCAGCGGTGATCTGGTCGAGCGGCGAATAGCGCTGGCCATATTGCGTGCGACCGTAATAGTGCCATTCGCCAGCCGGCACGTTGCCGCCAAGATCGGCCGTCGGCGTCACCTTGTCGGTGTTGAGTTCACCCGCAATATCCTTTGGATCGGTCGTCATCGAATAGCCGGCGACGGCAAGCGATGCCAGCACGGCGAGGATAAGCGGCGCGCGTCCGTCGGGACCGGTAAGCCCGCGCCGCGCCCATGGCGTCAACAGCCATAGCGCGACAAGCACGATGATGCCGCCGCGCGGGCCGAGCTCCCACCAGTCGAAGCCAATCTCCCAGACCGCCCAGGCGAGCGTGCCGAGCACGATCGCCGCGTAGAGCCACAGCGCCGTGGATCTGCGCCTGTAGAGCAGCCAGGCCGCGACAAGGAAAGCTAGACCGACGATGACGTAGTACCAGCTGCCGCCCAGCGTCACGAGCCAGATGCCGCCGCCGCCAACCGCCAGGCCGATGAGGAAAAGGATCAGGGAGGTAATGACCACAGCCAAGACGGTGCTCCTTCGACTGGTGCGCTCCGCGACGCGTCCATGGGCAACCCGGCATTGCGCTCCTGCCCCCACGCAACTTTCTCCGGCCCGCTTCCCCTGTCAAGCAAGCTCGGCGTTTTACGGTGCCGACCCTCAGCAAGCCCGGCGTTTTGGTTAGCGGACCCATTCAGATTGTGAGTCTACCGACTGGACAGAGAACAAAACGGAGACACTTCTGGCCTTTCGCTGCCGAATCACTACATTCGGGGGGATATGTCCGGCTTTTCGGAAGACATGCCCTTTTTTGACGAACCGAACGCGCGGCCCGCGGCCCCGTCGGGCATTGCCGCGCGCGCCATGGCTGCCCGCAGCGGCCACAACAATGCGCCCGACTATCTCAAGGGGTTGAACCCCGAGCAGCGGCTGGCGGTTGAGACCACTGAAGGCCCGGTTCTGGTGTTGGCCGGCGCCGGCACCGGCAAGACGCGCGTCCTGACCACCCGCATCGCCCACATCCTTGCCACCGGCAAGGCTTTCCCGTCGCAGATCCTCGCCGTCACCTTCACCAACAAGGCGGCGCGCGAGATGAAGCAGCGCATCGGCCTGTTGATCGGCGAAGGCAATGTCGAGGGCATGCCGTGGCTCGGCACCTTCCACTCGATTGGAGTGAAGCTGCTGCGCAGACATGCCGAGCTGGCCGGGCTCAAATCCGACTTCACCATTCTCGACACGGACGACGTGGTGCGCCTGATCAAGCAGCTTATCCAGGCCGAAGGGCTGGACGACAAGCGCTGGCCGGCCAAGCAGTTCGCCCAGATGATCGACGGCTGGAAGAACAAGGGCCTCGGTCCCGCCGACATCCCCGAGGGCGATGCCCGTGCCTTCGCCAACGGCAAGGGCCGCGAGCTCTACAAGGCCTATCAGGAGCGGCTGAAAACGCTGAACGCTTGCGACTTCGGCGATCTCCTGTGCCATCCGATCCGCATCTTCCGCGCCAATCCGGACGTGCTGAAGGAATACCACAAGCGCTTCCGCTACATCCTCGTCGACGAATATCAGGACACCAACACCGCCCAGTACATGTGGCTGCGGCTCTTGGCGCAGCGGCCGCAATCCTCCCCCCTTGAGGGGGAGGTGCCCGCGAAGCGGGCGGAGGGGGTTGCCGCAGAAGGCACCGCTAGAGCGTCGAGCACTGCCGCCGGTAGGTCGAGCACTGCCGCACGGACCCCACCCGACCGCGCTTTGCCCGGCCACCCTCCCCTCAAGGGGGAGGGAAGCCCGCGCCTGTCCACCGTAAATATCTGCTGCGTCGGCGACGACGACCAGTCGATCTATGGCTGGCGCGGCGCCGAGGTCGACAACATCCTGCGCTTCGACAAGGATTTCCCCGGCGCCACCATCATCAGGCTGGAGCGCAACTACCGCTCGACCGCGCACATCCTCGGCACCGCCTCGCATCTCATCGCCCACAATGAGGGCCGCTTCGGCAAGACGTTGTTCACCGAAAAGATCGCCGAGGACGACGAGAAGGTGCATGTCCACGCCGCCTGGGATTCCGAGGAGGAGGCCCGCGCCGTCGGCGAGACGATCGAGGCCTACCAGCGCCAGAAGCACAATCTCAACGACATGGCGATTCTCGTCCGCGCCTCCTTCCAGATGCGCGAATTCGAGGATCGCTTCGTCACGCTCGGCCTCAATTACCGCGTCATCGGCGGCCCGCGCTTCTATGAGCGGCTCGAGATTCGCGATGCGCTGGCTTTCTTTCGCGTCGTCGCGCAAGGCGCCGACGACCTCGCCTTCGAGCGCATCGTCAACGTGCCGAAGCGCGGCCTTGGCGAGGCCACCATCCGCCAGATCCACGACACCGCACGCGCGCTGCGCATCCCGATGCTGGAGGCGGCGGCAAAACTTGCCGAAAGCGACGAGCTGAAGCCGAAGCCGCGCGCCGCGCTGCGCGAGGTCGCGGCCAATTTCGAGCGCTGGCAGAAGGCGCTGGAAACCACCCCGCACACCGAGCTCGCCGAGACCATTCTTGAGGAGAGCGGCTACACCGATATGTGGAAGAACGACCGCTCGGTCGAAGCACCGGGACGGTTGGAAAACCTGAAGGAACTGATCCGCTCCATGGAGGAGTATGAATCGCTGCGCTCCTTCCTCGAACATGTAGCACTCGTCATGGACGCCGAGCAGAATGCCGAGCTCGACGCGGTCAACATCATGACGCTGCATTCGGCCAAGGGCCTCGAATTCGAAACCGTGTTCCTGCCCGGCTGGGAAGAAGGGCTGTTCCCGCACCAGCGTTCCCTCGACGAGGGCGGCCGCTCAGGGCTGGAGGAGGAACGCCGCCTCGCCTACGTCGGGCTGACCCGCGCCAAGAAGAACCTGCACATCTGGTTCGTCTCCAACCGCCGCATCCACGGCCTCTGGCAATCGACCATCTCGTCACGCTTCATCGACGAGCTGCCGGAAGCCCATGTCGAAGTTTCCGAGAGCGGCAACTCCTACGGCGGCTACGGCAATGCCTATGGCGGCGGCTCGTTCGCCTCCGGTCGTGGAGGCCAAGGTGCAGGCAGGCAGAACCCTTATGGGGCATCGCGCTTCGACAACATTGGCGGCAATAACGGCGCCGAGAAATCCGGCGCTTTCTCCAGCACCTATGCGACGCCGGGCTGGCAGCGCGCTCAGGCCAACCGCACCGAGGCGACCGACCGCAATTGGGGCACGCGCTCCGGTCACCAGGTCGAGCGCATCGGCTATGGCGAAACCGACTCCGGCTACGGCGCCGGCCGTACCTCGGTCAAGGGGCGCACCATCGACGGCGAACTGGTCGCCAAATCCGTCGCCGACACGCCGTCCCCCTTCAGCGTCGGCGACCGCGTCTTCCACCAGAAATTCGGCAACGGCAACATCTCGGCCATCGAAGGCAACAAGCTGACCATCGACTTCGACAAAGCCGGCCAGAAACGCGTACTGGACGGGTTTGTCACCGGGGTGTGAGGCCGCCGGGCGCTAGCGATACCGCGCCTGGTTCCACTTGTGGCCGAGCAGCGACAGGATGATGATCAGGCCGTTGAAGAACTGGACGTAGAAGCCGCTCAGGCCTGCCGCGACGACGCCGGTCTGGATGAAGGAGACCGTGACCGCGCCGATCGCGCCGCCGACGACAGTGCCGATGCCGCCCCAGGTCGGGGTGCCGCCGACGAACACCGATGCCAGCACCGGCAGCAGGTATCCGTCGCCCGCCGTCGGCCACCAGGTGAAGTTGATCATCACCGAGAAGGTGCCGGCGATTGCCGCGCCGATGCCGACGAAGACGAACACTTTTACGCGCACGCGCTTGACGTCGATACCCATCTGCTGGGCGCTGTCTGGATTGTCGCCGACCACCTTGACCTGGGCACCGAAGCGATGGCGGTTGTAAAGCAGCGCCGACAGCACGACGAAGCCGATGGCCCAGAAGATCTGCACCGGAATGCCGTAAAGCTGGCTGGAGAAGATCTTGTAGGCCCAGCTGTCGGCAAGGCCGGTCAGCGCCGTCGACCTGCCCTCGTTGATGATCTGGATCAGGCCGCGCAGCAGGAAATTCATGCCGAGCGTGGCGATCAGCGACGACAGCCCGCCATAGACGACCAGCGAGCCGACCAGGAAGCCGAGCAGCATGCCGGTGACGATTGCGGCGGCGATGCCGAGGAACGGGTCGTAGCCAGCCTGCACGACCAGCGCAAACACCCAGGAGGCAAAGCCCATCGTCGCCGGAAACGACAGGTCGATCTCGCCGCAGGTGACGACGAAGACCAGCGGCACCACCACGAACAGCGCCACCGGCAGCGTGGTGAGTACGGAGCTGTAGAGATACCAGGTGGTGAACACAATCGGGTTGGCGATCATGAACACCGCCATCATGACGATGAACACGGCAAGCGTGCCGAGCGCGGCGCGGTTGTCGAGGATGAACCCGCGCAGCCAGTTGTCGGACGGGTGTCTCCACTCTTTCCCGGCGGCCTCATTATGCGTGCCGCCGAGGGGGCTCTGCAGATCGGGTTCCATGGTCTTGCTCATCGTGCCGCCCTCTCCGCATCGCCCGCGTCGTGTAACACCGGCAATCCGCTGGGGTGGGCGACGTCTTCCATGAAATTGATCAGGTCCTCGGCCGATTTGACCTCGCTGCGGTCGGCGCTGAGCGCGACCTTGCCGCGGTCCAGCACCACGAAGCGATCGGCGATATCGAAGACGTGGTGGATGTTGTGGCCGATGAACAGGATCGAGCGACCGCTCGCCCGCACCTGGCGCACGAAGTGGAAGACCTTGGCGGTCTCGGTCAGCGATAGCGCGGTCGTCGGTTCGTCGAGGACTATCAGCTCCGCCTTCTTATAGATGGCCCGCGCGATCGCCACGCCCTGCCGTTCGCCGCCCGAGAGCTGGCCGACGATCGACTGTGGCGTGAACACTTTCGAGGTGAAGCCGATCTCGCGCATCAGCCGGCTCGCCTCCGCGATCTCCTTGTTGACCTTCAGCCAGCCAAGCCAGCCGGTGAGTTCGCGGCCCATGAAGATATTGCGTACAATCGTCTGCTGCACGGCGAGCGCCCGGTCCTGGAACACCGTTTCGATGCCGGCGTCGCGCGAGCGCGCAGGGCTCCATCCGGTCACCGGCTTGCCGCGGACGAGAATCTCGCCGCTGGTCGGTTTGACCACGCCGGACAGGATCTTGATCAGCGTCGACTTGCCGGCGCCATTGTCGCCGATCAGGCCGACCACCTCGCCGCGATCGACGCTGAGATTGACCCCGCCCAGCGCATAGACCTGGCCGTAGGACTTGGTGATGTCGCGCAGTTCGATGATGCGTTCCGCCATGGCGATCCTCGCTTGATTGTCGCGTGCCGGCCTTTTCGCCGGCGGTCCCGCCGGCCGGGCTCGATCCCGGCCGACGGCTTGGGAGGTCAGCGCAGCGCCTGCTTGGCGAGCTCGGCGACGATCTCGTAATTCTGCGGCGTGACGAAGCCGGCACCAGTGTCGACATTCATCGGTGCGAGACCCAGCACAACCTGCTGGCAGAGGCTGAGGATCGGCAGATAGCCTTGCAGGAACGGCTGCTGGTCGGCCGTCAGCTGCACCCAGCCGCCCTTGAAGCCCTCGACGATCTGCGGGCTGGTGTCGAAGCCGAAGTTGAAGATATCGCCCGGCTTCCTGCCCGCCGCCTGCATATAGGTGGGCACATTGCCCAGCATCTGGCCGCCGGGATAGCCAACCGCCTTGACGTCGGGATTGTTGAGCAGTGCCGCGGTGATCACCGGAAGGGCCAGATTTGGGTCGGAAGCCCATTCGCCGCTCGGCGGCGAGGAGAGCTGTATGACCTCGACACCCGCTTCCTTGAGGGCAGCGACAGTGCCGCGTTCTCGCGCGCCGCGGCTCTCGTTCTCGAACGGGCCGATCATGATTGCCTTGTCGCCGGCCTTGAGCCCGGCCAGCTTGACCGCCTCGGCGCCGAGCGCGCGGCCCTGCTGCTCCTGCTGGGCGCCGACATAGCCGCCACCGAACGCCGCCGTGACCGTCGGCACCGGCACGTTCTGGTACATCATCTTGATGCCGTCCTTGTGTGCCTGTTCGGCCAGCGGCATGATCGCGGCGTCGCCGGGGTGGCCCATCATGGCGATGCCTTGGGGCTTGACCGCGACAGCCTCGCGCAATTGCTGCACCATCTTCTCGACATCCCACTGGGAAAAGATGTAGTCGACCTTCGGCCCGAGATCGGCCGCGGCCTGCTTCGCGCCATTATAGACGATTGTGCCGAAGGCATCGCCCTCGGCGCCGCCGACGAAGAAACGGATATGGACATCCTTGCACCACTGGGCATCGAGCGCCTGCGCCGGCAAGGTCGAGAGTGCGGCGGCGAGCGCCATCGCGGCCGCCGCGACGGTCGAGCGCAGAACTGTCCTTCTCATCGTAATGCTCATGCACTTATCCTCCCTTTGTTCCCTCGCTAGCCGAGGGGTTTTGACGATCGCTTCGGCATTGCGCCGCAATCTTTCGCTGGCCGGCACCTCCCGCCGGCTTGTCCTGTTTTATGCATGTCGTTATCGCAAAACCGCTGGGCACTTTTGCGCGACATGCATTAGCCTCACACCGGGTTCGGCAGGTAGCTCGCGCCTCCCCGGCATTGTTGGAGATAATCCAGCGCACGCGCCTGGCCGGTGATCTCGAGATCGCCGCGATAGACCGGGTCGTGCCAGCCCTCGATGTCGATGGCACCTTTGTAGCCGGCCAGCCGCAGCTCACTGATCACCCGCGCCCAGTCGCTGTCGCCGAAACCCGGCGTGCGCATCTGAACGAACGGCAGGCGGCCGAACACGCCATGTTCGCGGATCACGTCCCAGCGCACCGTCGCGTCCTTGCCATGGACGTGGAAGATGCGCGGCGCCCATTTGCGGATCTGCGGGATCGGGTCGATCAGATAGACCAACTGGTGACAGGGCTCCCACTCCAGGCCGAGATTGTCGTTTGGCAATTCGTTGAACATCAGCTCCCAGGCGTCCGGATTATGGGCGATGTTCCAGTCGCCGCTGGCCCAATTGCCGTCCATGGCGCAGTTCTCGAAGGCGATGCGCACGCCCTTGTCGGCGGCCCGCCTTGCCAGCTTCCCCCAGACCTCGCGGAAGCGCGGCAGGCTGTCGGGCAGCGGCTTGCCGCGAATGCGGCCGGTGAAGCCGCTGACCACATTGGTGCCGAACAGATGCGCGTTGTCGATGATCGTTTCCCACGCCTCGAGCACGCCGCGATCGATCTCGCCGCTCTCCAGCGGATTGCCGAACACGCCGATCGACGAGACGATGACATCGGCATCGCCGATCGCCTCGCGGATCTCGCCCGCCAGCCGCGGAATGTCCTTGCCGCCCAGCGTCTGCCAGAAGAACGGCTGGATGCTCTCGAAGCCGAGCGGCAGGATCTGCCTGACATAGGCGGCCGGGTCGTCGAGATTGGCCCGCACCATTGTGCCGATCCTGATGTCGAGCAGCGGGTTTGGCATCATGATCCTTCCTGTTGAGCGATAGCGACCCGGCGCCCGGTCTCGGCGCTCTCGATCGCAGCGAAAACCATGGCCAGGCTCTTGATGTTGTCGGCGCCGCGCGTCTCCGGCTCGGTGCCGGTCTCGACGGCGCGGACGAAATCCTGGATGATGCCGAGATGGCCGCCGACGCGATCTGCCAGGTCGAGCGGCGGCACGGCTATCGATTCGGTGCGGTCGAACAGGCCCTCACGGACCGGCCGCACGACTTCCGCCTTCAACCCGTCCGCGCCGTCCCAGACAATGCTGCCGCGCTCGGCGACGATCCGCCATGTACTGTCCCAGCTGGTACGGAAGCCGGCCGCGCACCAGCTGCCGGCATAGGTGAACAGCTTGCCGCCGCCGAGGTCGAAGCTTGCGGTTGCCGACGACCCTTGCCGATACCAGGAATTGGCCGGCTCCCACTCCTGGCAATAGACGCCGGCCGGTTCGCCGGCCACCATGTAGCGGGCTGCATCGAATGTGTGGATCGCCATATCGAGCAGCAGCACATGGCGCATCTCTTCGCGAAAACCGCCGAAATGCGGCGCAACGAAGAAATCGGCGTGGATGCTGGTTGGCGCACCAATGGCGCCGGAATCGAGAAAGCGCCGGATGCGCCTGACATTGGCGACATAGCGGCGGTTCTGCACGACGGCATGGATGCGGCCGGCGCTGCGGGCCGCCCCGACAATGGCACGCGCATTGTCCGGGCTGTCGGCGAGCGGCTTTTCGGTCAAGAGATGGCAATGGTGGGCAAAGGCGGAAAGCGCGACCTCGCGGCGGGCGGCGGGAACCACGACGTCGAATACCGCGGCGGGCCTGGTCTGGTCGAGCACGGCGTCGAGCTCGGTTCCGATGACGGCGCCGGAAAGCTCGTATTCGCGCGCCCTTGCCCGCGCCCTTTCGGCGTCGAGATCAACCAGGCCGACAATGGCGAGCCCGTCGATCTGCTTGGCCGCATCGAGCCAGGCCTTGCTCATCGCGCCGCAGCCGACCAGGACGACATTGATCATCCAGCACTCCTCCCTCTCGGCCCCTCCAGACCGATCGTCACGGCGTTCACGGCAGGGCCGCAAACGTTTCTTCCGTAAACGTTTACGAGAACACACCCGATGGCGTAGAATGTCAATTGGCCGATAGCGAAAAACGTGATGCCGGCTTGGCCTGAAGAGCGGCCGGTGCTAGCCAAGCAAGGGGGAGAACTGTCCTTTGGCGTCCAGTATTCACGACCTTGCGCGTCACCTGAATATTTCCATCGGCACGGTGTCGCGCGCGCTCAACGGCCGCGCCGACGTCAATGCCGACACACGCCAGCGCGTGCTCGATGCGGCCAAGAAGCTGAACTATTCACCGAACCAGTCCGGCCGCAGCCTGCGGCGCGGCGCCACCCATTCGATCGCCTTCATGCTGCAGCCGCATCCGGGCGACCAGGAATATGGCGAGCCGTTCTTCATTCCGTTCCTGACCGGGTTGCAGGCCAAGCTCGCCGAAAGCGGCCTTGACCTGATCGTAGTGATGGGCGCGCCGGGCGACTATCAGCAGGAGCGCCTGCGCCGTGTCGTCGAGACGCGGCGGGCCGATGCGGTGGTGCTGGCCTGGACGCGGCGCGAGGACGAGCGCATCGACTATCTGACCCAGGCCGGTTTCCCGTTCGCGACGCTCGGCCGCAGCCGCTCCGGCGGCGATTCCTATCCCTCGCTCGACCTCGATTTCGAAAAAGCCGGGGCTGACGCGGTCGATCGTCTCGTCGCGCGCGGTCATCGCCGCATCGCCGCCATCCGCCCGTCGCTCGACCTCAATTTCGGCTATCTGTTCCTCGCCGGCTATCGCAAGGCGTTGCGGCGGCACGGCATCGAATTCGACCCCGAGTTGATCGCCGACGGCTTCATCAACGAGGCCGGCGGCTACGCGGTGACGCCGAAGGTCATGCGCTCCAAGGACCCGCCGACGGCCATCATCTTCAACAACGACGCGATGGCGCTTGGCGGCTGCAAGGCTCTGGCCGAGGCGGGCATCAGGCCCGGCCACGACGTTGCGGTGATCGTCATCGTCGACACCCCGCTCTGCCGCTATTTTTCGCCGGCGCTGACCGGCTTCCGCCCGGCGCTCGAGCCGATGGGCGAGCGGTTGGCCGAAATGCTGCTGGCATCGATCCCGGCTTACGCCGGCGCCGAAGGCGCACGCATCATCCGTGAAGTCTGGCCACTGGAACTGATCGCGCGCGACAGCGATTGAATCGCGGCGGTCACTGAGCAGGCTCAGATTGATCAAGACCCCCGCGCCCGCGCTCCGGCGTTGCGACCAGCGAGGCAGCGGCGGCATTGGCGGCGCCAAGTGCCGCCTCGACGGGCTCTCCACGCGCAAGCCCCGCCGCAAAGGCGCCGACGAATTCATCACCGGCACCGTGGGTGCTGACCACCTCCACCGGCATCGCCGGCAAGGCGAATGCCTGGCCGTCGCGGCCGCAATACGCAACGCCCTCGCCGCCGGCCGTGACGATTGCAGCCGGATAGAAACCGACGAGCATGCCGGCCGCCTTCGCAGCACCCTCGAGCGTGTCGACGACCGAAACGCCGGCCAGGAACTCCGCCTCGATGGCGTTGACGACGACGATGTCGGTGAGCGCGATCAGCTCGGCGGAGAGGTTTCGGGCGGGTGCCGCGTTGAGGAGGACGCGGCCGCCAAACGCCTTCACCGCTCGCGCCGCGGCAATGTTGGCGGCTTCCGATACCTCGTTTTGCAGCAGCAGAACCGCCGTTTGCGCGATCAGCTCGGCCGCCTCAGTAATGTCCTTTTCGCCGAGAGTGAGATTGCTGCCCGAGACGATCACCGCGCCATAGTCGCCGCTGTCGTCGAAAATCGCTACGCTCATGCCCGAGCCGGCGCCCGAAGCCACTCCCACGAAGCGCTGGTCGACGCCGTTGCGATCAAGATTGTCGAGAAGCGCGCGGCCGAAATCATCGTCGCCGACAGCTCCGATCATCGCCGCACGCACGCCGGCCCGCGCTGCCGACACCGCCTGGTTGCCGCCCTTGCCGCCGCATTTCGGATGCCAGGCATGGCCGGTGACCGTTTCGCCCTTGCGTGGGCGATCGGGGGCTTCGACCATGATGTCGTAATGCAGGCTGCCGAATACGGTCACCAGCGGCGGGGGAGCCGTCATGTGCCCCAGACCTTCATGAGCCGCTTGCCTTTCATGAGTTCTTGTCTTTCCGTTTCGACGTCACCGCAGACATGGTGCGGCCGAGATTGCGCTCCGCCGCCTGGTAGTCGCGTTGCGCGACCGCCACGAACAGCGCGTCGAGAATGTTGAGCTGGGCAATGCGCGCCGCCGCGTTCTCACCCATCAACGGCGAGCCTTGCGCGGTCGAGCAGAGCACGATGTCGGCGACGGCTGCCAATGGCGAGTTGTCATAGTTGGTGATGGCCAGCGTGCGCGCGCCGCTTTTGCGCGCAAGTTGGATGGCGTCGATGACGGCGCTCGTGTTGCCGGAATGCGAGAAGCCGACGGCGATGTCGTCGGCGCCGAGCAGCGAGGCCGACATCAGCATCAGGTGCGAATCGTCGTAGACAGAGGTGCGGATGCCGATGCGCAGGAATTTGTGCGAAACGTCGCGTGCGATCTGCGCCGAGCCGCCGACGCCGTAGAAATCGCGATTCCTGGCGCGGTAAAGCAGATCGGCGGCACGGTCGAAATCGTCGATGTCGAGGATGGCCAGCGTCTCCTCCAGCGCCTGGATAGAGGTGCGGAACACCTTCTGCACGATCTCGGCCGAACTGTCGTCCACCGACAGCTCCTGATGCATCTCGGCGGTCGGCAGGCGACTGTATTCATAGACCGCCGTGCGAAAGTCGCGATAGCCGGAAAAACCCAGCTTCTTGGCGATCTTGACCACCATCGCCTCCGACACACCGGCCTCCTCGGCGATCTGCTTGAGCTGTATGGTCTCGTCGAAGCCGCGCCTTCCGAATACGGTTTCAACCACCTTCGCCTCGAGCGGCGTCAGATGCGGCATCATCATGCGAATGCGCGGTCCTACTGCTTTCAGGTCCAGCCCGGTCAAGGTCATCCACGTCCCCTCGTCACGCGATCGATAAGCATCGCGGCGAGGATTATAAGGCCAGTTGCCAGGAGCTGATAGAAGGACTGCACGTTCATCAGCGTCAGGCCGTTGCGCATGCTGCCAAGAATGACGGCACCCAGGATGGTGCCGACGACGCTGCCCTTGCCGCCCATCAGCGAGGCACCGCCAATCGCCGCCGCCGCTATGGCGTCGAGCTCCCAGAGATTGCCGAGAATGGGTTCGGCCGCACCCAGCCGGCCGATCAGGATCTGCGCTGCAAGCGCTGCCAGCAGGCCCGAGATCATATAGGCGGCGATCTTGGTGCGGGCGATCGGCACGCCGGCTATGTAGGCCGCCTCCTCATTGCCGCCGACGGCGAGCAGATATTCGCCAAACGGTGTCTTCTTGAGGATGATCCAGGCAATCAGCGCGACCACGGCCACGATGATGACCGCCAACGGCAATCCGAACAGCGAGCCGTTGAAGATGGCACGGAAGCCGGCAGGCAGGCCGAGCACCGGATTGCCGCCGGTATAGATCAGCGCCAGCGCCCGGTAGGTGCTGAGCGTTCCCAGCGTGACGATGAAGGGCTGCAGCCCGACATAGGCAACCAGCACGCCGTTGAGCAGTCCGCAGGCGAGGCCGATGGCGAAGCCAGCGGCGATGGCCAGCGGAAACGGCACACCGGCAACCAGCATCGAGGCCGAGATGACCGCCGAAAGGGCTGCCGTCGGCCCGACGGACAGATCGATGCCGCCCGAGATGATGACCAGCGTCATGCCCAACGCCAGGCACGCATTGATGCTCGACTGCTGCAGGATGTTGATCAGGTTACGCTCGGCAAAGAAACCGGGGACCAGCGCCCCGAAGACGGCAAGGATCACCACCAGGCCGATCAGCGTGCCGGCGTCGCGCACGGAAAACCGGTGCAGGAAATCTGCCCTTGGGCGCGCTGCTGTGTGTTGAGTTATATCGGTCATCCGCTGGTCCTGTCCGTTATGCACCGGCCCGATGGCCTTGCGCCTTGCCGGCCTCAATCTCCGTTTGGGGTATGGCGTACGCGGCGATCGCCTGTTCGCTGAGACTTGCGCGGCCCAGTTCGGCGGCGACCGTGCCGTCGCGCATGACCAGCACGCGGTCGGCGAGCCGGATCACCTCGGGGAGTTCGGACGACACGACGATTACCGAATGGCCTTCGGCGGCGAGTTCCTCGATCAGGTGGTAGATCTCCGCCTTGGCGCCGACATCGATGCCGCGCGTCGGCTCGTCGAACAGAAGGATCCGCGTTCCCGCCGCCAGCCAGCGGCCGATGATCGCTTTCTGCTGGTTGCCGCCGCTGAACAGCCGAATTGGCCGGTCGAGCAGGAACGGCCTGAGATTGACCCGCTTCATCTTCTCGGCCGCGACCCGCTTCAGCCGGCGGTGGTCGATGAGGCCGCGCGGCGCGAACACGCTCATCGAGGCCAGCGCCATGTTGCTGGAGATCGACCGCAACGGCACGATGCCTTCGCGCTTGCGCTCCTCCGGCACCAGGCCGATGCCGGCCGCGATCGCGTCGCGCGGACTGGAAAGCTTTACCGCCTTGCCGTCGATCTCTATTGCGCCTGATGAGGCCCGGTCGGCGCCGGCCAGCAGCCGCAGCAGCTCGGTGCGGCCGGAGCCGACCAGTCCGGCAATGCCCAACACCTCGCCGCGATGCAGGTCGAACGAAACGTCACGGACCTTGGTTGCCGAGGCGAGGCCACGCACGCTCAGCCTGATCTCGGGGGAAGCATGCGAGCGGTGTTGTTCCTGGGCAAGCTCGCGGCCGACCATCATCGAAACGACGGCCTTTTCCGACACCTGCGCGAGATCGACGGTTTCGACCACAACGCCGTCGCGCATGACAGTGGCGCGCTCGCAGATGCCGAACACCTCGTCCAGCTTGTGCGAGACATAGATGACGGCGACACCGTCGCGTGCCAGACCGGCAATGACTTCCGCCAGCTGTTCGAACTCGCTCGGCGTGAGGCTCGACGTCGGCTCGTCCATCGCCACGATCCTGGCGCGGTCGAGCAGCGCCCGGGCGATCTCGACGATCTGCCGCTGCGCCACCTTCAGGCTGCCAAGCGGGGCTGCCGGATCGATGGTTGGGTCGATGGCGGCCAGCGCTTCCGCAGCGCGGCTTTCCTGCTCGCGCCGTGCGACGAAGACGCCGCCGCGCGTCAACGGATGGCCGAGAAACATGTTCTGGGCGACGCTGAGGCGTGGCACCTGCTGTAATTCCTGATGGATCATCGCCACGCCCGCGGCGCGTGCGGCGACCGGATTGTTCAGCATCACCGGCTTGCCGTCGATCAGCACGCTTCCCGCCGTCGGTCGGTAGACGCCTGACAGTATGCGCAGCAGCGTCGATTTGCCGGCGCCGTTTTCACCGAGCAGGCCATGGATCTCGCCGGCGCCGACCGAAAACGACACTTCGCTCAGCGCCCGCACAGCCGGAAACTCTTTGGAAATGCCCTCGAATTGCAGCCGCGCTGACATTGCTTCGGTTCTCCAGGCAAGGTGCCGACCCAAGGCCGGCACCTGCCGGCCCTGCTCTACTGGCCCGCTGCCGCGTCCTCGAGCAGCGCCTTGCGCACGGCGTCGCCGGCGCCAGAGTAACGGTCGGCATTGTCCTTGGTGATCAGCGCCTGCGGCGTGGCAACGACGCGCGGCAGCTTCTGCCCGGCCACCAGCCGCAGCGCCGATTCCAGCGCCACCTCGCCGGTCAGCACCGGGAACGAATCGACGGTGCCGGTCAGCTCGCCGGCGCGGATCGAGGCATAGGCGTCGGAGATGCCGTCGGTGCCGAAGACCGCAACCTTGTCCTGCAGCCCGGCAGCCTTGACCGCCTCGACGATGCCCAGCGCCATGCCGTCATTGTTGGCATAGAAGCCGATCAGGTCGGGGTGCTGCTGCAGGATGTTGGTGGCCGCGTCGTAGGAGGTCTGGCGATCCCAGTTACCGGGGACGCTGGCGACGACGTCGAACTTGCCGGCCTCGGTGATCGTTGTCTTGAAACCGTCGGTGCGCTGGACGGCGGCGTAGACGCCGGCCTGGCCTTCGACGATGGCGACCTTGCCGCCATCCGGCCGGTTCTTGATGAACCATTTGGCGACGCGCACGCCGTTGTCGCGCTGGACATTGCCGACATAGTGCTCGGCCTGCGGGATGACCGCGTCGTTGACGTTGACCACCGGCACATTGGCTGCCTTGGCCTGTTCCATGATCGGCTGCAGGTTGGAGTCGGTCTGCGGCGAAACGAGCAGCACGTTGTAGCCTTGCGTGACCAGGCCTTCGGCGATGGTGAGCTGGCCGAGCTGGTCGCCCTCGCTCTGCGCCGCCTGGTAGACCACGGGCACGCCGGTGCGGTCGCCGAACGACTTGTAGCCCTCTCCCAGCGAGCGCCAGTATTCGTTGGTCAGCGTCTTGGAGACCGCACCCGCCTTGGTGCCCTCGGGCAGCTTGGGGAAGGCCCCGAACTTGGCCTCGAGCTGCGACCAGTCGATGCGATCGTTCTCGGTGTCGGAATTGAGCGGCGCGAGGTCCGCGGAAAACGACGAGCCTATAGACAGCGCCATCAGGGCAGCGGTGGCGGTGGCAAGCAGAAATTTCATGGTCTTTCCTCCCTGGTTGAAAACGGTGATGGCGCCGGAGCTTCAGCTGTCCGGCCCGAGCATGGCTTCCTGGACGATGGCCTGCGAGGCGACCGCGTCCTGACGGTCGACGGCGGCTGACAGGCGATTGTCCTTTTCCAGCCGATCGACGACGCGCAGCATGCGCTTGACAGTCGCGATGTTGACTTCGCATTCGTGGACCGGGTCGAGCCCGGTCATGTCGGGGAACGTGTCGAAGTAGATGGCGCCGGCATAGCCGTCTCGACGGATCTGCCTGAGCAGCTCGATCGTCTGCAGCGTATGCACGGCCCCGACCATCAAGCCGTCGTCGCGCTTGGCGTAGCCGTCGTTGAGATGCACGCCGAGCAGCTTGCTGTGTCGCGCCACCAGCGCAGCGGCAAAGGCCGGCTGCTCGTCGGCGTAGAGCACATGGGCGAAATCGAGCGTCACGCCGAGATTGGGCAGGCCGATCTCGCGGATCGCCAGCAATGTCGTCGCCGCATCGGGCATCAGGCTGTAGGAGCGCGGCTCGTTGGGTTTGTATTCAAGGCTGATCTGGCAATCGGGGTCATGCGCCGCAACTTCACGAATTCCATCGATTTCGTGTTGCCAGAGCGTCGCATAATCGGCCTGGAAAGCATAATCGAAGCCATCCTGCCCGAGCCACAGCGTCATCAGGCCGGCGCCCGCCTCGCGGGTGGCGTCGATGCCGGCCTTGGTCAGGTCGATGGCTTCGCGGCGAACGGAAGGATCCGGATTGGTGAAGGCACCGAGCTTGAAAGCCGGATTGGAGTAGTAGCGCATGGCGAAACCATTGATGGAAAGCCCGATGTCGCCGAGTTTGCGCGCTATTTCCGTAGGTTTTTCGCCGACATGGTCGGGGAAGTTGAGGTCGAGATCGGTCAACTCCGCAACCTTCGCCGCACGTGCCGCCATTTGCAGCATGGACGGTTTGCCGACAAGATCGGGCCACTCGGACTGTGGCCGCGAGGCAAAGGAATTGAGGCGGGTGGCGAAACGACAGGCAGTCATCGGGGACCTTTCATTGTCATAACTTTACATAATAACGATTATTTGTAAAGTTGTTAATTGCTCGCTCGGCGACGACGAATTCGCCATACCTAGGCCAGTTGCGACCACGTGGGGACAAGCAAGCGCGGCACTGTCACGCAAGTATCATGTTCGCGTCCTAGATCGCTTCTCCGAAGGCTTTCGCGGCATCCTTGATGCGACGCGACGCTTTTTCGTGCCCCGGCAGCTTTGTCACAAAGAGGATTTCCATGAAAAACCTGCACCGAACCGCGTCCCTCGCCGTCGCGCTGGCGATGTTCACCGCCTTGACTCCGGCCTTGGCAGAAAACGCCGCGACCGTCGGCGGCGTCAGCTTCGTCAACAAGGGCTTGGTCGGTGTCGGCCGCATCCCGGCCAGCCAGAAGGACAAGTTCGGCGAGACGTTTGGCTCCGGCTCAGGCATGTCGATCGACGCTGCCGGCTGGACGCATGGCGCCGATGGCTACAAAGGCTCGTTATGGCTGTTGCCGGACCGCGGCTACAATGTCGTCGGTACCACCGATTACCGCCCGCGCCTCAACACGATCGCCCTCGAGTTCGCCCCGATCGCGCCGGGTGCAGTGCCGGCCACCGGCCAGGAACAATCGGGCCTCAAGGCGACGCTTGCCGACACCATGCTTTTGAGCGACGACAAGGGCGCCGACGCAACCGGCCTCGATCCGCTCAACGGCGTGCGTGCCGCGACCGACGACATGCCGATCCTGCCCGAAGCCAACGGCAAGCTCGCGCTCGATAACGAAGCGATCGCACGGCTGCCCGACGGCACGATGTTCATCTCGGACGAATACGGTCCGAACATCTACCGCTTCTCCGCCGATGGGCGTCTGATGTCGGCAACGCAGCCGCCGGCGGCGCTTGTCCCGATGCGTCACGGGACGCCAAACTTTGCTTCCAACAATCCCGGACCTGGCGCGGCAGACCCAGATCCGAAGGATCCCGAAACCGGCCGTCAGAACAACCAGGGCCTCGAAGGCATGGCGCTGACGCCGGACGGGAAGTTCCTGATTGCCGTGCTGCAGTCGGCCCCAAGGCAGGATGGCGGCGATTCCGCCTCGACGCGTCAGAACACGCGCGCGCTGGTCTACGATGCCTCGGATCCCGGCCAGCTCAAGCTCGCGCATGAATATGTCGTGCCGCTGCCGGTGTTCACCGATGCCAAGGGCAAAACCAAGATCGCCGCGCAGAGCGAAATCGTGGCGCTGTCGGACAAGACCTTCCTGATGCTGGCGCGCGACAGCGGCAACGGCCAGGGGCTGAAGGGCGACACCTCGCTCCACCGCGAGATCAGCGTCGTCGATGTGTCGACAGCAACCGATGTCGCCGGCACAGAATTCGACAAGGACAAGCCGCTGGCGCCCACGGGTGAGCTCGATCCATCGGTGACGCCGGCCAAGCTGACGCCGTTCATCGACATCAACGACAAGAGCGAGCTCGGCCGCTTCGGGTTGCACAATGGCGCGCCCAACGACCGCAACAACCTTTCGGAGAAATGGGAGGCGATGTCGGTGGTGAGCGTCCTCGATCCAACACTGCCCGACGACTATTTCCTGTTCGTCGCCAATGACAATGACTTCCTCACGCAGGACGGCTTCCAGGTAGGCGCGGCCTACAAGGCCGAGGATGGCGCCGATGTCGACACCATGTTCCTGGTCTATCAGGTCACGCTCCCAGGCCTCGCCAAGAAGTAGCGGCACCCATACAGGCGGACGCGCGGAACGCGTCCGCCTGAGCTGGCGCGATTGAGCGGTCGTGCCCTTCAGTTGCGGCTCGCCCGCGCAAGGACGGTGTCCTAGTGCGTTGCAAACCTGCGACTGACGATCCAGTCGACGGCACTTACCTCAACATCTCCGCGTCCTTTGGCACGCCGGCATCGATCGGCTCGGCCGTCCTGTTCGACACGGCGGCGATCTTCCCGGCGGCCGACAGGTTCGGGCGCACGAAGACCGGCGCGACGCCGTCGACGCGGCTGTAGAGGTCGATAATGTCCTGATTCATGAAGCGCACACAGCCGGAGGAAGCGTTCTTCCCAATGGAATCCCACTCCGGTGTGCCGTGCAGCCGATACATCGTGTCCTTGCCGTCGCGGAAGAGATACAGCGCGCGGGCGCCAAGCGGGCTCTGCGGGCCGGGCGGCATGCCGTCCTTGTATTTCGCCAGTTCCGGCCGGCGTTGGATCATTTCCGGCGGCGGCGTCCAGACCGGCCACTTCTTCCTCGCCTGAACCACGGCGCTGCCGGTCCATCCGAAACCGGCCTTGCCGAGGCTGACGCCATAGCGAATTGCCTTGCCGCCGTCGCGCACCAGATAGAGGAAGTGCTCGGAAGTATCGACGACGATCGTGCCGGGTTTTTCTCCAGTCGGTTCGGCCACGATTTGACGCACGAATTTCGGATCGACCTTGGCTACCGGGATTGCCGGCAGTTGATAGCCCTCGTCGCTGCGCGCGGCATACATGCTTGCGGCATCGCCGAGAGCCGGATCGCTTGGTGCCGCGGGCACCGGCGGCGCCGCCACGTCCGTCGTGGTGCACGACGAAAGAGCCACGGAGGCCGCGCCCAGAGCGGATGCACCAAGAAAGGCGCGCCGGTTCAGGCGCTCAAAAAACAACGGAATATCGGACATGAGCCCCCCGGCTTACCCATGAGATCCAGGAAAATGCGGCCCCACGCGTGCGGGATCAATATACGATTCCGGAAGGTTTGAGAAATGCTTAGACCAAGGCACGCCAGGCGGAATTTACAGCGCCGCATCGACCTCTCCCGTTAAATCGGCAATCATTGCGGACTCAAGACAAGCCTTCGCCGAGTTGCCTGCCATGGACGACAACATGCCCGCGCGCCGGCAGACCGGCGACCTCACCAGTGGGCCTATCCCGCGCACCCTTCTACTGTTTGCCCTGCCGGTGCTCGGCTCCAATGTGCTGCAGTCGCTCAACGGCTCGATCAATGCCGTGTGGGTCGGCCGTTTCCTCGGTGAAGCGGCGCTGACCGCCACGTCCAATGCAAACCTCGTACTGTTTCTCATCCTCGGCACCATGTTCGGCATCGGCATGGCGGCGACCATCCTGGTCGCGCAATCCGTCGGCGCTCGTGACCTGCCCGAAGCCCGGCGCATCGTCGGCACCAGCGCCACCTTCTTCTTCCTCGTCTCGGTGGTGTTCGCGGTTTGCGGCTGGATCTGGGTCGATGCGATCCTCGATGCACTCGGCACCGCCGGCCGATGCGTTGCCGCTGGCGCGCTCCTATCTGCGCATCATCTTCCTCGCCGTGCCGATGATGAATCTGCTCTCCTTCGTCATGACGGTGCTGCGCGGCGCCGGCGACTCGCGCACGCCCTTCCTTTTTATGGCGCTGGCCGTCGTGCTCGACGTCATTTTGAACCCGTTGCTCATCCTCGGCATCGGCCCGTTCCCCGAACTCGGCATCGCCGGCTCGGCCGCCTCGACGCTGATCGGCCAGACGGTAAGCGTGGTTGCCATCCTGATCGTGCTTTATGCGCGCAAGCACCCGCTGCGGCTGGCCGGCGCCAATCTCGCTCTGCTGCGGCCGGACCCGGCGCTGCTGCGCATTGTCGTCTTCAAGGGCGTGCCGATGGGCCTGCAGATGATCGTCGTTTCGGCCGCGGCGCTGACGGTGATGGGCATGGTCAACTCGTACGGCTCGCAGGTCGCGGCTGCCTACGGCATAGCCGCACAGCTCTGGACCTACATCCAGATGCCGGCGCTCGCCATCGGCGCCGCGGTCTCGTCCATGGCGGCGCAAAATGTCGGCGCCAGGCGCTGGGACCGGATTGGACGCATCGCCACCTCCGGCGTCGGCTTCAACCTTGTGCTCACCGGCATGCTCGTCGCGCTGCTGTTCGTGTTCGATCGCGGGGTGCTCAGCCTCTTCCTTGGCAGCGACAGTGCAGCAATCGACATCGCCACTCACATCAACAAGATCGCGTCGTGGTCCTTCATCCTGTTCGGCATCACCATCGTGCTCTTCGCCACCGTGCGTGCCACCGGCGCCGTGATGCCGCCGCTGATCATCTTGGTGATCTCGGTGCTGCTGGTGCGCACCAGCTTCGCCTATTTCTTCCGAAGCGTGATCGGCGAGGAAGCTCTGTGGTGGAGCTTTCCGGCTGGCTCTATAACCTCGCTCGTGTTGGCCGCGGCCTATTATCGCTTCGGCCGCTGGCGCAGCCTGCACATGATCGAGAGCCGGCCGGCTGCCGGCGAACCGCCGGATACCGGCCTCGGCGTACCGCGCCAGAGCGCGCATCTTTCGCCCGAGACACCGAACGGCTGAAGGGTCGGCTCAGCGCGCGTATTTCGCGCCAAACCCGAGAGCGACCAGGGAAAAGACGACAATCATGCCGGCAAAGGCCAGGCTTGCCACGGTCGCACCTGCCACCGTCGACAGAACGCCGATGCCGATTACCGGCAGCGCGTTGCCGCAAAAACAGCAGATGAAAAAGGCCGAGACGACTTCGGCGCGCCGGTCCGCCGGCGCGATCTCGTTCACCACTTGCAAGCCGCCGCGATAGCCGAGCGCTGCCGCCACGCCGCACAAGGCGGTCCCGGCAATCATTATGGTCATCGAGGCGAAGACCTGCGCCGCAACAATCAGCGCGACGGTTGGGATCATCAGCGCAAGCGCCGCGAACATCGCGGCTCGGCTCGAAAGACGTGCCGTCACCACAATGGTGGCGGCCGTCACGATTGCCAATTCAAAGAACAGAGCGCCGGCTTTGGCATGGTTGGTTACCTGCAGTTGCTGCGCCAAAATGCTCGGTGCGAGTGCTGCATAAAAGCCGACCAGCGCCATTGCGCCAAAGCCGGTCACCGCCGGCGCAACGAAACTTGCGCGGATGTCATCGGGCACGGAAAGCCGCGGCCGCATCGAAACGTCAGCCAGTTTCCCCGGCCGCGAAACGGTTTCCCGCGTGCGCCAGACCAGCAGGGTTACAGTCGCGAGCATCGCCAGGTAGACGACGAATGTCAGCCTGAGCGGCCAGGGCGCGTATTCGGCGAGCAACCCGGCCCCCAGCGCACCGAGGCCGAGGCCGAGAAAATTGGTGCTGGTGGCAATCGTCGCCGCCTGTGACTTGTCGTCGGTCGGGAGCAATTCGGCGAGCCAGGCGGTGCCGGTGCCCGCGCCGACGCCGATTCCCAGTCCGCTCAGAATTCGGGCGATGTCGAGCCAGGCGACATTTTCGGCGAACAGGAAAACCACCGCGCTGACCACGGCCACCGCCATCCCGGCCAATGCCATTGGACGGCGCCCGATGACATCGGACACACGCCCTAACATCAGAAGCGCTGCCAGATTGCCGATGACATAGACGGCGTAGACCAGCGTTAAAGTGATCTGCGAGAAGCCGAAGACCTGCTTGTAGATGATGTAAAGTGGCGTCAGCGCCGTGCTGCCGGCGAAAAGAGCCGCAATCATGGCGGCCACGGCGGCCGCTGCAGCGCGGCCGCCGAGTTCGTGATCGCGCGTCATGACTTGAGCGTGAGCTGTCATTTTTTCGACCTTTTGCTGTTCGGGATCTGACATCCTAACGCCTTTTTCGCGTCAGCCGTTCCCCCTCCCCGGCTTGCTCCTGACAAGTTTGGCAGCTTTGCCGATGGCGCTGAGCGAGATCCTCTTTTAACTTCAGCGGATTGTCAGGGGAGATTCATGGGCAAGGGACGAGTCGAAGCATTCACCGATGGCGTGGTCGCCATCATCATCACTATCATGGTGCTGGAATTGAAGGTGCCGCATGGCGAGGATTTTTCCGCGCTGGCACCACTCTGGCCGATATTCCTCAGCTATGTGCTGTCCTTCATCAATGTCGGCATCTACTGGAATAATTTGCACAACATGTTCCATACCGTGCAGCGGGTCGACGGCCGCGTGCTGTGGGCGAACCTCAACCTGCTGTTCTGGCTATCGCTGATGCCGGCGACGACAGCCTTCATGGGTGAGAACCATTTCGCGCCGGTGCCGGTTGCCGTCTATGGCGTCGACCTGGCGCTCTGCGCCATCGGCTTCAACATCCTCACCATGGCCCTGCATCGGCTGCACGGCAACGAGACTCTCTTCGCCAGGGCGTTGGGCAATGACCTCAAGGGAAAGATCTCGCTGGTCCTCTATCTTTCCGCCATCGCGCTGACCTTCGTCAATCACTGGATCGGTGTCTCGATCTATGTCCTGGTGGCGACGATCTGGTTCGTGCCGGACAGGCGCTTCGAGCGGCTGATCGAGAAATAGGCCCCGTCTAGCCTCGCATTGCTTTCAGCTTTTCCGCTACCGAAGCGGCAAGGTCGGCGTAGCGCTCCTCCAGCCGCTCGGCCGCCTTGATCACTGAAAAATCATGGCCGAATTTTTCCAGCGCCATGCGCAGCTTTTCGACGAATTCGGCCTGTTTTTCGAGCGCCGAAAACAGCGTTTTCACTTGCGCTTCGCTGATGTCGGGATTGGCAAGCATTTGCGGCACTTCGCGGCTCATCTGGTCGCCGGTGGCGGTCTGTTCTTTCAGGATCTCGATCCAGTCGGTCAATCGTCAGTCTCCTTTTTTCGATACCAGCATGCGCAGCGCCCGCCGACGCGGTCAACCCGAAGATGCCGCACCGGCTTGCGCGAGCCTCTTTCCGCGCTAAGTTCGCCGCGGCCAGAACAGGAGAAAATCATGACCACCGACGCCGAGATCCAGACCGCCCTGCCCGCACTCGCCTCCGGCAATGTCGCCGTCATCACCGGCGCGGCCAGCGGCATCGGCCTCGCCGCGGCCAAAAGGCTGGCGGCGATGGGCATGAAGATCGTGCTGGCCGATATCGGCGGCGCACGCCTCGATGAGGCCCGACACGCCGTCGTCGCCATCGCCGGCGACAGCGCCGTACTTGCCGTCGCCACCGATGTCTCGAAGGCCGACGAGCTCGACCGCCTCGCCGAAAGGACATCCGGCACTTTCGGCGACGTGTCGCTGCTGATGAACAATGCCGGGGTCGGCAACAACCCCGGCAAGCCCTGGGAGAACCGTGACGCCTGGAAGCGACTGCTGGACATCAATTTCTGGGGTGTCGTGCATGGCGTAGAGGCGTTCGCGCCACGCATGCTGGCGGCGGGAAAGCCCGGCCTGATCGTCAACACCGGCTCCAAGCAAGGTATCACCACGCCGCCCGGCAACCTCGCCTACAACGTCTCCAAGGCTGGCGTGAAGACCTATACCGAGGGCCTTGCACACGCGCTGCGCAACGAGCCCGGCGCCAATGTCGCGGCGCATTTGCTCATTCCCGGGTTTACTTTTACCGGCCTGACCGAAGGTGCGACCGAAAAGCCGGCGGGCGCCTGGACCGGCGAGCAGGTCATCGACTTCATGCTGGCCTCGCTGCTGCGTAGCGATTTCTATATCCTGTGTCCCGATAACGAGGCGACCCGGCCCATGGACGAAAAGCGCATGGCCTGGGCAATCGGCGACATCATTGAGAACCGTCCTGCTCTGTCGCGCTGGCATCCGGACTACAAGGATGCTTTCGCGGCATTCATGACACGCAGCGCATGATCCCGAACCGAAGATCACCTAGCAAAGAATCGGATCCGATCTTCGCAGGTATGGCGCCGGACCTTTATATCACGCCGCTGCGTGCTTCTTCGTGTTCCGCTTCTTCGCCATGGCTTTCTCGGCTGCCAACTCGGCAAGCTTCTGATCATGCCGCTTCGCTGCCTGTTCGCACTTCTTGCGGATCTCTTCGACCTCGGTCTCAGTCAGGTGTTCGATACCGATGAAGGTGTTCTGGGCTGTGCTGACCCGGATCAATTCGTCGAGCTTCGCCTGGATCGCGGCGCCATCGCGGTTCTGGGTGTTCTGGATGAGAAACACCATCAGGAAGGTGACGACCGTCGTGCCGGTGTTGATGACGAGCTGCCAGGTGTCCGAAAAGCCGAACATCGGCCCGCTTGCCGCCCAGACGACGATGATCAGGAAACAGACGGCAAACGTCGGCGGCAGGCCGGCAAAATGGGCGACGTTGTTGGCGATCCTGGTGAAAAGCTTCTCAATCATTCAAACTCCCTCAACAGCCGGGCGACGAACCCGGACGGAAGCCGAGTTCATTGTGTCTGCAGAAACAGTTGGCAGCCGCTCCTGGTTCCCTCGTGGCGGAAGATCGCGGGTACATTGTTGGAGGAGCAGATCGCGCAGGCCGTCGGACCGCTTGCAGATACGCCCCGAAGTCAGGGGGCGCCGTTTTCCCAGCGGTCGAGGAAAGCCTCGATGGGCAAGGCCTGCATGTCGGGGACTGCCCTGGCCAGTTTCTCGACCGGCCAGTCCCACCAGGCAAGACGTTCGATCCGGGCCGCAGTTCCCGCGCTGAAGCGCTGCCGCAATGGCGTGGCCGGAACGCCGGCGACGATTGCATAGGCCGGCACGTCGCGCGTCACCACCGAGTTGGCACCGACGATCGCGCCATTGCCGATCGCCACGCCCGGCATGATCACGGCGCCATGGCCGATCCAGACATCGTGGCCGATGCTGACGGCTCTCGCCCGCCGCCGGTCGCGGAATGCCTGATCGACACCCAGCCAGCGGAAGTACTCGTTGGGCCGATAGCTGATTTTGTGCTGCGTCAGCCGCTCGACCGGATGCTCCAGCGCATTGATGCGGCTGTTGGCGGCGATCGAGCAGAATTTGCCGATCGTCGTATAGATCGCCTCGGCGTGGCGCTCGAAGTAGGAAAACTCGCCGACCATCACCTCGCGCAGGATGACGCGCTCGCCGATCGACGCATAACGTCCAAGCTTGCACGCCTTCAGCTCCGCCGTCGGATGGATGCGCGGCTCGGGATCTTTTAGGACAAGGTGTTCAGGACGGTCCATGCGGGCGCTTTACGCCCGCGCGCATAGTCTCGCAAGCCGAGTGCAGCGCCGCGCATCCGTTTGGACGCGCCAAGGACCCCGTAGCACCTTCAGTCTCTATTTCGGCTTGCCGCTGGTCCACACCACGTTCTGGCCGTAGAGCGGCACGGTGGTGACCGACATTTTTGCCGAGCCATCCTGCACCTGGCGCGAATGCGACAGGTAGATCAGCGTCTCGTTGGCCTTGTCGTAGATGCGGTTCACCACCTGCTTTTTCCAGATCAGGCTGATGCCTTGCTTGAACACCTCCTCGCCGGCCTCGCTCATGTCGATGTCGCCAATGGTGATCGGCCCGGTCTGGCGGCAGGAGATCGAGGAATCGGACGGGTCCTCGAACCAGTTGCCTTTCTGCAGGCGGTCGATCATGCCACGGTCGAAATAGGAGACGTGGCAGGTCACGCCCTCGACCTTCGGATCCTTGATCGCCTCGACGATGATATCGTTGCCGAGCCAATCGACGCCGACCTTGCCGACTTCCTCGGTGGCGGCCGCGCCGGCGCCAATGACCAGGCATGCGGCTAACGCACCGCCAATCAGTTTTCGCAAAGAGGCCTCCTGCGGTTCGAATTTTGCCGACCTCAGGTGGGACGAACGGCAGCGCTTTGCAAGCAGATCGCCTCCCACAGGATTGCCGGTTGCGGCAACGCGACATCTTTGCGTCGGCGCGACCGAACCGCTAAGAGTGTTCGCCAAGCCAGGGCCTTCACGGCGCCAACCCGGCGCCCGATGGAAATAACGACGGACTTCACTGATGATGCGTTCAATTCTGGTCGGTATTCTCGTCCTGATGGCCGCTGGCATCGGCTGGCTCACCTTCGACTGGTACCGCGGACATTATGGCGGCGAGCCGTTCGGAGCACCGTTCACGCTGGTCGACCAGAAGGGCGCGCCGGTCACCGAAGCCGCGTTTCGCGGCCACCCCAGCGTCGTCTTCTTCGGCTTCACGCATTGTCCGGAAGTCTGCCCGACCACGCTTTTCGAGTTGGCCGGCTGGCTGAAGACGATGGGCGACGACGGCAAGAACCTGCGTGCCTATTTCGTTACGGTCGACCCGGAGCGCGATACGCCGGAAATCATGAACACCTATGTCAGCAATTTCTCCGATCGCATCCTCGGCATATCAGGCGATCCGGATAAGGTCCACGCCATGGCCAAGTCCTTCGGCATCTACTGGAAGAAAGTCGACACGAACGACGGCGACTACACGATGGACCACACCGCTTCGGTGCTGCTGCTCAATGCCAAGGGCGATTTCGCCGGCACTATTGCCTATGGCGAAAGCCCGGACGCCGCCATCGCCAAGCTCAAACGGCTGGCGGCGGAAGGTTGACACATCCGGTAATGACGCAGACGCGTTTGTATTTCACCGCGGGCAAGATCGAGGCTGATCGCATCTTCGCGGCGCTCGGTGCGGCGTTCGACGATGAGGGCCTGCCGATTGCGGTGCTCGAGGTCGACGAGGACCGCGACATCCACGAAGTATCGCTCTATGCCGGCGACGACGTCGATGCGGTCGAGGCGCGGCTCAGGGATGTACTTGCCGGACTGTCGCTGTCGAAGCCTATAGCGCGCGAAACGCTGCCCGACATCGACTGGGTGGCGCGCTCGCTGGAGGGATTGAAGCCGGTGCGGGCCGGGCGCTTCTTCGTCCATGGCGCGCATGACCGCAGGAAGCGCCACAGCGGCGAAATCGCCATAGAGATCGAGGCCGGCCTTGCTTTCGGCACCGGTCATCACGGCACCACCGCCGGCTGCCTCGAAATGCTGGAGCAGGTCGTACGGCGCGAGCATCCGCGCAACGCGCTCGACCTTGGCACCGGCAGCGCGGTGCTCGCGATCGCAGCGGCCAGGCTCGCGCATATACCGGTGCTGGCGACCGACATCGACCCGGTCGCCGTCAAGGTGGCCGCCGCCAATGCGCGGCTGAACCACGTCAAGGGGCTCGTCGAAACAGTGACGGCGCCCGGATTCCACCACCCGATCTTTGCCGCGCGCGCGCCCTTCGACTTGATCGTCGCCAACATATTGGCGCGGCCGCTGATGCGCCTGGCGCCGCAAATGGCGGAGCATATCGCGCTCGGTGGCTCGATTGTTTTGTCGGGCATCCTCGAGCGCCAGCGCGATGCGGTAATCGCGGCCTATGTCGGCCAGAAATTCCGGCACGTCCGCACCTTGCACCGCGAGGGCTGGGTGACGATTCACCTCAAGCGCTGAGGCGCGACGCCTTCAACGCAAGCCGGAATCCGCTCGGACTTAGCGCGAGTTCGCCGCTTTCTTTAGCTGTTCGCGATCGTAGCCGTGAGCTTTCAGCGTTTCGTCGTCAAAGCCAAGCAGAACGCCGCTTACATACCGGCTCGCTTCGCGCTGGCGAGCTTCGATCAGCGCTTTCACAGCGTTTTTGAAAAATCCGCGTCTAGGTGAAATCGTGGACATGACGGTCTCCTTTGCAGGGCAACAGGACTTTTCCTCCACATTAAGAAGGTAAGCTCCGCTGACGCTTTTTGAAATCGTCGATTCTGCATGGCGTCCATGCGCAAAGAGACACGCAGCAACCGGGAATGATCGGTCCGAAAATCGATTCCGATTTTCGAAGTCATGCGCTACGGTCGCGCCAGCATTCGAGGAGAGCCTACATGTTCCAGACCTTCGATTCCGCCGGCGATCCGGCTGTTGGCAAGCCGCGCGTAGCAATGCTGCGCCAATGGTTGGCGGCGAACGGGCTGGATGGCTTCATCGTGCCCCGTGCCGACGAGCACCAGGGCGAATATGTCGCCGACCGCTCGGCACGGCTGAAATGGCTGACCGGCTTCAGCGGCTCGGCCGGTGTCGCCATTGTGCTTGGCGAGCGCGCCGTCATGTTTGTCGACGGGCGCTACACGCTGCAGGTGCGCCAGGAGGTCGATCTCGACATCTTTTCGATCGAGAGCCTTGTCGACAACCCGCCGGCCAACTGGATCAGGGACAATCTCGGCAAGGGCGTACGGTTGGGCTTCGATCCGTGGCTCCATACGATCAGTGACGTCAAGGCGCTGAAGGCCTCGGCCGAGAAGTCCGGCGCGACTTTGGTGCCGCTCGAACAAAATCCAATCGACGCCATCTGGCAGGACCAGCCCGGGCCGCCACTGGCGCCGGTCGAGATCCACCCGATCGGCTTTGCCGGCGAACTGGCCAAGGACAAGCTGGTGCGGCTGGCGGCGGCCATCGAGAAGGACGGCGCCACCCATGCCGTACTGACCGACCCCTCCTCCATTGCCTGGGCCTTCGACATCCGTGGCGGCGACGTACCGCACACACCGCTGGCGCTCGGCTTTGCCGTGCTCGCCGCCGACGGCTCGCATCTGCTTTTCATGGACCAGCGCAAGTTTTCGCGCACCGTCGCGGCCTACCTGACGCAGCTCGCCGAATTGCACGACCCAGGTGAATTCGAATCGGCGATCGTCACCCGGGCCAAGGGCGGCGCAAAAATCGCGCTGGACCCGGTTCTCGCGGCGGACAAGCTCAGGATGCTGGTCGAGGATAATGGCGGCACCGTCATTGCCACGGCCGATCCGGCCCGCATTCCACGCGCAACAAAGAACAAAGCTGAGATCGCCGGCGCACGCGCCGCACATCGCCGCGACGGCGCCGCGGTCGCCAAGCTGCTGTGCTGGCTCGACCGCCAGAAGCCCGGCACGCTCGACGAAATCGCCGTTGTCACCAGGCTTGAGGAGACGCGCCGCCAGACCGGCGAAGAAACGCAGATGCCGCTGCGCGACGTATCGTTCGATACCATCTCCGGCGCCGGCCCCAACGGCGCCATCATGCACTACCGCGTCTCCCGCGCCACCAATCGCAAGCTGGGGGATGGCGAGCTGTTCCTGCTCGATTCCGGCGGGCAGTACCAGGACGGCACCACCGACATTACCCGCACCGTGCCGATCGGCACGCCAACGGAAGAGATGCGCGAACGCTTCACGCTGGTGCTGAAAG
Source organism: Mesorhizobium sp. M0701 (assembly GCF_040320365.1). NCBI lineage: Bacteria > Pseudomonadati > Pseudomonadota > Alphaproteobacteria > Hyphomicrobiales > Phyllobacteriaceae > Mesorhizobium > Mesorhizobium sp. M0701. The sequence continues at coordinate 205,321 of NZ_JAMYPO010000008.1, forward strand.
GCATGATCGGCATCTCCATGCTGCGCTTCCCCCAGGGCACGCGCGGCTCCGAAATCGATGCAGTGGCGCGCCTGGCGCTATGGAGACACGGCTGCGATTTCGCCCATGGCACCGGGCACGGTGTCGGCTCCTATCTTGCCGTGCATGAGGGCCCGCAGCGTATCGCCAAGACCGGTACCGAAAAGCTGCTGGCCGGCATGATCGTCTCCGACGAGCCCGGCTATTACAAGGAAGGTTCCTACGGCATCCGCATCGAGAACTTGATTCTGGTGACACCGGCCGAGGCAATCGAGGGCGGCGACATCGCCATGCACGGCTTCGAGACACTGACGCTGGCGCCGATCGACAAGCGGCTGGTCCGATCGGACCTTTTAACCCGCGACGAGTTGCATTGGCTTGACGAATACCATGCGCGCGTACTGGCCGAGATCGGACCGATGCTCGCCGGCGAAACGCTGGCCTGGCTGGAAAAGGCAACCGCGCCGCTGCCGCACGACTTCAAGCAATAGCCGCGGCGGCAACGCCGGTTGACAGGCTTTGCTCCGCAAGCAGTCCCTGCAAAGCGGTGACGTTGGGAGAACCGGCTCCCTTGCGCCAGAACAACACCGTGACGGCGTTGTCTTCGTCAGAGGGCAGTTCGTGCAGCTTTAGCCAGCGGCTTTCCGGGAAACCCGAAAGCACGCTTTTCGGCATCAGCGCTATGCCCATGCCAGCCACCACGCAACCAAGGATGGCATGGTATGAACCAAGCTCGATGGTTTTCTCGGCCATGAACCCTCTGCGCGCATACCATTGTTCGAGCCGCTTGCGGTGCGGACAGCCGTGCTCGAAGGCTATCATGGTTTTGGGCATGTCCAGGTGGTCTTCGACCGAAACGCGCGATGCCGCCGAGACAATGACCAGCTGCTCGTGGAATGCGGGCAGCTTTTCGAACGGAACGTCAGCGATCGGCTCGGCGGCGAACGCTGCATCGAGCTCACCGGCAAGCATGGCGGTCGCGAGAACCTGCGGATTGCCGGTGCGCAACTGGATTTCCACTTCGGGATGCCGTGCATGGTATTCGGCGAGCAGACTTGGAAGCCGTGCCGCGGCGGTGCTCTCCATAGCACCTAGGCGAAGAGTGCCGCGCGGGTGTGGATCGAGCATCGCCGTTCGCGCCTCCTCCGCAAGCGCCAGCAGCCGATCCGCATAGCCGACCAATCTGTGACCGGCCGGCGATACGTGCAGGCGCTTGCCCTCCCGGATAAACAGCTGCACGCCGAGATCCTCCTCGAGCTGCCGGATGCGTGTGGTCACGTTCGACTGCACGCGAAACAGTTTTTCCGCCGCCCTGGTGATTCCGCCCTCGCGCACCACCGTGCGGAAGATGCGCAGATCGGCCAAATCCATACATCTCTCCTGGAGAACATAACGATCTTAATTATTCATTTTAACTGATTATGCCTTTCCCGTAAATCGCCGGTGTAGCTGCCGATCAACACGGCAAACCAGGGGAGATGGAAATGTCGCGTGAGCCCTTCGGCATCCAGCCGATCGATCTAAGCGCATTGACGCCGAAGCAGCGCGAAGCGCTCTACAGCGACGCCGTGCGTCGCGCCCGCCAGGAGAGAGCGGAGGCGATCCGGCTGAGCCTGTCGTGGGTCGGCGCGGCAATAGTCGCTGCGGTAAAGCGCATGTGTGCTCTCGCGGCCAAAGCAAAAGTCGATCAGCCGACGAGCTGCCGCGCGAGGATCAGCACGGCAGCACCCGCCAGGAACATCGCCATCAGGCCGCCGCGCAGTGAGACCAAGGCGGCAACGATCAAGGCTGCCCATTCCGCCGGCCCGGCGCTGAGCGCCGCCGGCGCCACCAGCGTGGTCAGCACCGCCGCCGGCACGGCGCTGAGCCCGGCTTCGACGCGCGGATGGATATGATCGAAGCGGGAGATCACCAGATGACCGCCGATGCGGGTCAGATAGGTCGCGATCGAAGCGGCGATGATGATCCACAAGGTCGTGCTCATGGCCGTGCCTCCACGCCGCTGTGGCGGGGCGGCAGGATGACGGCGAGCAGCACGCCCGCCAGCGCACCTATGGAGACATGCCAGGGCGAGCCGACCGTTTTGTATGCAATGATGGAGGCGGCAGCGCTGGCGACGACCACCGGCAGCCACAGAGGCCGCTTGCGGAAGCTCATGACCAGGCCGAGAAAATAGATCGGCAGCAGGAAATCGATGCCCAACGCATCGGTGTCGGGAATAAGCTTGCCGAACATCGCGCCGAGCGCGCTTTCGATGATCCAGAACAAATAGACCGGCAGCCCAAGCCCCATATACCAGGTGAACCCGACGGTCTCGCCGGCCTCAGCCTTGCGCTCGGCCACCGCGAACTGCGGATCGGTCAGCACAAAATAGCCTATCGCCTGCTGCACCAGTGGCCAATGCGCAATGCGCCGGCCGATGCCAGCCGAATAGAGCACATGGCGAAAATTCACCGCGAAGATCGACAGCACGATCAGCCACGGCGCGACATGCTGGCCGAACAGCTCGATGCCGACCATCTGGCTGGCGCCGCCGAACACCGTTGCGCTCATCAGGAACGCTTCGAGCACGGAAAACCCGTTGTCGACCGCGAGCGCCCCGAACAGCAACGCAAACGGCGCCGACGCCACCACGACGGGCATGCTGAGCCGCACGCCGTCCCAGAAATCGCTTTTCGCACTGTTTTCGGAGATTGCTTCCGCCGACATCGACCGCTCCTCGGGAAGCGCCTATGTAGGGAGGGCGGCGCGGCTTGTCACACCAATTCGCTTGAGGCAAACGATCAGCGGAAATGACAGCTGAAGGTCGCGCAAACGCGCTTCCGTGCCTAGCGCGGCGAAGCCTTGCCTTCGATCGCCCTGCCCCAGTCAAGCAGCGGTTTAGCCCGCATGACGAAGTCGACGAGTTCGTCGACCAATCCAGCTCCGTAGATATCCGCCGGCTCGATTGCGTGCCGGACGGCAAAATGCCGGTTGCGGATCGCGGCAGCGAGATCGGGCTCGGCGATATGCTCGAAGCCGCGCGGCGTGCGCTTCATGCAGCCGTCCGGGTCGAATTCGAGGCCGTTCTTCTTCAGCGCCGCAACGAGGGTACGGAATTCAGCGGGCCGCTTCGCGATCGCGTTGCGCAGCGCCAGCAATAGCTCCGGTCCAGGCTGCCACCAGGCAACGGCGGCAAAGCAGCGCTCCAGCCCGATAAGGACGTAAAACACGCCCTGTTCCATCTTGGTGCCGTCAGGCGAAAGGATCGCCGACAAATGCCGGTTATAAGGCCGTTTGTCCTTGGCGAAACGCACGTCGCGATTAATCCGGAACAGCGACTTCTTGCGGTCGCCGCGCAGGCCGAGCCCCGCGGCCGTGAAGCGCTCGGAGAGCGTCTCGACCAGATCGCCGAAGGGATCGCGCAGGTCGCGTTCGAAAAGGTCGCGGTTCTCTAAAAACCACTCCCGGCTCTGATGAAAATCCAGCGCCTTGAGGAAGGGAATGGCCTTTTGCCCAAAACCGTTGAACGCAGCCGCCATCACCCGCCCTTGCCAATCCGCTGCAGCCAGGTGTCCTCGTCGATCACCTCGATGCCGAATTTGGTCGCATCCTTCAGCTTGGAACCGGCGCCTGGCCCTGCCACCAGAAGATCGGTCTTCGCGGAAACCGAGCCGGCGACCTTCGCGCCGAGACGTTCGGCCATCGCCTTGGCCTCCGGGCGCGTCATCTTTTCCAGCGTGCCTGTAAACACGATTGTCTTGCCGGCGACCGCACTATCGGCTGAGACGTTCACAATGTACGGCTTCGGGTGGACCTGTGTGAGCAGCGCTTCAAGTACGGCGTCGTTGCGTTCATTGCCGAAGAAATCGCGAAGGGCGCCTATCACCGTATCGCCGATGCCGTTGATCGAAGGAAAAACGGTGTGTGGATCGGCTGCCGCTGCTGTCTCCTTGCCAATGCGGATCAACTCCTCGATCGTCGAGAAGGTTCGGGCGAGCACAACGGCCGTCGTTTCGCCGATATGGCGGATGCCCAGCGCAAAGATGAAGCGATCAAGTTCGGGTTCGCGGCGGGCGTCGATGGCAGCGAAGAGCTTGTCGAGGCCGTCATAGTTGCGTTCCTCGACGCTGCGTACATTCTTGCGCGTTTTGCCCGATGCGGCGTCGCGCTGCCTGGCCTGCTCCTCCCGTCGCTCCGCCAGCGCCTTGGTGACGGCGGGACGGCGGTCCCGGAGCGTGAAGATATCGGCGGCAGTTTTGACCAACCCGGCATTGAAGAACAGGTCTATGTTTTCAGCCCCCAGGCCTTCGATATCCATGGCGCCGCGCGACACAAAGTGGCGTAATCCTTCCACGGCCTGCGCGGGGCAGATCAGCTCGCCGGTGCACCGTCGGCGGGAATCCTCCTTGCCGGTCTTCTCGTTGATCTCGCGCGTTGCGGGCGAGCCGCAGATCGGACATCTGTGCGGGAATTCGTAGGGCACGGCATCAGTCGGCCGCTTGTCGGCGACGACACTCACGATTTGCGGAATGACGTCCCCTGCCCGCTGGATGACCACCGTGTCGCCGATACGCACGTCATAGCCGTCGCGGATCGGCTGGCCGTTGCTGTCCAGACCCTTGATGTAATCTTCGTTGTGAAGCGTGACATTTTCGACCACGACGCCGCCGACCGTGACGGGTGCAAGCCGGGCAACGGGCGCCAGCGTACCGGTACGGCCCACCTGAATGTCGATCCTGAGCACGGTTGTCATCGCCTGTTCGGCTGGAAATTTGTGGGCAATGGCCCAGCGTGGTTCGCCAGTGACGAAACCCCATCTGCGCTGCAATTCCAGCTGGTCGACCTTGTAGACGACGCCGTCGATGTCGTAGCCCAGCGATGAGCGCTGGGTCTCGATTAGGTGATAGTGCGCGACCAGTTCCTCGACCGATCTTGCCCGGACCATCAGCGGGCTGACCTTGAATCCCCACTCCGCGAATTTTTGCACGGAATCGTATTGGGTCGGAGCTGGATCCTTTGAAGCATAGCCCCAGGCGTAAGCAAAGAATTTAAGGTTGCGGCTGGCGGTAACTAACGGGTCCTTTTGGCGGAGCGACCCGGCCGCCGTGTTACGCGGATTGACGTAATCCTGGCCGCCTATCGCCGCCGAACGTTGCTTCAGCGCCTCGAATTCCGCGTAGGTCATATAGACCTCACCGCGTATTTCGATGACCTCGGGCCAGTCCGATCCCTTCAAGGTCTTGGGAATATCGGCGATGGTCTTGATATTGGCGGTGATGTCCTCGCCGACGACGCCGTCGCCGCGCGTTGCTCCCTGCACGAACACACCGCCTTCATACCGCAGGGAAGCCGATAGCCCGTCGATCTTCGGCTCCGCCGTGAAGGCGATGTTCAGATCCTTGTCGCGGTCAAAGAATCGCCGGCCCCGTTCTATGAAGTCCGCGACGTCCTGGTCGGTATAGGCCTTGGCAAGGCTGAGCATCGGCACCGCGTGGCGCACCTTGGCAAAACCTTCGGCCGGCGGGGCGCCGACCCTGCGTGAGGGCGAATCCTCACGCACAAGATGCGGGAACTGCTGCTCGATGGCGAGGTTGCGCCGGGTCAGCGCGTCATATTCCGCATCCGTGATTATCGGCGCGTCCTCGCCATGGTAGCGCCGGTCGTGCTCGGCGATCTCCTGCGCCAACCGCTTCAACTCGCTTGCCGCCTCGCTTTCGCTGAGCGACTCGACTGGTTTTTCGTCCATGCACTGCTCCCTCCACGGTGGCGCGACACAATAGAACAGGATTCTCTCACGAGGGAGAGACCAGGCACGGAAAATCATTCCTGAACAGCAGGATGGCGCCAGACCCTGACTCAGGTCGCGAGCGCCGGAAACGAACTCGCCTGGAGTATCCGTGTTGGTCAAGGGAGAGATGGTGTCCAGGTCCGATTGTCGCTGAGTAGTGCGTTTGCGAGGATGATGAGCTTTCGCATGATGGCTGTGATGGCGAGTTTTGAGGCTTTGCCGTCGGCCGTGAGCT
>NZ_JAMYPO010000009.1:0-203812 GCF_040320365.1 Mesorhizobium sp. M0701
CCTCTCTCAGCGTTCCTTTCTGACCCTTTCGGCAGCGAAAGTCATAAGACAAGCAATTCCAGGAAAAGTGTGAAACGGTTTTCCGTACGGAATTGCGCAAAAACAAAGAGATAGAGCGGTTCGGCGTTTCCGTGAACGATGAACCACTCTAGCCATTGTTGTAGGGGAAGAGCTTGAAATACGGCTGCGCTTCCTCGATCACACGGGCAACCGAGGGGCGTTGCAGCAACCGGTCGTGATAGCGCCTGACCGCAGGATATTCGTCTCCGAACGGCTCGACCTTGTTGGCGTAGAACAGCGCGGGGGCGGCAGCGCAGTCGGCCATGGTGAAGCTCGCACCCACCGCCCATGTCGTCGACTGCATGTCCTGTTCAATGATGGCGTAGGAGCTGCGCAGCTGGGCGCGGGCCTGCTCGACGCCGAACGGATCGGTCTTGCCCTCCGGCCGCAGCCGGTCACCAACGATCTTCTGCATCGGTTCCTGGACGTAGAAGTCATAGATGCGGTCGGCAAGCCGGGTCTGACGGGCGAGATCGAGATCGCCGGGGATCAGCTCGACCGGTCCGGGATAATACGCGTTGAGATATTCGACGACGATCGTCGATTCCGGCACGGTCCGGTCCAGCGCCTCATCGCGCAGCACCGGCATCTTGCCGGCCGGCCACAATTTCAGGAACGCCGCGCGCGACTGTTCATTGCCGAGATCGACGACGACCGATGTGAATGGCGTGCCGTTCTCATAGAGCGCGATCAGCGGTTTCCAGCAGAAGGAGGCCAGCGGGTGAAGATGCATCGTCAGGGACATTTTTGCTCCTATCTTTGGTGCTTCGTCTCGCGGGCATCCGGTGTCAAGGTTCGGCCCGCTGCTACGTGGCCCGGCTGTGGGCGACGATCGCATCGATGATCGCGGCCCAATCGTCGGGATGCAGCTCGTGGCCGCCGCCCTCGATCCGGACCAGTCTTGCACCGGCGACCGCGTCGGCAAGAGCGGCGCCATGCTCGGCTGGAAAGATCGGATCGTCGGTGCCGTGGACAACGAGGAGCGGAATCTTCATCTCGTGCAGCCGCCCCGTCCAGTCCTCGCCGCTCCGATCTTCGCCGCCCTTGAGCATGAAGTGATTGGTCGCGCTGAGAAAGCCGCCGGACCGGTCGTAGTCCTGTTCCACGAACGCTCTCGTCCGCGCCTCATCGAACGGATGCGCGGTGCCGGCGAGCGCACGCGCGTTTTTGACCATGAAATCGACCGCTTGGCCACGGTCAGACCAGTCGACCTTCGCGCCTTCGGCCGAATGTTTCCTATAGGCCTCGGTGGTTCCGGGCAAATGCGACGTATCGATGCCCAAGGGCGAGCTGCTGATCACCGTCAGCGAAGTGACACGCGACGGGTATTTCAACGCAACGAGCTGCGCGATCATGCCGCCCATCGACATGCCGACCACGTGCGCCTTTCGGATTCCCTGGTCGTCAAGGACGCGGACGGCATCGTCCACCATGTCGTCGAATGTATAAGGCGGCTCGCCCGGCGCGTATTTGGTCGAACGGCCGGTATCGCGATTGTCATAGCGGATCACGAAGCGACCCTCGCCGGCCAGCTTCCGGCAAAACGCTTCGGGCCACCAAAGCATGGAAGCCATCGCGCCCATGATCAACACCGCCGGATGGGCCGGATCGCCGAACGTCTGGGATGCGATTTCGGGGTCTTCGGCGTTTTTCATGGCTTTCCTCCTTGGGCTTCCAATCCGATTGCATTTTGCAATCAGTTGCACGATATTAAAACCGATACGATAATGCAACCGGTTTTTGGAGATTCGCATGAACATCGATCGTCGGTCCGGATGCCCCATCAACCTGTCGCTCGAAGTGTTCGGTGACCGGTGGAGCCTGATCATCCTTCGCGACATCATCTTCGGCGGCAGACGCCACTTTCGCGAACTGCTCAACGGCTCGATGGAGGGCATCGCCTCCAACATCCTCGCCGACCGGCTGAAGCGGCTGATGGAGCTCGGCATGCTGACCAAGGCAGACGATCCCTCCCACAAGCAAAAGGCGATCTACAGCCTGACCGAAATGGCGATTACGCTGGTGCCAATCCTGGCGCATCTCGGCGCCTGGGGCCGCGTCTGGCTGCCGGTCAGCGAAGAGCTCTCTATCCGTGCCGAGCTTCTGGAAAAAGGCGGCCCGCCGATGTGGGATAAGTTCATGAACGAGTTGCGCCACGAGCATCTGGGTGCGTCTCCCGCCCCATCTGGACCCACCGTCCGCGCGACTTTGCAGGCCGGATACGATGCGGTAGTCGCCCGCAAGGCTGAGCGAGTTGGCTGCGATCCGGCGCCATGACCAACTTATTTTCCCAATTGCGGGCTGGCTCTGCTATCAAGGGACTGAAGATAATTTACGGATTGGATAACGCTCTTGGTCGAGAACTCTAAGGACACTGCCCGTGCGCGGGCCGATTTGCGTTTCAAGAAACAGGAAGAGGCAGCCACGGTTCGCCAGAAGGCGATGGCGGAATATGTCGCCGAGAGCGACGCTCGCCAAGCCAAGACCAACAAGCTGCGGGCGCTGCGCCTCGCCAAGGAAGCGGAAGACCTGGCCAATGCGCCTCCGGCCCCGGTGAAGAAGCCTCGCGCCAAGAAGAAATAGGCCGGCGCTTCCAGAATGCATGCTTCCTTTCGCACGCGAAACAGTTCACTCGGAGTCTGTTCTGCCGGTTGATAACTGGCGCGTTTAGGAGACGGCCATGACCGCACTGACGCTCGACAAAGCCCTTGAATCATCGCCGCCGCCTTTGCCAAGGGTGCCGAGCTCAAGCTCAGGCCGCTTGGCGTCTCGGTGCTCGACGCCGGCGCCCATCTGGTCGCGTTCCAGCGTCAGGACGGCGCCTCGTTCCTGCGTCCGCAAATGTCGGCCGGCAAGGCCTATGGCGCGCTCGCTATCGGAATGGGCTCGCGCCGGGTGGAAGCTTTCGCCAAGGAGCGCCCGCATCTGATCGCCGGCGTCTCCGACGTGTCGGGCGGGCGCGTCCTGCCGGTCGTCGGCGGCGTGCTGATCCGTGACAACGCCGGCACGATCATCGGCGCCATCGGTATTTCCGGCGACACGTCCGACAATGATGAAACGGCAGCCATCGCCGGTGTCGAGGCGGCTGGCTTCTCCGCTGACCCGGGCTGAGTCGGGATCCTTAACTCATATTGATGTCGCGGGTGGCCGACCGCATCGACACCGAAAAGCCGGCCAGCACGTCGATCAGCGCTATGACCATCAGTGTGAAGAAAACGGAATGGGCGGCGCCCTTCACCAGCAGGAACTCGACCAGATAGGCCACAAAGACGAAGGTCGACAAAAGATGGTCCATGATCGAGGCATTTGTCGTGCGCGTCGACTTCACCACTTCGACGAACAAGAAGATCAGTGCGATCAGCACGATGAGGTCGCCGAGGGTCATCGAGAACACGCCACCCGACATCATCCGGACCGAAAACATTTCGGTGGCCCACGGATCGTCGCCGCTGCCGAATATTCCCAGAAGCCCGAGATTGTAGAGGATGAAAGGCACGATCAGCAGCGGGATGGCACCGAACATGTGGCGGCTCCGGTTGGACTGATCTTTGTAGAGTGCGCCCGGCGTTCGCCGTCAAGAATTTTCGTGCGGCCGATAAACACGGACAAAGACGGCGTGAAACAACAATGTCAGGCCCGGCTGATACGATCAGTTGTCGCAAACGCAAAAAGACCGGCCAATGGCCGGTCGTTTCGCAACCCATAAACCGTCGAAAGCTCTCTCAGCTTTCCTTCGGCTCCAGAACCTGGCGACCGCGATACATGCCGGTCTTCAGGTCGATATGGTGCGGACGGCGCATCTCGCCGGAGTTCTTGTCCTCGACATAGGTCGGGGCCTTCAGTGCGTCGGCAGAACGGCGCATGCCGCGCTTCGACGGAGAGGTTTTTCGTTTCGGAACGGCCATGGATATGCTCCACTACATGGTCAAAACGCCCCGGCGGCCCTCGTGAAAGGGCCACATCAGGGGCCGGAATCTGAGAAAGTCGGGTGCCTATACACGCCCGACGGCGTTTTGGCCAGCGTCGCCGTGTTTTTTTTTGACACTATCGCAGGCAACCGACATAGGCGCCGGCGCGGCCGGCGCGCCGTTCGATCAACGCGGCAAGCCGCCTCAGTCCCGGCCCGGGCTTCGCCGGATTGCGCACGATCGGATTCGGCAAGGTGACGGCAAGCAGCGCTGCCTGCCGGCGCGACAGCTGTTTTGCCGAGACGCCGAAATGATGCTGGGCGGCGGCCTCGATACCGTAGATGCCCGGTCCCCATTCGGCGATGTTGAGGTAGATCTCCATGATCCGCCGTTTCGACAGCACCGCATCGAAATAGACGGCCAGCGGCAGTTCCACGACCTTACGGACCGAGCCCAACGGCCGCGACCATAGATAAAGATTCTTTACCGTCTGCATGGTGATGGTCGAGGCGCCACGTGTCATCTCGCCGGCGAGCGCATCGTCGACGACGCCGCGCAACTCGCCCAGATCGACGCCGCGATGGAAACAGAACTGCCCGTCCTCCGACATGATGACCGAATATGCCAGCACCGGCGCCACATCGTCGATGGAAACCCAGCGCCGATCGTAGCCAGAAAACGTCGCCAGGTCCTTCAGCATCAATGTCGACACCGGATGCACGAATGTCGGCAGGTACAGGAAGGTCAGCACCACCGGCACCAGCGCCAGCACGACGGCGACGGCGATGCCGCGCCGGACCCAGCGTTGAAGACCGATGCGGCTGCCGCGTCTCGGTCTCGCCATGTCCAACCCTTCGGTTTCGTGATCGACGATCGGTTCCGCCAAGCCACCCAGTCCGCGCTACTCCCTGCCCCCGGCATAATGGCGCTTGGCTTCTTGCGCAACGTCTGAGTGTCGGCTACCGCTCCCGACCATGACGAAAGACGATCAAATGGCGTTCGAAGCTGCACTTATTGCCCGGGCAGTTCCGCTCGAGGCGCTGCTGAGGCGGTTGCTCGACGGACGGACGCTTTCGGGCGAGGTCGCGCGGCCCGAACGCCTGATGGCGGCAATGCGACATGGCGTGCTGAACGGCGGCAAACGACTGCGTCCCTTCCTGGTCATGGAAAGTGCTGCACTGTTTTCAGCCGACGGCGAGGCGGCGCTGCGCGTCGCGGCGGCGCTCGAATGTGTGCACTGCTATTCGCTCATCCATGACGATCTGCCGGCCATGGACGACGACGATTTGCGCCGCGGCCAGCCGACCGTGCACAGGGCTTTCGATGAGGCGACCGCCATTCTTGCGGGCGACGCCTTGCTGACACTTGCCTTCGACATCCTTGCCGACGAGGCGACAATGCTGCCGGCCGAGCGCAGGGCAACGCTGGTGCTGGCACTGGCCCGCGCCGCCGGGGCGGGAAGCATGGTCGGCGGCCAGATGCTCGATCTCGAAGCCGAACAAAGCCGGCCGGACGAGGCCGGCATCATCCGGCTTCAGGCGATGAAAACCGGTGCGCTGATCCGCTTTGCCTGCGAAGCGGGCGCTATCCTTGCCGGCGCGCCGTCGGGCGACCGCGAAAGGCTGGCCGAGTTCGGCTCGGCGATCGGGCTTGCCTTTCAGCTTGCCGACGATCTGCTCGACCTGACCGCCGACGCGCATCAGATGGGCAAGGCGACCGGCAAGGATGCCGCGGCCGGCAAGGCGACGCTGGTCGCGCTGCACGGACCGGGCTGGGCGCGGGGCCAGCTCCATGGCCTCGTTGACCAGGCTCATGCGCTGCTCGAGCCTTTTGGCGCACAAGCCGCGCTTCTGAAACAAGCGGCGCAGTTCGTAGCGGCCCGCAACAATTAAAAGCGCTCCCTATGGCGCGCCGGAGAATTGGCGACTGATCGGCCGGACGCCCTCGCAACCGGCCGATCGGGATCATTTCCGGCGATGTCGGACCACATGGACCCGCCATACCAGTTGCCGAGCCATTCTTCAGCCTCGCGGCAGGGTTCCGCGGCTCGGGTGGACAGCGGTCAGCCTTCGCCAGTTGTCTTTTCCACCACTGGCTGCGGAACCGGTTCCATCTCGGCCGCCGCCTCGACCGCCTGCGCCTCGGCCGGCTTGCGCCGGTTGCGGATGAAGGCGGCGATGCGGTCGCGGATTTCGCCGGCGCTGAGGAACACCGGAACGCGCGCCACCGGCGCGGTCGGCTCAAAGGACAGGCCAAGGCCGGTGATCCTGCCCTTGTCGTCGACGTCGCGGACGATCAGCTCGATCGGACCGAGCAGCACGCGGTCGGCGTATTCGGCGTGGCCGCCGAGCCGGGTAGTGACCAGGTCGCCAATGCTGAGCTTGCGTTCCGCTTCGGTCAGGCCCGGCGCGTAGGCGGTCTCCAGTTCCTCGGCGGGGCGTGACGGATCGACGGCGAAGGCCCCGAAGAAATCCGCGTCCTCGGGATCGACCACGGCACGGCTGGCGAACAGCTTGTCGAGCAGGCGCGGATAGCGGTCCGGCACGAAGATGTAGACATGGTCGCCGGCCGCGAGCCGGCCCATATCCTGGAAGCGCATCGAGCGTCCGTCGCGCAGCACCAGCGACGGCCGCGCCCAGCGCGGAATGCGTTCGCCGCGCGCCACCGGGCTGCCAGGTGCCACGCGGTAGGCGAGAAGCTCATGATGGGCGGAGCCCGGCAGTTCCAATTCGACCTTGTCGAGCGGTCCCAGGCGGGCCGGCACGATAAGGCCGAGACGGCGCGCCAGCGGCCCGACGGTCCATCCCTGGATGATCAGCGAGACCAGCACGATGATGAAGGCAGTGTTGAAGATGAGGCGGCCGTTCTCAAGACCGCCGAGCAGCGGCGTGATGGCAAGCAGGATCGACACGGCACCACGCAGGCCAACCCACGAGACGAAGGCGACTTCCGGGCGTGGCAGACGGAACGGCACCAGGCAGAGCCAGACGGCGATTGGCCGTGCCACAAATACCAGGAACAGGCCGAGCAGCACTGCCGGCACCAGGATCGCCGGAAATTGCGAAGGCGTCGCGAACAGGCCGAGGATCAGGAACATGATGATCTGCGCCAGCCACGACATGCCGTCCTGGAAGCGCTTGAGGATGGTGACGGCCCGGATATCGGAATTGCCGGCAATCAGGCCTGCGAGATAGACCGCCAGGAAGCCGGAGCCGCCGACGGCACCGGCGGCAGCGAACACCATAAGCGACAGCGTCAGCACGAAGATCGGCAGCAGGCCGTGATCGAGATTGAGGCGATCGACAAGGCGCACGATGGCCATGCCGCCGAGAATGCCGATGACCGCGCCGAGCCCCATGTTGACAAGGAAGCCGACGGCAAGATCGGTGACCAGCACCTTGGCCTCGGGGTGGGTATTGGCGGCGATGACCTCGACCAGCGTGATGGTCAGGAAGATGGCGATCGGGTCATTTGTGCCGGATTCCACCTCGAGCGTGGACCGCACGCGCTCGCGCAAATTGATCTCGCCGGCGCGCAGCAGGAAGAACACCGCCGCGGCGTCGGTCGAGGCGACGGCGGCACCGAGCAGGAAGGATTCCAGCCAGGTCAGGTCGAGCAGATAATAGGCGGCGGCGCCGAAGAGCCCGGTGGTCAAAAGGACGCCGAATGTGGCCAGCGACAGCGCCGGCCCGGCCGCCTGCCGCAAGGCGTTGAGCGGCGTGCCGAAGCCGGAATCGAAAAGGATGACCGCCAGCGCCAATGAGCCGGCAAAATAAGCAACTCGGGCATTGTCGAAATGGATGCCGAGACCGTCGGTTCCGGTGGCGAGGCCGATGCAGAGAAACAGCAGCAGGAGAGGGGCGCCGAAACGGAAGGCGATCAGGCTTGAAAACGCGGCGGCAACGACAAGTGCTGCGCCAACGAGCGTCACAAGATAGATACCATGCTCCATTCGTTGGTCGCCCCTAGTCGATATGCTCCGGCATCACGGGAGAGTGGGGCGAAGACATGGCCGCTGCAAGGCAGCAGCGTGGCTTTTTGCCCCACGCTGCCGATCGTCGAAAGTTTTGGCACCCCCGAGCAGCGGAGCGTGCCTCGGCGGTTCGTGCTGCAATGAAAAACGCCCGGACTGAGCCGGGCGTCTCCAGGTCGAGAAGCTGGCTCTGCGATCAGGCGATGGTCTTGCCGAAGGCGACGGCGGTATCGCCCATGCGGTTGGAAAAGCCCCACTCATTGTCGTACCACGACAGCACCGAAACGAAGTTGCCGTCCATGACCTTGGTCTGGTCGAGCGCCACGATCGAGGAATGCGGATCATGGTTGAAGTCGATCGAAACATTGGGGTGACGGGTAACGGCGAGGATGCCCTTCAGCTTGCCGTTCGAGGCGGCGATCACCGCGTCATTGATCTCCTGGACGGTGGTCGGCCGCTTGGCGATGAACTTGAAATCGACGAGCGAGACGTTCGGGGTCGGCACGCGGATGGAGATGCCGTCGAGCTTGCCCTTGAGCTCGGGCAGTACCAGGCCGATGGCCTTGGCAGCACCGGTCGAGGTCGGAATCTGCGACAGCGCGGCGGCGCGGGCGCGGTAGAGGTCCTTGTGCATGGTGTCCAGCGTCGGCTGGTCGCCGGTGTAGGAATGGATCGTCGTCATCATGCCCTTTTCGATGCCGACCGCCTCATTCAGCACGGCCGCCAGCGGCGCCAGGCAGTTGGTGGTGCAGGAGGCGTTCGAGATGACGATGTGGTCCTTGGTCAGCTTGTCGTGATTGATGCCATAGACGACGGTGAGATCGGCGCCCTCTGCCGGAGCGGAGACGAGAACGCGCTTGGCACCGGCGGTCAGATGGGCGACGGCCTTGTCGCGGGCGGTGAAGATGCCGGTGCATTCGAGCGCGATGTCGATGCCAAGCTCCTTCCAGGGCAGTTGTGTCGGATCCTTGATCGCGGTGACCTTGAATTTTTCCTTGCCGACGATGATCTGGTCGCCGTCAACCGTCACCTCGTGCGGAAAGCGGCCATGCACGCTGTCGAAGCGCAGCAGATGCGCGTTGGTCTCGACCGGGCCGAGATCGTTGACCGCGACGACGTCGATATCCTTGCGGCCGGATTCATGGATGGCGCGCAGGATGTTGCGGCCGATGCGGCCGAATCCGTTGATGGCAACTCTGACGGTCATTGTTCTCTCCCTGGGAGTTGGAGGCCGAAGATCAAGTCCGCAGCTTCATAACGGCGGACGGGCAAAGAATCCAGCCGCCGAGGCGTGGATTTAAATCGATTAGTGCTCCACCGCCCGGCAAAACCGCTATGCCAGCCTTTGCCGGGCGGGGCTCACTTTCATTTGCCATGCAGACGGGCTTCCGCCGCCTTCACCGTTGCCTCGGCTGTGATGCCGAAATGCGGGTAGAGCTGTTCGATGGTGCCGGAGGCGCCGAAGCCGGTCATGCCGACAAAGATGCCGTCGGTGCCGATGAAGTGATCCCAGCCCTGACGGATGCCGGCTTCGATGGCAATCTTGAGCGGCGCATTGCCGATCGTCCTGCTGCGATAGTCGGCGCTCTGCTTGTCGAACAATTCGAAACACGGCACCGAGACGACGCGGGTCGCGTGGCCGTGCTTTTCCAAGGCCTCGCGGGCGGCCAGCGCGATCTCGACCTCGGAGCCCGAAGCGAAGATCGTCACCGCCGCCTCGCCACTGGCGGCGGCAAGTTCATAGGCGCCGCGGCTGGAGAGGTTTTCCGCAACGAAGTCGTTGCGTACCGTCGGCAGGTTCTGCCGGGTCAGCGCCAATGTCGAAGGCGTCTTTTCCGACTCAATGGCCAACTGCCAGCATTCCGCGGTTTCCACCGCGTCGGCCGGGCGTAAGACATTGTGGTTCGGAATGGCGCGAAGTGCTGCCAGATGCTCGACCGGCTGATGGGTCGGGCCGTCTTCGCCAAGGCCGATGGAATCATGGGTCATGACGAAGATCGAGCGGATGCCCATCAGCGAAGCAAGCCGCATCGCCGGACGGGCATAATCGGAAAAGCACATGAAAGTGCCGCCATAGGCGATAATGCCGCCATGCAATGTCAGCCCGTTGAGCGCGGCCGCCATGCCGTGCTCGCGAACGCCGTAATGAACGTAGCGCTGGCCGTAATCGTCGGCGGTGATGTTCTTGGTCTGGCTGGTCTTGGTGTTGTTGGAGCCGGTCAAATCGGCCGAGCCGCCGATGGTTTCGGGCACGGCGCCGTTGATGACCTCCAGCGCCATTTCCGATGACTTACGGGTGGCGACCTTCGGCTTGTCGGCGGCGAGCTTTTTCTTGTAATCGCCAATGACGGCGTCGAAGTTGGCTGGCAGCGTGCCACTGATGCGGCGTTCGAACTCTGCGCGCAATTGGGCATCAGCCTTGGCAAGCCGGCTTTCCCAGTCGGTGCGCGCCTTGACGCTGGTCCGCCCGGCGGTACGCCATGCGTCGACGATGTCGGCCGGGACCTCGAAGGGCGGCGAATCCCAGCCGAAGAATTTTCTGGCGCCGGCGATTTCCTCGGCGCCGAGCGGCGAGCCGTGCGCCTTGTTGGTGCCGGCCTTGGTCGGCGCGCCGAAGCCGATCGTCGTCTTGCAGGCAATCATCGTCGGCTTGTCGGAGTGGCGGGCCGCTTCGATGGCATAGGCGATCGCTTCCGGGTCCTGGCCGTCGATATGGCTGGCATTCCAGCCGGACGCCTGGAAGCGGGCGACTTGGTCGGTGTTGTCGGCCAGCGACACCGGGCCATCGATCGAGATGTTGTTGTTGTCCCAGAAGACGATCAGCTTGTTCAGCTTCAGATGTCCGGCAAGCGCAATGGCTTCCTGGGATACGCCTTCCATCAGGCAGCCGTCACCGGCCAGCACATAGGTGTAGTGGTCGACGAGATCATTGCCGAAAGCGGCATTCATGATGCGCTCGCCGAGCGCGAAGCCGACAGAATTGGCGAGGCCCTGGCCGAGTGGGCCGGTCGTCGTCTCGATGCCGGCGGCATGGCCGTATTCCGGGTGACCCGCGGTCCTCGACCCCAATTGGCGGAACTGCTTGATCTGGTCGATGGTGATGTCTTCGTAGCCGGTCAGATAGAGCAGCGAGTAAAGCAGCATCGAGCCGTGGCCGGCCGACAGGATAAAGCGATCGCGGTCCGGCCAATGCGGGTTCTTCGGATCGTATTTGAGAAAGCGGGTGAACAGCACCGTGGCGATGTCGGCGCAGCCCATGGGCAATCCGGGATGGCCGGAGTTTGCCTTCTCCACAGCGTCCATGGCGAGAAAACGGATCGCATTGGCCATCCGGTCATGTTGTTCGCGCGAAGTCATGCTTCCTCCAAAATGGGGGTTTGGGCCTTGGGAAAGCCCTTGAAAAGGGTGCGCGACACATAGCAGGCGCGGCCTTTTAGTCAACAAATCGGTGTGCTTTTGCCGGTCTTGTGATGGCCATGCGCGACTTACATTAGCGTTAGCAGGGGACAGTCGCGACAGCTTTATTGACGTGCGGTTCACACGACGCGTAATGTTTCAGGGATAACGCGTTCTGAACGTGGATGATTCGGTGATGGGCAGGGCGCAGGACGAAAGCCATGACCGGGGAAACGACCCTCAAGGAAGTCATTGCCAGGCTGGGTAAGGCCATCGAAGGGCTGGAAAACGCCGTCGCGGCCAAGCTCGAGCACGAGCGGGACTATTCGGAAGCCGAGGCCGAAGTGCAGCGGATGAACGCCGACCGCTCGCGGCTGGCGCAGGAGCTCGACAATTCCGAAGCTCGCGCCGAACGGCTGGAAGATGCCAACAAGGAAGTGTCGCGAAGGCTGGTGACAGCCATGGAAACCATCCGCGCGGTACTGGACAGGTAGGCCAATGGCACAAGTCACGGTTTCCATCGACGGCAAGCAGTATCGGATGGCCTGCGACGAGGGCCAGGAAGAGCATCTGATCGATCTTGCCGAGCGCTTCGACCGCTATGTCTCGCATCTGAAGGATTCTTTTGGCGAGATCGGCGACCAGCGGCTGACCGTGATGGCCGGCATCATGGTCATGGACGAGCTTTCGGAACTGCAGAAGCGGGTCAAGGGCATGGAAAGCGAAGTGCTGACGCTGCGCAAGACGCGCGACGATGCACTGACCAAGGCCGACAAGAACGATTCCGCGCTGACCGGGGCGCTCGGCGCGCTGGCCCAGCGCATGGAAGACCTGGCGACGACGCTGGCAGTGAACAAGGCCTGAGCCAGCGCAGCGAAAATTCCTGCGGCATTTGCCGAGAAGCAATGAAAATATTTCGCCGCCGGCCTTGATGCCGGCGCAACAGGCATTTGAAGGATGACGCCGGAGTGATAGAAAGGCAAAAGCAGCGCCGGTCAACGCCGGCTGCGATCTGCACTCACAGGGTAGGGACACGCTATGAGCCTTCGTATCAACGATATCGCACCGGACTTCACCGCTGAGACCACGCAAGGACCGATCAGCTTCCATGAATGGATCGGCGACGGCTGGGCAGTATTGTTCAGCCATCCGAAGAACTTTACGCCGGTTTGCACGACCGAACTCGGCACGATGGCCGGGCTCGAAGGCGAGTTCAGGAAGCGCAACGTCAAGATCATCGGCATCTCGGTCGATCCCGTCCAAAGCCATGAAAAGTGGCAGAATGACATCAAGACCGCGACCGGTCATTCGGTGAACTACCCGCTGATCGGCGACAAGGATCTCAAGGTCGCCAAGCTTTACGAGATGCTGCCGGCGGGTGCCGGCGAGAGCTCGGAAGGCCGCACGCCCGCCGACAATGCCACGGTGCGTTCGGTTTACGTCATCGGGCCCGACAAGAAGATCAAGCTGGTTCTCACCTATCCGATGACGACCGGCCGCAACTTCGACGAAATCCTGCGCGCCATCGATTCCATGCAGCTGACCGCCAAGCACCAGGTGGCGACGCCGGCGAACTGGAAGCAGGGCGAGGACGTCATCATCACCGCTGCCGTCTCGAATGAGGATGCCATCAAGCGCTTCGGCGCCTACGAGACGATCCTGCCATATCTCAGGAAAACCAAGCAGCCTTCCGCCTGAGCAGGCAGAGGCGGCACGGAGAATTTTCGGTTTTCCTGGTCGTGTGAGTGTGGGGTGCTTGACGGCGCCTGGTTGACGGACAACCATGCCTTTCATTTGCCGTGGCAGAGAAAGTCATTCCTGCCACGGTGAGGATCAAGGGGGGCTGGGATTGGACGCATTATCGGCCAGGTCGCAGGTCACCGGCTTCTATGACAAGCCGAGCGGGTCCGTCCAGTATGTGGTCGCCGACATGGCGACCCGCAAATGCGCCATCATCGATCCGGTGCTCGACTTCGACGAAAGGTCCGGTGCAACGGCAACGAAAAACGCCGACGCCCTGCTCGACTTCGTCAGGGAAAGCGGGCTGGAGGTCGAGTGGATCCTCGACACGCATCCGCATGCCGATCATTTCTCCGCCGCCCATTATCTGAGGGGGAGAACCGGAGCGCCGACGGCAATCGGCGAAAAGGTCATCGACGTCCAGAAATTGTGGAAGGTGATCTACAACTGGCAGGAATTCCCCGCCGACGGTTCGCAATGGGACAGGCTGTTCGCCGACGGCGCAACTTTTTCGGTCGGCGGCCTTCCGGCAAGAGTGCTGTTTTCGCCGGGCCACACACTGGCCTCGATAACTTACGTCATCGCCGACGCCGCCTTCATCCACGACACGCTGTTCATGCCGGACAGCGGCACCGCCAGGACAGACTTTCCCGGCGGCAGCGCCGAGCGGCTCTGGCGTTCGATCGAGGACATCCTGGCGCTGCCGGACGAGACACGTCTGTTCGTCGGTCACGACTACCAGCCGGGTGACCGCGAAGCGCGGTGGGAAAGCACGGTGGCGGAGCAGAAAGCCGGCAACATCCATGTTGCCGGCTGCAAGACGGAAGCCGACTTCGTCGCGCTCCGCCAAGCCCGCGACAGGACGTTGCCGATGCCGCGGCTGATCCTGCACGCGCTGCAGGTCAATATGAATGGCGGACGCCTGCCGGAACCGGAATCCAACGGGCGGCGCTATCTGAAATTTCCGCTCGATTGCCTGTGAGGAGATGGGTCGCTGCCACTACAATGCCGTTCAGACTCGGCGCTGCGCTCATCGTCCCGCGATGGTCATCCAAGTTATTGATCCTGAGTCGATTTTTGCAATGTTTGAATCCGATGATCCATACGGGGACCGCGTCGGCAGCCGGATGAGGAGCGGCGCAGACGCCAGCCAGTCCAGCGTCAGGGTTTTGTTCGGCGGGCTAAATGTTCATACGTGATTTGCCAAGGATCGCTCTCGGAAGATCTTTCCTCGCCGATCCAATGGAAGCTGGTGGCAGTGATCTCAGTGAAACGCCATCGAGTTTGCAGACCGCGCGAGTCATTGCCGAGCTGGACAATGTCCTTACCCTCGGCCCGCCCGATCTGGCGCGAGTGATCCCGGTTGAGCGGGTCGTTCCATATGATATGCCAGCCATCGATCCCAGGGTCGAAGATGCGCAAGGTCGTACCATACATCGTCGACGGCGCAGGGCGCTTGGGCCTGATCCAAACGTCCTGAATCGCGCGGCCTTCGAGCACCCAGCCAAAATGGCATTCGCCATCCCATTTCTGGATTGTGCCGTCGTCGAGGTAGTGGACCGAGTCCATTTCCCAGCTTCCAATTAGCCATCCATACAGGGCCATGTCTTTCGCTCGGTCGGCTGGCGGACCTTCGGATCCGAGAGCGGCCAGAAACGGAGAAATGGTCATCGTCACACTGCCTTTCGTTTTCAATAAACGAGCTCAACTGCCCGGCGCAGCCCCGGCGGCTCGTTGTCGCGCCGCCTGCCGCGAGCGCCGGGTTGTGGAATGCCGCGGTCGGCGCCGCAACATTGCCGCCACAGCTTGCAGTCTTGCGGTTTTCAGGGCTTGGGGAAAATTGCGGTAATGCCGCTATCGATGCGATCGTCTGGGGGCTACTGAGCAGTTATAGCGGCGGATCGGACATCCGCGAAGGCGCCGCGGAACCGGCAACCCGCTAATGCATGTCGCGCAAAAGTGTGCAGCGGTTTTGCGATAACGACATGCACAAAAACAAGACTCTAAAGCGCGTCGCACAAGGCCGGCCGAACGCGACGCGCTTTAGAAAAAAACGGCGGCGCCAGTTACCTGACGCCGCCGTTATTTGTTTCTACCGGAAGGCCTTACGCCGCCGGCTGCGCCTCGATGGTGCGCAGCGCCTGCGTCTGGCGCTTGGCTGCGGCCTTGACCGCGTCCTGCACCTTCTCGAAGGCGCGCACCTCGATCTGGCGCACGCGCTCGCGGCTGATATCGAACTCGGCCGACAGCTCTTCAAGCGTCAACGGCTCATCGGCGAGGCGGCGCGCCTCGAAGATGCGGCGTTCGCGGTCGTTGAGCACGGCAAGAGCGCCCGACAGCATGCCGCGCCGGTTTTCCAACTCGTCCTGCTCGATCAGCATCTCTTCCTGGCTTTCGTGGTCGTCGACCAGCCAGTCCTGCCATTCGCCGGACTCGCCTTCACTGGCCCGGATGGGCGCATTGAGCGAGGCGTCGCCCGACAGACGACGGTTCATCGACACGACTTCCGCTTCCGAGACGTTCAGCCGGGTGGCAATCTCGGTGATCTGATCGGGCTTCAAATCGCCTTCGTCGAGCGCCTGGATCTTGCCCTTCACCTTGCGCAGGTTGAAGAACAGGCGCTTCTGGTTGGCGGTGGTGCCCATCTTGACCAGGCTCCACGAGCGCAGGATGTATTCCTGGATCGAGGCCTTGATCCACCACATCGCATAGGTGGCGAGACGGAAACCGCGCTCCGGTTCGAATTTCTTGACGGCCTGCATCAGGCCGACATTGCCTTCCGAGATCACCTCACCGATCGGCAGGCCATAGCCGCGATAGCCCATGGCGATCTTGGCGACGAGCCGAAGGTGGCTGGTGACGAGCTTGTGCGCAGCCGTGGTGTCCTCATGCTCGGCATAGCGCTTGGCGAGCATGTACTCTTCCTGCGGCTGAAGCATCGGAAAGCGGCGGATTTCTTCCAGGTAGCGGCTGAGACCGCCTTCGCCGGAAACGATACTGGGTAATGACTGGGCCATGATAGCGCCCCCTCTCTATTGGAGTGATGCCCCCGAAACGCGGCGGGCATGTGGCGCGAATGCCAAAGGCACATTCGCACCAACCGACATATATAGGAACAAAACCAGAAAGACAGGCATTTGTTCAACACGAAACAGTGTGTCACGTTGAAGTGAACAGCGCCGGTCAGGTTTTCAGGTGGTTGGTTCAGAGCTTGCGGAAGCCGTCGACGAGTTCCTCCATGTCCCACGGTATCGGTGCTTCGAACCTCATCGTTAGATGGGTATCCGGATGCCGAAATGCAAGGAGGCGGGCGTGCAAAGCTTGTCGCGGAAACGTTTTTACCTTGCTTCTTAGCGGCTCGGGCAACCGATTGGCCTTGGTGCGGAAAGCCTGGCCGTATTCGGGGTCGCCAATCACCGGATGGCCGATATGGGCCATGTGGACGCGTATCTGGTGAGTGCGACCGGTTTCCAGCCGGCATTCGACCAGGCTCGCCGTGGCGAATTCCTGCTGCTGCTCGCCAAAGCGCTCAACGACGGTGAAATGCGTGACGGCGTGGCGCGCATCGTCGCGGCCTTGCGGCACCACGGCGCGGCGTACCCGGTCGGCGGCGCGGCCGAGCGGCGCGTCGACCGTCCCGGTCGGCCTTGCCGGTATGCCCCAGACCAACGCCAGATACGCGCGCTCGAGATCGCCGGTCAGGCCGTGGTCGGCAAAGGCCTCCGACAACGCCTTGTGGGCGCGATCGGTCTTGGCGACGACCATGACGCCACTGGTCTCCTTGTCGAGGCGGTGGACGATGCCCGGCCGTCTCACCCCGCCGATGCCCGACAGGCTGTCGCCGCAATGATGGATCAGCGCGTTGACCAGCGTGCCGGTCCAGTTGCCGGCGCCGGGATGCACGACCAGCCCGGCCGGCTTGTTGATGACGATCAACTCGCTGTCCTCGTAGAGGACGTCCAGCGCAATATCTTCGCCTTGCGGCGCCGCCGGTTCCGGCTCCGGCACGTCGACCGACACGCTGTCACCTTGTGCCATCTTGCGCTTCGTTTCGTCGACCTGCCTGCCGCCGATCCTGACCGCGCCCTGCTTTATCAGCATCTGTACCCGGCTGCGCGACATGTCGGGGCCGAGCCTAGCCGCCAGCCATTGGTCGAGCCGCTGGCCGGCCGCATCGGCGCCCGCCTCCAGCACGATCGGTCCGGCCCCTATTAATTGTCTGACCTCTTCGTTATGAGCGCTCATCGAAAACAGTTCCGGAATCTGCTGCCATGGCCCGGCCGCTTGCCGACGAAGACGAGGAAAAGCCGCTCGACCCCGAGGTCGAAAAGGTGCGGAGGAAGCTCGTCCGCTTCGTCGCCATCAATCTCGGCCTGCTGTTCCTCGCCCTTATGGTGGTGATAGCAGCACTTGTCTACAAAGCGCGCAACGCGCCGCCTGCCGCCCCTCCGCTAAGCAGCGACATCCAGGTGCCGATCGGCGAAACGGTCAACGGCGACATCGTGCTGCCGGTCGGCGCCAGGGTGATCAGCCAATCGCTGTCCGGCAATCACCTGTCGATCGACGCCGAGCTGCCCGACGGCAGCCGCGCCATCTTCGTTTATGACATCACCGAGCGCCGCATCGTCGGGCGTTTTTCGATCAGGAACAAATGACCGGTTTTGCCGAACACCGCAGCATTGCCACGGTCGCGCTTGTCGTCGCAAATTATGACGAGGCGATCTCGTGGTATGTCGACCGGCTGGGTTTTGTCCTCACCGAAGATGTCGATCTCGGCGGCGGCAAACGCTGGGTCACGATCACGCCGGGCAACGGGCAGGGCGCGCGGCTGCTTCTCGCCGAGGCATCCGGCGATGCGCAAAAGCACGCCGTCGGCAACCAGACCGGCGGGCGGGTCTTTTTGTTCCTCGAAACCGACGGTTTTGCCCGTGACCATGCGTTGATGCTCGAAAAGGGCGTCGAATTCCGCGAGGCGCCCCGGCACGAGACCTATGGCACTGTGGCGGTTTTCGCCGATCTCTATGGAAATCTCTGGGACCTGATCGAGCCAAAACGCTAGGCTTGCAGCGGATATTTCACCGGCGCGATCGGCAGCCGTAAGCCTAGTTGCTTTTTCCCAGCCGTCAGCCTATATCGCCGGTTCTTGAACGCGCCCATCGTCTAGCGGTCAGGACACCGCCCTCTCACGGCGGGAACAGGGGTTCGATTCCCCTTGGGCGTACCAAGTCTCTCCAAGCTCTCGGCAAACCATCAATCCGATCCATCGCCTTGAGTCGCGGCGGGTTTGGCTCATTGCCGCTTCTGGCGCAGCGGAGCCGATTGCATTAGCATTGCATCGTGGGTCTTGAGGCACAGCGTTAGCGGCGCGCAGAACGTCGCGCTGAACAGGGCAGTCGATGCCACGCGGGGAGGAGCCAGATACAGAAACTACAATCGCAAGGCGTCCATCACGCTGGTCGGCACTGCCTGGAGCCGACCTGAGCTACAGCTGCCGGCGGCGGATCGTTTTGGCGAGCTCGGCGAAGGCGCCTCTCCCTCGAAGGGTGGATGCCGGGAAGGCCCTTAGCACCGGCCAGCGAAGCTGCGCGCGACGCGCATGGCTGGGCTCTAAACGCGCCATACTTTAGTTGCAGTATCGTAGCTTCTTTGCCGTTCGAATTTCTCTCGGTCATGGCTTCGCACGATACCAAGATATGCTGCGAACGACACATCCACGGCGGGGCTCAACCATTCGATCTATTCCGGCAAGCCGAAAAGTGTTTGCGCGCCTGCTATTCCTCCGAGCGGATGACTGCCCATGGCGATCATCCGCTCGGTAGTTTCTGCCTCGAACACTGTCGACGCGAGCACCGTCCGTCCCAACGGCTTGCACAGCCCTTCGATGCGGCTGACAAGATTTACAGCCTTGCCGATCGCGGTGAAGTCCAACCTGCCGGCAGTGCCGATATTCCCCCAGAGTATCTCGCCGACATGCAGGCCAATGCCATATCCGAGCTCAGGGCCGCCATTGCGGCGCCGAGTTTGGTTGAGATGATCTATCCCGGCGCGCGTGGCCTTCACGGCGCGTACCGCAGCGTCACATGCGGCATTTGCATCGCGCTCGCCAATCGGGAAAATCGCGAGGACGCCATCACCTATAAACTTGAGAACCTCACCACCAAATGCGTGCACCGCGCCGGCGACGCAATCGAACCAGGCATCAAGTACCAATACGATCTCGTCTGCATCATGAACCTCGGATAGATCGGTGAAACCTCGAAGGTCCGCGCACAGAAGCGCAGCCCGTATCGTCTCTCCCTTTAATCGACGAGAATGACCGTTGAGCACATGTGCTGCACTGCGCTTTCCCAAATATGCTTCGAGCAATGCGCGTTTCGCGGACCGTTCTGCGAGTGCGGTCATCGGAGCCGCAGCAAACCGGGAGATTTGCCGCAGCAGCTCTGACTGCGCCTCATCCGGAGTATGATCGAACGCCCACACCAAAGTCGGTGCGACACCGCCCGCTCGCTCGTCGAACACGATCGCCCGCGTTGTGCCAAGCCACTCCCGCAGCACGAGCCGGGGATCGGCATTCTGGCGGTCGGCGCCTATCCCCAAACCCTCGACCACTTCACCCCCAGACGCTCGCCAGAGCCAGATACGGCGTGAAATGATTGGGTCGGGAGCATCCTGCGCCAGCGCGCCGGCGATGATCGGCAAGCCGTCTTCCAGCAAATGCGTTGAGAGCTGCAATAGAAGTCGCCCACCGTCGCCAATATGCGCGGCGTCGTCCAGAAGGAATGAAAGCGACTTTGCGAGAAGCATCGGTAGAAGGTCACTCGGCTCCGGCTTATGCTTACGCCTCGAACATCTTCTTGCAACTCCCCATATTCGCTTCAATCATGCACGGCATTCGATGCGGATGTGACCTGGAGTGAGCGATGGCGGAATCGGTTTACACAGAAATTGAGGTCGCCGCGCCACAAGCGACCGTGTTCGCGCTTTTGACGGATCCGGACCAGATCGTGCGATGGATCGGGACCGAAGCGAATTTGGATGCATCGCCGGGCGGTCTGTTCCTCGTCAATGTCGGTGGTCGCCATATGGCGCGCGGTGAGTTCACCGAGGTGATCCCGGTCCACCGTCTTGCCTACAGTTTTGGCTGGGAAGACAACGAGACAGTGCCGCCCGGCTCCAGCCATGTCGAGATCGACCTGATCGCGAGGGATGCGGGGACACTGATCCGCTTCACGCACAGCGGACTGCCGAACGCAAAGGAGCGTGACAGCCACCGAAGGGGATGGGAGCACTACCTCTCAAGGCTGAAGATCACTGCCGATGGGGGACATGTCGATCCCGATGTGCCGATGAAGAATATGTGATTTTCATCTAAGGGCCACGGATGCCCGTAATCCGAACCAGGCGCGGCATGCGTCAACGAGGCCCCTTTGACCTGCCGTCGCCAAACCGGCCGCTCGGGAAACCCAGCGACCTGCGGGCCGCCGCACCATTACAGCTGCCGGCGACGGATCGTTTCAGCGAGCTCGGCGAAGGCGTCCGCGATCCCGGTGCCGCTCTTGGCGCCTGCGTGGAGTTCTTGAAACTCAGCGCTTCTGGCGCAACGTCTCGGATTGAATTAGCATCCGTTCATCAAAGCTCCGGCCGCACTCCTGCAGGATGCGGAATGCGGAGCGCAGGCGAGCGAGGCCGGGCGCGGTCACATGCCGGGCGCCGATCCAAGCGCGACTGGGCATCCGAACTTCCGTTCGGCGGCAAGACGGCGTGGCCGGGAGGAGTCAGATGCAAAAACTACAATCGCAAGGCGTCCATCACATCACGCTGGTCGGCGCCGGACGTCAGACCTCGATCGATTTCTGGGAGGGCGTGCTCGGCATGCCTTTCATCTTCGAGCAGCCCAACCTCGACAAGCCAAGCGAAAGCCATCTCTATTTCGATCCGGGCGACGGCCGGCTGATCACCGTCTTCACCGACGAGAGCCGCACGCCGGTCAAGCGGCGCACGCCGACCGATACGGGCTGCGTCCATCACATCGCTTTCGCGGTGTCGCGCGTCACCTTCTTGCAGGCGGTCGCCCGGCTCAACGAGCGTGAAATCAAGCACAGCGGCGTCAAGGATCGCGGTTTCATGGATTCGATCTACTTCGAGGATCCGCTCGGCCTGCTAATCGAGCTCGCCTCCTACCGTTTCGAGCCGCCGGCGGGCTTCACCCATGCCGACGTGCTGATGCAGGCGCACAAGATCCGCGTCGCGCGCGGCGATTACAACATCGCCGAAGTGCACCTTGCCGATGCGATCCAGGCGCTTGTCGAGCACTTGCGCGCAACCTTGTCGGAGGATCGCGCACCGAAAAATCCATACTGACGACACGCCAAACAAAGGGAGGACATAATGGCAAAGACAGCAACGAAGAGTGCGAAAAAGCCCGCCGCCAAGGCAGCCAAACCAGGAGCGAAGCCGGCGGCCAAAGCCGCCGCCAAGTCAGCGGCGAAAGTGGCAAAGCCGGCGACGAAGGTCTCCGGCAAAAAGCCCGCGAAGGTCAAGGCGAAGCCTGCGAAAAAGCCGGCGCTCACGCTCAGCATGCTGAAGCCCAGCGTCAACAATATGAGCGTTCGGGTGTTTGCACGCGCCGCCGGGCTCGATCATTCCGAAACCGACGTTTGGGGCCTCACGCGCTCGCCCGAATATATGGCGCGAAACCCGGCCCATCTTACGCCGATGATCGAGGACAAGGGCCTGCCGAGAGGTGTCTTGTGGGAAAGCTGCGCCATCATGCAGTATCTCGCCAACAAGCACGGGCTGGAGAAATTATATCCCAAGGCGCCGGCCAAGCGGGCAATGATCGACAGCGCCATGTTCTACCTGATCGGCACGCTCTACCCCTATGTGGCGCGCGCCACATATCCTGTACTGAATTTCCCGCAATATGCCGGCGAGGTCGGCCACAGCGACGCTCATCCCGACAAGAAGTCGGAAGCCCAGAAGGCCGCTATAGAAGCGATAGCCGAGCCGCTGGAGGTGTTTCACAGCTTCTTCAGGAACGGCAAGCCGTTCATCGGCGGCAAGAACCCGTCGATCGCCGACATCCGTTTGGCGGCGACGCTCGAGTTCCTCGCCGTCATCGACTACGCGCTGCCCCAATGGGCAAAAGACTATATGGCGGCGATCGAGAAGAAGCTCGGCAAGGCCTATGCCGACCCGGCCGCCGACGTGCGCGGCTATATCGCCTATGTGCGGTCGCAGGCCAACGCCTGAGGCACAAGCCAATAGCGGTCGTCCGCACGTCTGCAGGAGCCGGTAATGAACTGGGGATTTTCTTAATCTCCCCTGTTTGCACGATGTGGGGAGCTTAAGGTTTCGTTAACCTAAACCCTTTCTACTGAATCCACCTCCAGCCCGCGACCACGGATGTACTGGCGCGGATGGAAAGCAAAGGTCGGCTGCGCGCCGGCCTTTTGCTTATTTCAGCCCCTGTCGAAGTTGCGCCAGACGGCGTTTCACGACGCCTGCATGGCTGATGAAACGCGTCGCCGCCATCTTGTCATCGCCGCTGTCGGCCCTACCATCGAAGTTCGTCCCGTCCTCGAGGGCGGTTCAAGGACAGAGGCCCTGCCATGAAAAGCATTGCTGGAATGATGGTGATTGCAGGCGCCATGCTGGTGGGCGCAACCGGTCAATCGAATGCAGCGACGCTCAACACCATGCCCGAGGTCGGGGCTGCCATCCAGGCGTGCTGGACCCCTCCGGCGAATGCCGGGAATTCCACCGTCACCCTGAGCTTCAGCTTCAGGCGCGATGGCACGCTGATCGGCCGGCCCAAGCCGACCGCCATCCGCGTCGCCGGCGAGGAGAAGACGCGCCAAGCTTTTGTCGACGCGGCGGTCGCGGCCGTGGACCATTGCCTGCCGTTGAGCTTTTCACCGGCGCTGGCTCAAGGCATCCCGGGCAAGGTGTTCACTCTGCAATTCAACTCGCCCAAACAAGAACAGGTTGCACCGCGAGTGAAGGCTTCGCCTTGATCTTTTCCGACAACCGGATTCCACTTTTCGGGACCTAATGCATGTCGCGCAAAAGTGTGCAGCGGTTTTGCGACAACGACATGCATTAGACAAGAACCTAAGCGCGTCGCATGAGGCCCGGTCGACCGCGATGCGCTTTAGTGGCGCCTTCGTCTCGCCTCGACATGTCGCGCCAGTTCCGGCATCTCGAAGACATAGTCGCTCCAGGCCGATTCCGGTATCTGGCCGGCAAGATAGCACTCCAGCAAAAGCCCCTGCTCGTGGTCGAGTGGCCTCGGTGCGCGTTCATGGTCCAACCCAAGTGAATGGAACAGATTCCTGGTCAGGTCCGCGACAGTGAAGTGGATCGACATTTGCGGTCTCCTCCTTTGGCCGCTCAACGCCGATCCCAGGGCTAAGGTTTCAGCAACGGCCGGCCGGTAACGCCGGATTGATCGCGATGCCGAACCCGCCGCGCGTATCAAACTTCGCCGTGGCGGGCGTCCGCCGGCGTTGCTGCCGGTTCGTCTCAATCTTGAAATAAAAATGTAATATTGAATTTACACGAGTGGATCTAATACACTAGAGCTAAAGTCTCTGGTGGCGGTTTGATCTACTTCAATTAGGAAAGACTGATTTAGCTAGTACTTATCCATAGTCGACAAAGAAATCCTGTTCTCGGTGCAACAAGGATAATGGTCGTTCCAGTGACACGCTTCTGGCCCCTCACGGTTCTGATGCTGGTGTCGGCAATAGCCGTTGCGCTCGGCACATCCTTCTCCTACGCGGATAGCTGCGGTGCCATCAGGAGCCAATTGCTTTCGGCGGGGCGCAGCGGCGGGACCAGCCCCGAGCTTGCCCAACTGCGCCGGCAACTCGCCGCGATTCAAAAGCTTGAGAGACAACGCAGATGCACGGCGAAAACGGCCGGCTTCTTCTTCAATCCCTGCGCCGACCTGGTCAGCAGCAAGGCGGAGGTGCAACGGCAGATCGCCAGACTGTCGAATTCGAGCAGGGACACGTCCAGATTGAAGGCCAGGTTTGTCGCGCTGGGCTGCGCCGCCCCCGCTGCCAAGAAACAGCCGGCGCAGCAACGCACGGCACCCAAGGCCCAGTCCGCAGGCACAACAATTGGCGGCAATCGGATGCTGTTTTGCGTTCGCTTGTCGGACGGATATTTCTTCCCCGCGCCAAAATCGCAGTTCGCCAAGGGCGACGATCTGAAGGAAACGGTCGATCAGTGTCGCTACATCTGCGACGATGCCGGCGTCGACCTCTATACGCTGAGCGACGCCACTCGCGAGACCGAGGAGATGGTCGCGCTCGAGTCGGGAAAACCCTATGTGGAGCTACCTGCCGCGTTCCGGTACCGCGACGACGCGAACTTCAATGCCTGCGACGTCAAGCGCTATTACCGGCGCGTCGCCGAGCTCAGGGCACGAACCGTGACACCGGCCAACATGAGCAACGCCATCATTCCGTTGCCGACGGCAAAGCCGGATCTTGGCGTCGTCGCGGAAATTCCTGAATCCGGGATCGAAACTGCCGGTGCCGCTCTCGCAGGGGCAAAAACGCCGGTTTTCGAGGTGCCAGGGATTGCCCAGCATCAGTCGATCGAGAAAGCGATCGGCGCGCGGCCGGTGAGAGTGGTCGGGCCGGCCTTTTTCCCGGCGGACTGACCAGGGCGGGCGATGTTCCGAGACGGCTGGCCGGATAGCCGCTTCAAGGCCTGGAGCCGTACGCATCGACGGACGTCGGCTGGTTATTCGCAGACCATGCGGGCCCGTTTGCCGGGCTCGCTGACATTCTTGCAAGTTAGCGGCTTCGTCGGCTCCGGCGACAGCATGGGCGGGTTGTTGGTGATCCTCCTCCGAGGCGTTGCAACGGAAGCCGCGCTCCTGCGCACCGCCGGCCTTTTCGGCGTTTGCGGCGCCACTGGAAAGACGTCGGTCTCCAGTTGCGACTGTTCGGCTTGCGCCTGCGGCGAAGGCCTGTCCCAGAAACGGCGAACATCGAGCGGCTTGGGAATGATGACGGTGCCGTCATTGCTGCGCGCGCAGCCGCTTCCCAGAGGCAGCGCCAGGCACAGGAAGACAGGCAGAATCCGTCGAGACATCAGCAATACCCCTGCAAGCTTATAACGCTGCTTCGGCCTAACCGACAACCGGCGGAATAGGGCGAAGGGAGTAGATACCGTGAAGTAGAGTCGTCGCACTTCCAGTCGAAGGCGTTGCTCGAAGATCGAGCGCCGGGTCGGGCGCGGATGGAGGTCCAGCGCGAGTTAGAACCTTGCGATTCGTCAACGCTTCCAGCGTAAGGCCATGGTGCGATCGCACCATACCAAAGCTGCGCTCAGTGGCGACAATGGGATATTCGAAGTTCCGCTCCTCCAGTTACGGGCGGGAGCAGCGACCGCCGGCAAGAAACAGGGTCAGATTTACCCCAACGGACCTGTTTCGGCGATGGCGCGGCCATGACACGTTCTGGCTGCATGCAACGCGCTCCCGTCCGGCTTTTTTCTTTTAAAGCCGGTGGCTACGATCGCCGAGCAGACGATGCCGGCCGGAATTCACGCAAGCTGCTGATTCCAGCGGCAAACCGCGGCCCATGCCGACAAAGCCCGCGGCCGCTCCTTCTTAACCCGGCTGGGCGCCGTTACCGGAGCGACATGAAACTGTCATGCGACTGTAAT
This sequence comes from Mesorhizobium sp. M0701, assembly GCF_040320365.1. Lineage (NCBI taxonomy): Bacteria > Pseudomonadati > Pseudomonadota > Alphaproteobacteria > Hyphomicrobiales > Phyllobacteriaceae > Mesorhizobium > Mesorhizobium sp. M0701. The sequence continues at coordinate 25,765 of NZ_JAMYPO010000009.1, forward strand.
AATCGGGGGCTATTGGCCTCAGCGGGCGCCGGAGGAATGGCGCCGAGAGACCATATTCCGAACAGGAGCAGGCCACATGAGACATTTCATCCGCTCGGCGGCCGTTGCGATTGCAATGGCTGCGGCGACGACCACCCTCACCCTGTCCGCCGCGCTCGCCGCGGACATCTCCGGCGCCGGCGCCACCTTCCCCTACCCGATCTATGCGAAGTGGGCCGACACCTACAAGAAAGACACCGGCGTTGGCCTTAACTACCAGTCGATCGGTTCCGGCGGCGGCATCAAGCAGATCAAAGCCAAGACCGTTACCTTCGGCGCTTCGGATGCGCCGCTCAAGGGCGACGAGCTTGAAGCGACCGGACTGGCTCAGTTCCCGATGGTGATGGGCGGCATCGTTCCCGTCGTCAATCTCGAAGGCATCAAGCCGGGCGAGTTGGTTCTCGACGGCCCGACGCTGGCCGACATCTTCCTCGGCAAGATCACGAGCTGGGATGACGAAGCGATCAAGAAGCTTAATCCGGACGTCAAGCTGCCTTCGCAGGCGATCGCGGTCGTTCACCGTTCCGATGGTTCGGGCACGACGTTCAACTTCACCTATTACCTCGGCGACGTCAGCGCGGACTGGAAAGAAAAGGTCGGCGTCGACAAGGCCGTGGAATGGCCGGTCGGCATCGGCGCCAAGGGCAATGAGGGCGTTGCCAACAACGTTTCCCAGACCGGCGGCGCGATCGGTTATGTCGAATATGCCTACGCCAAGCAGAACAAGCTCACCCACACCGATATGATCAACAAGGACGGCAAGAAGGTCGAGCCCGCCGCGGCGGCGTTCTCGGCGGCAGCGGCCAATGCCGACTGGAGCTCGCAGCCGGGCTATGGCGTCATCCTCGCCAACGAGCCGGGCGCCGAGTCCTGGCCGATGACGGCGGCAACGTGGATCCTGCTCTACAAGAAGCCGGATGATGCCGCGACCACCGGCGAAGCGCTCAAATTCTTCGCCTGGGCATACGACAAGGGCGACGAGATGGCCGGCGAACTGGACTACGTTCCGATGCCCGACAAGGTGGTTGAGAGCGTCAAGGCCATGTGGGCCAAGGAAGTCGTCGGCGACGACGGCAAGCCGCTCTACTCGGCTATGTAATCTCCTCCAGGGAGGGCGTCGATGGCGCCCTCCCTGTTGCCTTTAATCGCGAGGACCCAATGACCATCGCTTCCGATGCCATGCCATCATCTGCAGCAGCCCGGGCCAGGGAAGCTACGGTGCGGCGCTTCGCGCTCACAGATGCCATATTCCGCGGACTTACCCGCGCTTCCGCAATTCTTGTGCTGGTCATCCTCGGCGGTGTCGCGATCTCGCTGTTTGCCGGCTCATGGCAGGCGCTGTCGTCGTTCGGTTTTTCTTTCCTGACGACTGAGAGCTGGAATCCTGTTACGGAAAAATTTGGCGCACTGGCGCCGATCTACGGCACGCTGGTGACGGCGGCCATTGCCATCCTGATCGCGGTTCCGATCGGCATCGGCATTGCAATCTTTCTCACCGAGCTCTGCCCGCGCCCGCTCAGGCGCCCGATCGGCATAGCGGTCGAGCTGTTGGCCGGCATTCCTTCGATCATCTACGGCATCTGGGGCCTGTTCGTGTTCGCGCCATTCCTGCAGACGACGATACAGCCCTTCATCATCAACATCTTCCATGGCGTGCCGGGACTATCCAGCCTTTTCGCCGGCCCTCCTTACGGCATCGGCCTTCTGACCTCGGCGCTGATCCTCGCCATCATGGTGCTGCCCTTCATCACCTCGATCACCAAGGACGTCTTCGATACGGTGCCGGCGGTGCTGAAGGAATCGGCCTATGGCATCGGTTGCACGACCTGGGAAGTGACCCGGCGCGTGGTCATTCCCTATACCCGCATCGGCATCATGGGCGGCGTCATGCTTGGCCTCGGCAGGGCACTCGGCGAGACCATGGCGGTGACCTTCGTCATCGGCAACGCCCACCGCATCAGTGCCTCCCTGTTCGCGCCGGGCACGACGATCTCGGCGACCATCGCCAATGAATTCACCGAGGCCGACGGCGACCTCTACACCTCCTCGCTGGTTTCGCTTGGCCTGATCCTCTTCGTCATCACCTTCCTGATCCTTGCCGCCGCCCGCTATATGCTGATGCGGATCGACGCCCGTACGGGAGCCTGACCGATGTCGACATCCTCATCGCTCCACAGCCGCCGCAAAGCCAGGAATTCGGTGATGATGGCGCTTTGCGTCGTCGCCGCCGGCATCGGGCTTGCCTGGCTGGCGCTCATCCTCGGCGCACTGGTCTATAAGGGCACAGCCGGGCTTTCGTTCGCGGTCTTCACCGAGATGACACCACCACCGGGCGAGGCCGGCGGCCTGCTCAATGCCATCGCGGGCAGCCTGCTGATGACGATCATCGCCGTTGTCGTCGGCACGCCGATCGGCGTGCTGGCGGGAACCTACATGGCCGAGTATGGACGCTTTTCGCGCATCACCACCGTCGTCCGCTTCATCAACGACATCCTGTTGTCGGCGCCGTCGATCATCATCGGCTTGTTTGTCTATGAGCTGATGGTGCGGCCAATGGGACATTTCTCGGCCATTGCCGGCGCAGTTGCGCTTGCCATCCTGGTCATTCCGGTGGTCGTGCGCACCACTGAAGACATGCTCAGCCTAGTGCCGAACGCGTTGCGTGAAGCCGGTGCCGCGATCGGCGCGCCACGCTGGGTGGTGATCCGTTCGGTCGCCTACCGCGCCGCATTGTCCGGCATCGTCACCGGCATATTGCTGGCGATAGCACGCATTTCCGGCGAGACGGCGCCGCTGCTCTTCACCGCGCTCAACAACCAGTTCTGGAGCAGCAATATCAACGCGCCGATGGCCAGCCTGCCGGTGACCATCTTCCAGTTCGCTCTCAGCCCTTACGAGGAATGGCAGCAACTGGCGTGGACCGGCGCACTCATAATCACCCTGACGGTTCTGGGCTTGAGCATCCTCGCCCGCAGCCTTACCGGACGCAGAGAGGACAGATGACACAGATGTTGTCCCCAGACATGACGATGGCCGAAACGGTAGCCGAGAAGACGAAGATCGAGGTCAAGAACCTCAACTTCTACTACGGCCAGAGCAAGGCGCTGAAGGACATCAGCCTGTCGCTGCCCGAGCGCAGCGTCACGGCCTTCATCGGCCCTTCGGGTTGCGGGAAATCGACGCTGCTGCGTGTGTTCAACCGCATCTATGAGCTCTACCCAAAACAGACGGCCGAGGGCCAGGTGCTGCTCGACGGCAAGAACATTCTCGACCGGTCGCAGGATCTCAACCTCCTCAGGACCAAGATCGGCATGGTGTTCCAGAAGCCGACGCCGTTCCCGATGTCGATCTACGAGAACATCGCCTTCGGCGTCAGGCTCTACGAGAACCTCGGCAAGTCCGAGATGGACGGCCGCGTCGAACAGGCGTTGAAGCGCGCCGCGCTGTGGAGCGAGGTCAAGGACAAGCTCAACGCCAGCGGCTTGAGCCTGTCCGGCGGCCAGCAGCAGCGGCTCTGTATCGCCCGCACGGTGGCGGTGAAGCCGGAAGTCATTCTGCTCGACGAACCGGCTTCGGCCCTCGACCCGTTGTCGACCGCCAAGATCGAGGAACTGATCGACGAGTTGCAAGCCGACTACACGATCGTCATCGTCACCCACAACATGCAGCAGGCGGCGCGCGTGTCGCGCCAGACCGCCTTCATGTATCTGGGTGAGCTGGTCGAGTTCGACCGGACCGAGAAGATCTTCACGTCGCCCCGCGAGAAGCGCACGCAGGACTACATCACTGGCCGCTTCGGCTGAGCCGTTCCGATCATGCATATGAGGACAGGACCATGGGCGAACACACAGTCGCTTCTTTCGACGAGGATCTCGAGCAGATCAGCAAGCTGATCCGCGACATGGCCGACCTCGCCGGTTCGATGGTCGGCGGGGCGACCAAGGCCCTGTTGAATTCCGACAACGTGCTGGCGCAACGCGTCGTTTCCGACGACGCCATCATGGATGCGCGTCAACGCGAACTGGACGACCGCGCCATCACCCTCATCGCCAAACGCCAGCCGATGGCCCACGATCTTCGCCATGTGGTCGGAGCGATCCGCATGGCGGGCGACCTCGAACGCATCGGCGACCTTGCCAAGAATATCGCCAAGCGCGTGAGTGCGGTCGGCCTCAGCGCCACGCCGCGGGACCTGTCGCATTCCATCGACGCGATGGCGCAACTGGTTCTCATCCAGGTGCAGGGTGTCATCGAGGAATATGCTGCAGGCGATGCGGCCGCGTTGGCCAAGCTGCGTGCCGCCGACGAGCGCATCGACGTCAAATACACGTCCGTGTTCCGCGAGCTCTTGACCTACATGATGGAAGATCCGCGCAACATCACCGCTTGCACGCACCTGCTGTTCTGCGCCAAGAATCTGGAGCGGATCGGCGACCATGTCACCAACATCGCCGAAAATGCGTATTATGTGCTGACCGGCGAGCAATTGCCGGTCAATCGTCCGAAGCAGGACGAAACGACAATGTCCGCACCGGTGACATGATGGGGGTGCCCAGCCGATGATCGCACCACGCATAATGGTGGTGGAGGACGAGGAGCCGTTGGGTGTGCTGCTCCGCTACAATCTCGAATCCGAAGGCTACCAGGTCGAGGTGGTGACACGCGGCGACGAAGCCGAGATCCGTTTGCAGGAGAATGTGCCCGACCTTTTGGTGCTCGACTGGATGATACCAGCGGTTTCCGGCATCGAGCTCTGTCGTCGGTTGCGGGTGCGCCCCGAAACCGAGCGGCTGCCGATCATCATGCTGACCGCGCGCGGCGAGGAGAGCGACCGGGTGCGCGGTCTTTCGACCGGCGCCGACGACTATCTGGTCAAACCGTTTTCGACACCAGAATTCATGGCCAGGGTCAAGGCGCTGCTACGGCGCGCCAAGCCGGAAGTGCTGTCCAGCGTGCTGAAGGTCGGCGACATCGTGCTCGATCGCGAATCGCACAGGGTCTATCGCAAGAAGAGCGAAATCAGGCTCGGGCCGACCGAATTCCGGCTGCTCGAGTTCATGATGCGGCATCCGGGCCGTGTCTTCTCGCGCAGCCAGTTACTCGATAATGTCTGGGGCGAGACAATCTACATCGACGAACGCACCGTCGACGTGCATGTCGGGCGGCTGCGCAAAGCCGTCAACAACGGCCGGATGCCGGATGTCATCCGCACCATCCGCGGTGCCGGCTATGCGATCAGGGAAGATTGACCCGCCTGGTCATGCTACGTTCTTTCTGACGCTGGGCCTCATTTGCGCGCCCGGCGCGAAAATCTCCTGGTCGACGAAGCTTAACGCCCGCATCGCGCAGCCTTCGCGGATCAGCGGCAATTCGTTCGGCTCTGTATCGAAGGAGATCGAGCCTGAATGCTGGCCGCCGGCGGTCTGGGCGATTGCCTTCCGCAAGGCCGGCTCGATCAGATCGAAGGCGGCGGCACTGGCGCCGACCATCGCGACCGGTGCCGGATCGATCAGCGCGAACAGCGAGCCGAGACCGAAACCCAGCGCTTCGCCGGCCTTGCGGTAGGCCTCGCGTTCCGGCCCATCTTTCTCGCGCGCCCGGGCCGCCAGTGCTCGCATGTCGGCGTCGCTGACGTCGGCGACCGGTTCGCTGTCTTCGCTCATCTGCCTGGCGTTGCGCCAGATGGCGTAGTTGCCGGCATACGCCTCGATGCAGCCGCGCCGCCCGCAACGGCAGAGCGCGCCGCCCGGACGATGGATCATTTGGCCAAATTCGCCGCCCGAGGAATGCGTCCCGGTGAACAGTTCGCCCTTCAGCACCAGCCCCATGCCGATGCCATGCGAAAGCAGGATGGCGATGAAGTCGTCGCGATAGCGATCCGGATTGCGCCAGCGCAAAGCCACCGCCATCATGTTGCAGTCGTTCTCCACCGTTGCCGGGATGCCGAATTCGCCCTCCAGCATGTCGGCAAAGGCGATGTCGGTCTGCGGCGTGATCGGCGACCACAGCATGGCGCGTGCAGGGGAGTCGGTAATGCCCTGAATCGCCAGGGCGATGCGGGCGACACTGCGGACGTCAAGGTCTGGATCCTGCAGCCGGCGCCGGACGATGGCCATGCATTCACGGATCAGCTCGTCGCGCGGCATGGTCAGCGTGTCCAGCCGGCGCTGTTCCTCGGCGACCACCTGTCCCGTATAGTCGATAATGGCGGCCGACAGGAAATTCAGCGACAACACCACGGTCAGCACCGCCGCCGCTTCCGGATTGAGGGCGAGGCCGACCTGCGGACGACCGCGTTTCAACGAAACGGGCTCACTTGCCTTGCTCTCGGCGAGGATGCCTTCCCGTATCAGGTCGGAAGAGATCGCCGATATGGTCGAATGACTGAGGCCGGTGGTAGCTGCGATCTCAGTACGCGATGGCTGGCCGGCCCGGCGCACCGCCGAGATCACCATCGCCCGGTTGCGCCGGCGCAAATCGTCATGGCGGATTCCGACCGACATTGTTTTGCTTTCCTCCCGGTTGCCGCGGCCGCTCATGAACCGGAAGCCGTCGGTAATGTCCGACAAATAGTGTCGGATGCAGGCAAATAGTGTCAGATGCAGGTGGCGCTGTCATCGTTTATTCCGACGCTCGAAAAAACTCGCAGAGTCATCAAAATCCATCAGAATCGATGTTGACAGCAGCCGGAGATCGGGCCAGTATTTTTTCGAGGCTCGAAAAAATTAGAGCTTCTAAGCTGGTCTTTGAGCCAATTGGTCACGCCGTACGCGGCGCAGGGAGGATATGATGAAGAAATTCACGACCGCCATTCTGGCGGGTGTCGCCATGACGCTGGCGCTGGCGTCGGTGGCGCAGGCTAAAGACAAGGTCATCGGCGTTTCCTGGTCGAACTTCCAGGAAGAGCGCTGGAAGACCGACGAGGCCGCAATGAAGGCGGCCATCGAGGCCGCAGGCGACAAGTATATTTCCGCCGACGCACAGTCCAACCCCGGCAAGCAGCTCACCGACGTCGAGAGCCTGATCTCGCAGGGCGCCAACGCACTGATCATCCTGGCGCAGGACGCCTCGGCCATCGGGCCGGCCGTGCAGAAGGCACTGGACGAAGGCATCCCGGTCGTCGGCTATGACCGGCTGATCGAGAACAAGGACGTGTTCTATCTGACCTTCGACAACAAGGAAGTCGGCCGCATGCAGGCCCGCGAAGTCTTCAAGGTGAAGCCGGAAGGCAACTACGTCTTCATCAAGGGTTCGGGTTCCGATCCGAATGCCGATTTCCTGTTTGCCGGTTCGATGGAGGTGCTGAAGGAGGCCATCGACGGCGGCAAGATCAAGAATGTCGGCGAGGCCTATACGGACGGCTGGCTGCCGGCCAACGCTCAGAAGAACATGGAACAGTTCCTGACCGCCAACGACAACAAGGTCGATGCCGTGGTCGCCGCTAATGACGGCACTGCCGGCGGCGTCGTCGCCGCGCTGACGGCGCAAGGGCTGGCCGGATCGGTTCCGGTTTCGGGCCAGGACGGCGACCACGCCGCGCTGAACCGCATCGCGCTCGGCACACAGACCGTGTCGGTGTGGAAGGATGCGCGCGAGCTCGGCAAGAATGCCGCCGAGATCGCCTCGCAACTGGCCGACGGCAAGCAGATGACCGACATTGCCGGCGTGAAGGATTTCACCACGCCCGGCGGCAATACCGTCAAGTCGCTGTTCCTGACCCCGGTCGCCATCACCAAGGACAACCTCAACGTCGTCATCGACGCCGGCTGGATCAAGAAAGAAGAGGTCTGCGCCGGCGTGACGGCTGGCACTGTTCCAGTCTGCAACTGAGCCGACGATTCCGAGAAGTCCGAACGCCGCGGCCGCTCGCCGCGGCGTTTTTTCAACAAGAGTTGTTTTTCCGCTTCCGGCGGATAACTTCTAGGCTGCTTCCGGCATCCGCGGCAGACGGCAACCCGGCGGGAGAAACATCATGACCGACACGACGTCCAACACGCCGGTCGACAACACGGCAGACCGGGCACGGGAATCCGAGCTCGGCATCGTTGCCCGATTTCTCAAGGCAACCGAACTCGACACGCGCATGCTCGGCATGGTCGGCGCGCTGCTGGTCATCTGGGTCGGCCTGCATGTCATTTCTAGCGTACGGCTCGGCGTCAATCCGTTCGACTTCGACAGCCGGACCTTCCTGACGCCACGCAATCTCTGGAACCTGTCGGTGCAGACTTCGGCCGTGGCCATAATGGCCGCCGGAATGGTGCTGGTTATCGTCATGCGCAATATCGACCTGTCGGTCGGCTCCGCCGAAGGCCTGATCGGCGTGGTCATGGGTTTTGCGCAGGTGCATTTCCTGGTGCGAATGGTCGGTCTGCAATTAGGCAACCCCTGGATCTGGATCCTGGCACTGGCCATCGGCCTGGCGCTTGGCCTTCTGATCGGAGCGTTCCAGGGATACATCATCGCTTATCTCGAGGTGCCGGCCTTCATCGTGACGCTGGGCGGCCTTCTGGTCTGGCGGGGTGCCGCATGGTGGGTCGTCAGTGGGCAGACGATTGCGCCGCTGGATGCCACTTTCCAGCTGATGGGCGGCGGACCGACGGGTTCGATCGGCGCGCGATGGAGCTGGATCGTCGGAATTGTCGCGTGCCTGGCGGTTGTGTTCATGCTGCTCAACGGGCGGGTGCAGCGCAAGCGGTTCCGCTTCCCGTTACGCCCGATCTGGGCCGAGACGTTCCTCGGGGCCGTCACTTGCCTTGTCATCATGGGCGCCATATGGCTTGCCAATTCCTATCCTTGGCCGGTCGGCATCGTGAACAGATATGCGGCGGCCAACAATATAACCGTTCCCGAAGGCGGGCTGTTCATCGCCCATGGCATCGCCATACCCGTGCTGATGGCTGTAGCCGTAGGGCTGATCATGACCTTCATCGCCAAGCGTACCCGTTTCGGCCGCTATGTCTTCGCCATCGGCGGCAATCCGGAAGCAGCCAACCTTGCCGGTATCAACACGCGCTGGGTGACCATGAAGGTGTTCATGATCATGGGCGTGCTGGCGACGATCGCCGCAGCGATCTCGTCAGCCAGGCAGAACTCGTCGACCAATGCGCTGGGCACGCTGGACGAGCTCCTGGTCATCGCGGCGGCGGTGATCGGCGGCACGTCGCTCGCCGGCGGCTCCGGCACAGTGCTCGGCGCCATGCTCGGCGCGCTTTTGATGCAGTCGCTGCAGTCCGGCATGGTGCTGCTCGGCATCGATTCGCCGCTGCAGAGCATCGTTGTCGGAGCCGTGCTGGTGGTCGCGGTGTGGCTCGATACCGTCTATCGCAAACGGGTCTGAGCATGATCCCGCAAGGTGGAAACCGGTTTTCGTACAACTTGGTGCTCAAGCAGGACCTCTAGGGAGGAAGGACGAGCATGGCAGACAAAACCGCTCCCACGCCGCTGATCGACATGCGCAACATCTCCATCGCTTTCGGCGGCATTCGCGCCGTCGACGATGCCTCTGTCGACCTTTTCCCGGGCGAGGTGATGGCTTTGCTCGGTCACAACGGTGCCGGCAAATCGACGTTGACAAAAATCCTGTCCGGCGCCTACAAGCGCGATGCGGGCCAGATTTTCGTCAACGGCGAGGAGGCTTCGATCTCCAATCCCCGCGACGCCAAGAAGTACGGCATCGAGACGATCTACCAGACGCTGGCGCTGGCCGACAATGTCGATGCGGCCGCCAACCTGTTTCTCGGCCGCGAGCTGATGACCGGCTGGGGTACGCTCGACGACGTCGCCATGGAGGCCGAGGCGCGCAAGGTGATGGGCAGGCTCAATCCGCGTTTCCAACGCTTCAAGGAGCCGGTGGTAAAGCTTTCGGGCGGCCAGCGGCAGTCGGTGGCGATCGCCCGCGCCATCCTGTTCAATGCTCGCATCCTGATCATGGACGAGCCGACGGCGGCACTCGGGCCGCAAGAGACGGCGCAGGTCGGCGAACTGGTCAGGCAGCTCAAGGCCGACGGCATCGGCATCTTCCTGATCAGCCATGATATTCACGACGTGTTCGAGCTTGCCGACCGTGTCTGCGTCATGAAGAACGGTCGGGTTGTCGGAACGGCGCGCACAACCGACGTCACCCAGGACGAGGTGCTCGGCATGATCATCCTCGGCAAGTGTCCACCCGGCGCCATTCCGGGGCCGGGCGCGCTGAAGATCGCCGCATGAACGAGAATTAGCCGGCTAATCACAAGCCGCCAAAATGTGCCAGCCGTCACCATGCTTTGGCCTCGCCATTGTGTTGGCGTCGGGACTTGCCCATAAAGATGCCGAACCGTCCACGGGACGTATCAGCAATTGAAGAAGCTTTTTCCGACCGTCGCTTTTATCGCCGTCGCGCTGATCAGCCTGACGATGGCGGGTTTTGCCTATTTTGCCACCCAGGAGGCGGCCCGCATTAAATTCGAGGCGACGGCAGACGACGCGCTTAACCGGATCGAAAGCCGCATCGACCTGGACCTGTCGCTGTTGCGTTCGACCCGGGCGCTGTTCGACGCACGCAATGGCGGTATCTCGCAGGGCGAGTTCAAGGCTTTCTTCAACGCGATCGACATCGACAATAATTTCGCCGGCCTGCGCGGCATCGGTTTCCTCCGCCTGGCGAAAACTGGCAACGAGGCGGCGGTCGAGCGCGACATCCTGCACGATCACGGCGCAAGCCATCCGATCTATCCCGACACGAACTTACCGTGGCGTACGCCCATCGTGCTGTTCGAACCACTGGATCCGTCCAACAAATCCAGCATCGGCTACGACATGTTCACCGGGCCGGCGCGGCGCGAGGCGATCGAAAAGGCGATGGCCGACGACCAGCAGCACGCCAGCGGGCTCGTGCAGTTCGGCAAGGATACGGGTGCCGCGCAGACCTTTACCGGGTTCCTCGTCTTCGTCCGGCTCAATGTCGAAACCGCGCCGGACGCCGTGAACGCGACGAGATCCTCGACTGCCGGCTTCCTTTATGCGGCCTTCCGCGCCCGTGATCTGTTCCAGGCTGCGCTCAGCCGGGCACCATTGCTGCCGGTCAACACCGAGATCTATGACGGCACGGTGGACAGCGACAACCTGCTGTTCCAATCGGAAACGCCGCCTGTTTCGAGCCTCGGCGACAGGCTGCTGGTCACCCGCAAGATCACCGTCGCCGGCCGGCCGTGGGTCGTCCTGTTCAGGCCGACAAGTGCTTTCTCGCAACCTTCCTCGCGCGCCATCCCGGTGATGCTCGGATTGTTCGGACTGCTGCTTGCGGGCGCCATCGCGCTGGTGGCCCGCTATCAGGAGCGGGCCTATGAGGCGGTCTCGCTGCTTCACGAAACGACCGAAAAGAGCCTGCTGGAAAAAGACCTGATGCTGCAGGAGATGAAGCATCGCATCAAGAACTCGATCACGCGGGTGCTGGCAATCGCGCGCCAGACAGCATCGCACACCACCGACGTCCAGGAATTCTCGGCTTCTTTCTCGGCCCGGCTGCAGGCGATGGCGGCTTCCCAGGACATGCTGACGCGCTCACGCTGGCAGAAAGCCGATCTCGGCGACCTGCTGCGCATCGAGCTAGGCCAGGTGTTCGGCAGCGAGCTTCCTGAAGGGCTACTGTCGGGACCGCAGGTCCTTCTCGATGAAAAGACGACGCAGGCACTCGGCCTCGTCTTTCACGAACTGGCGACGAATGCGCTGAAGCATGGCGAAGCCGGCAATTCAGTCGGTGCGCTGAAGGTCGACTGGTCGCTCGAAGCCCGTAGCGGCACCCGGACATTGGCTCTCAACTGGCGCGAGGCCGGTCAGAAGAAGCTCGAGACACCGGCAAAGAGCGGTTTTGGCACCAGATTGATCGATCTCAACGTCACGCGCGAATTGCGTGGCACAATCAGGCGCGATTTTCGCGAAGATGGCTTGAACGTGGAAATCAGGGTTCCGCTGCCGGCCTGAAACGCCGTCTCGTGGGCCGCATCGCAACAGCGCTTTAAAGAGCAAACGCGGAGACAGGTGGCCTGCCTCCGCGTTTGCTGTTCGCCTGGAGCTCGAAACTAGTTGCAGCGAGCTGTGTAAATCCGGCCGTGACGATCTCTGTATTGGCAGTAGCCATTTTGCAGACGGCGAACGAGCAGACCGCCAATCGCACCGGCGCCGGCGCCGATCAAAGCGCCCTTGCCGCCGCCGACAGCGCCACCAATGAGCGCGCCGCCCACAGTGCCGATACCCACGTTCTCTTCCGTGGTGGTGCAGCCGCTGACCGCAACCACGGCAACCATGGCAATAATCATCTTCCGCATGGAGTCATCCTCACTTTGTCCTCACTTTAATAAGCTCCAGCCGCCATTTAGCATGAAAGTGCGGCCTTTGCCCGCACGATTTCATTGTTGATTAAGATAGTCTTTTTCGGGGCGTGCGCCGTTCGATGCTACCACGAACCCGGAAATCTCCAAGGACGCATCGAGCGTGCCGCTGGGACGCACTTCCAGACGATCCCGTCATGGTCGTCCTCGAGCGCCGGATCGACGGCAAGGCATCTGGCGACGACATGTTGGGCCTGGCCTTGCAGGTCGGTGACCGCGAACGGGCACGGCCGAGCACTCGGGCAGTGGTTTCAAAGCGATCAAGCAGAGGCGAGTTCGATTCAGATCAGTTGGGACGCGGCGGTCAGGACGATCGCGGCCATAAGCGCGACGGCGGCGAAGCGGAGGGGCGAAGCACGAGGCGCGGGCGCTGCGGACGCGTCGGGATCCTGAAAACCGCCCATCGAGACGCGAGCGGCCTGTTCCAGTCTGTTCAAGTCGGCAGCCGACAAGGCCCATTCCTTTCATTTTGTGCCAAACTCAATCGATGTCCGGTGGATCGGCACGTTCGCACAGGATCGGACTTTATGGTGAACAGTCGGTTAAAGTCGGCGGTGCGCTACAAGCCTTCTCGCGCCGACCGCCGTTCGTTCAATCGGTCTCGAAATTGCCGTGAGGAACGACAAGGCGGTATTCGAGGCGGTTCCCGGTGATTTCGAGTGTCGCCGTTCCATTCAATGAAGTGGGCACGACGCGTTCAAGCGCGACGCTGCCAAAACGTTTCTCGCTGCGCTGATTGTCGTTGGCTCCGATCACTTCGGCCCATGTCAGCGACAGCGCAGGCTCGCCAGCCGAAGCTGCCGTCAGATCGGCCGTCACCTCGACGAAACCGTCGCTGCGCGACAGTGCGCCATAGCTGACCGAATTGACGGCAAGCTCATGCATGGCCAAGCCGATGTGCAAGGCGGCATTGGGGTTGAGATATGGATTTGCGCCGCGGAAACGCAGGCTGTGCAAGGGATCCGCGCCGTACCTGCCGACCTGACCGGAAACCAGCTCGCGCAGCGCCGCTCCCCGCCAGTTGGATGATGTAACCAGGTCCTGCGAGGAGGCCAGCGACTGCAATCGGCCCCGGAAGCGCGTCAGGAAATCGTCAATGCTGCCGGAGTAACGGCCCGTCTGGGTGGCGATGCTCTGGATAATGGCCAAAAGGTTCTTGGAGCGATGACTGACTTCGCGCAGCAGCGCCTTCAACGTCTGCTCCCGGCGTTTCTGCTCGGTTGTTTCGACCATGGTGGTCACGACGCCCTGCACCGCGCCGGTCTCGCTGCGGTCGGCGTCTATCCACACTTGAAACCAGCGGGCGCCGTCATCGGCCGGCACGCTGAGTTCAAGATGTTGAGGATTGCCGGAGACGATGACGTCGTGCTTGGCGGCGCCGATACGCTCCGCCTGCGCCGGCGGCAAGATGCCGTTGTTGTCGGAGGCATCGGAAGTCCAGGGGGCGCGCATGTTGCGCGCCCACACCGTCTTCATCTCGCGATCCTGGTACAGGACGGAAATCCCGGCATTGTGCAGTGCATGGAGAAGGGCCCGGCCAAGCTGCATCCCGCTTTCGGCGGGATGCAAAGCGATGATCTCATCACTCTGGCCGCGGTCTTTCATTTTTCCGACTCTGGACGCATCGGTCAATTTGCTCAACCCATGTCGGGCTGAACGGTTCGCGGAAAAATGGGTTCCAAAAGGAGGAGGTTCGTATCAAGCCTTAAAAAGCGGTCCGCCGAGCGGCATCCCGTTGGAGGACACTGCCCGGCGGTGGCTGGAAACCGTTTGAGGGGTGCGGCTTCCAGTGTTCGCTTGAATGGCCGCTTGGCATTCACGCTCGTCTGATCAGGCCGGCAATAAGCGATATGATCAGGAAGGCGAGAAAGATGAAGAACAATATCTGCGCTATGCCGGCCGAGGTGCCAGCGATGCCGCCGAAACCAAGCGCACCGGCGATTATCGCCACGACAAGAAATACGAGCGCCCAGTAAAGCATGATCGATCTCCTTCCAATGCTGCGGTGAAAACGTGATTCGCCTCCGTTTGTTCCACCATTTTCCGAAAAAGACGATGCTGAAAATCTTCAGGGCCCGAATTGCCGCGGTGTGTGGAAAGGTCCAGTTGGTTGCCCCAGTTGGTTGCCAGTGAATTGAGCCGGCGTCACGCCCATCTGATCCGAGGGAGCGGCTGTCTCGGCGGACGCAGTTCGGCCGCCCGCTGTTTCATGCCGCGGCTTTCGCGTGCCGGTCAAAGAACAGGGCCTGGCTGATAAGAGCCTTGACCATGTCCGGATTGAACGGCTTGGTAACCAGGAAAGCTGGTTCCGGCCGCTCGCCGGTGAGCAGGCGCTCGGGAAAGGCGGTGATGAAGATCACCGGCACCGAGGTGGACGACAGGATCTCATTGACGGCCGCAATGCCCGAACTGCCGTCGGCAAGCTGGATATCGGCAAGCACCATCTTTGGCCGCGCCTTGCCGAACATCGCCACCGCCTCGGCGTGGGTGCGCGCCGTTCCGACGACGCGGTGGCCGAGGCTTTCGACCATTTCCTCGATGTCCATGGCGATCAGCGGCTCATCCTCGATGATCAGCACGTCGGTTGCCACCTGACGGGAGATCTCGTTGCTCGCCTGCGCGAGAAGTTCGGAGAATTGCTGTTCGTCGACGTCGAGAATCTCCGCCGCCTCGTCTTCGCTGAAGCCTTCGACCGCAACCAGCAGAAAGGCTTGGCGGGGACGAGGCGCAATTGCATTCAGATTGGCCGCGGCGCGCTGTTCCCATGCCGACTGGGCATGCTCCTGCGGAACGCGAATGGCCACCGAGGTGAAGAGCTTGGCAAAGACCTTGTAGAGCGCGATGCGGTCGTTCGATGCGTCCGGAAAGATGTCGACATCGGCAATGATGGCCTCGAGCATTGCGGCGACCAGCGCGTCGCCGCTCTCTTGCGATCCGGATACGGCGCGCGAGAAGCGGCGCAGGAACGGCAGGTGCGGAGCGATGGTTGCTGATAGGCTCATAGTGGACGTCTCCCTCATATGACGTGATTGCATGTTACAGCTAAAAACGGTTTGCAAGCCCAGCAATTGAAACGCTGGCTCCTTGAAAAAGGTTCCAATCGTGCGGAACTAATATGTGAGGCTGGCGTTTAAAGGCGGGTTGGGCAACCAGACGAGGCTGCCGCTTGCCTTGCGTTATGTGTTGAAGGGCGGCTTAAGGCTGGGACGAAGGGCGAAATGAAGAACATGACGAAAGCTACCACGGCTGGCGTTGGCAACGGGCGCCGGGCCGCTTCCCGCGACCCGCTTGGGCCGAACTCGGAAATCGGCCGCAAACTCAAACAATACTATGACGAGCTGGTCTCCGACAATGTGCCGGATCGCTTCGCCCAACTGCTCAGCCAGTTGGAAAAGGCCGAACCTGTACAAAAGAAGGACTGAAGCATGGCGGCCGTCTCTCAGGGCTTCAAGACCGACTTGCTCGGCTCGATCCCGAGCCTGCGGGCTTTTGCCGTGTCGCTGACGCAAAACGCCGACAAGGCCGACGACCTGGTGCAGGAAACATTGGTCAAGGCCTGGGACAAGCATGAAAGCTTCCAGCCCGGCACCAATCTGAAGGCGTGGCTGTTCACGATCTTGCGCAACGAATTCTATTCGCAGATGCGCAAGCGCGGCCGCGAGGTGCAGGACAGCGATGGCGTCATGACGGCCAGGCTTGCCGTTCACCCGGCCCAGCACGGCCAGCTTGACCTCGAAGACTTTCGCGGCGCGCTCGAATTGCTGCCAGAAGACCAGCGCGAAGCCATTATCCTCATCGGCGCGTCGGGCTTCTCCTACGAGGAAGCGGCCGAGATCTGCGGCTGCGCCGTCGGAACGATCAAGAGCCGCGTCAGCCGCGCCCGCACACGGCTGCAGGAAATCCTGAAGATCTCCGGTGAAGACGAGTATGGCCCGGACGCAATTTCGGCTCAGGTAACCGGGTCGACGGCTGCGTGAAGCGCCGGCGTGTTCGAACCGCTCCGCGCCTCAGCGAAGAGGCGTGCGCCTGCAGGCCGTTACCACTGCCTCGACGAGATCGTCTCCCGAATAGGGCTTGGTGACCAGCCTGACGCCGGGAAAGGATTTCTTGATCTCGTCGGTATCCGAATAGCCCGAGGCGAAGACGAACGGGATGTCCGCTTCACGCAGCCGCGAAGCAAATTGGAGCGTCGAAACGCCGCTCAGCATGAGGTCGACGATGGCCACATCGAATTGCGCGGCAACGTCTTGCTGTTCGATCTCAGTCAGATCACGGGCGATGACCACATCGAGCGCGCCGTAGTCGCGGCAAAGCTGCTCGATATCCATGGCAATCAGGAACTCATCTTCCAGGATAAGAATCCGCAAACCGTCAAGCGATGGGCGCACGCAGCAATATCTCCTTAAATTCGTCTCTATCGTGAAACGGGGGAAGTCATGATCGTTATTTGGCATGCTGTCATTTAAAAAAGACGTGCCGGCGCGGATGCGTCGGCCTCAGCCCATGCAAGGCATTTGCAACGCGCGCTGCCGGAGATAGGGTTAGAAGAGGTTCGTGCCGGAACCTTGGGGTCTGTCGGGCGTTTCGACCGAGCAAAAGCATGGAGAGTGAAGCAATGGCGACTGCCGCAGGAAAGGCCGCGAACGAAGCCCGCACGAATTCCGATATTGAGGCCGACATCGCACAATTGAAGGCCGACATCGACCAACTTACCAAGCTGTTGGCCAAAACTGGCGAACATGGCTACGGGGCAGCACGGCGAGCCGCGGCCGAAAGCGTCGAGCAGTTGCGAACCCAGGGCGAGGCAGCCTTCGACAGCCTGCGCAGCAACGCCAGGGACATCGAGGCGCAGATGATAGCGCATATGCGCGAAAAGCCGGTGACTTCGCTGGCGATCGCCGCAGGCGTCGGATTCCTCTTCGCGCTTCTCGCGCGCCGTTAGTTCTGCACGTATGGGAATGCTTGCATCGCTGATCTCGGGCCTCGCCTCGGGCGAAACCATTGCGGCGGTGCAACGCGCACGCGTCGCTGCGATTGTCTATTCGATCGCAGCGCTCGCGGCGCTGTGCGGCCTCGGCTTCCTCGTCGCGGCGGCCTATATCTGGACGGCGGCCCGCTATGGGCCGATGGCAGCTTCCCTGAGCTTCGGGATCGGCTTTCTGGCAATCGCCGGTCTCATCCTGCTCGTCTACCGGATGTCGGCCGGCTCGCGCGCCAGGCGCCGGGCGAAGCGACGCAACGCCGACATGAAGGCTATCGGCATCACTGCGGTACTCGCCGTGCTGCCGGCGCTGCTCAAGGGCAAAGGTGGCGCGGGGAAGGCCGGACTGGGCGCGATTCTCGGCCCGGCGATAGCACTCGCCGCCTACGCTATCTACCGCGAGAACGTGAAGCGCGGCTCCGATGATCCGGATACCGGCAAACGGGAATAGTTCGGAGGGATAGTTCGGGGCAAACGATTCTGGCGCCGGTCGCAAAATGCTGGCGTCACAAATCTTCGAGCGGAATCGATATTTCGGCGACCACGCCTTCCGGCCGGAATTCATGGGTCACCTCGCTGGAAATGACCTTGGCCAGGCTGCGGCGGATCAGGATCGAGCCGAAGCCATGGCGTTCGGGCGGCGCAACCCGCGGGCCGCCGCTTTCACGCCAGGCCAGCAACAGACGCCGTGCGCCCTTCCTGCCTTGTACCCTCCAATCGAGATCGACCTTTCCGGAGGAAACCGAGAGCGACCCGTATTGCAGTGCGTTGCTTGCCAGTTCATGCAGGATTAGCCCGAGCCCGACTGCCTGGTCGGGTGAGAGCAGGACATCGGCGCCGGAGATCGCCATGCGCGATTGTCCGGCGGCTTGGAACGGCTTTAGCTCGATCTCCACCAGCTCGCGGATGCCGATACCGCGCCACTCGCGGTCCGACAGCAGGCTGTGCGCAACGCCCAGTGCCTGCAGCCTGGCGCTGAAGGCTTCGAGGAATTCGCTTGGCTGGCGGGCATGGCGAACGGTCTGCGTAGCCAGCGCCTGTACGGTTGCCAAAGTGTTCTTGACGCGGTGATTGAGCTCGCGCAGCAACAGTCGTTGACGTTCGTCGCCAAGTTTGCGTTCGGTAATGTCGTAGTTGACGCCGAAGATCAGCGTTGGCTTGCCCTCGCCGTCGCGCTCTATGACGCGGCCGCGCGTTGCGATCCATCGCGGCGGATCGAGGCCTTTGACACGGTATTCGCCAAAATAATCGTCGCTGCCAGTCAGCGCGTCGCGAAAGCGTGTTTCGGTCTGGTGAACGTCGCGCGGGTCGATGGCGGTCAGGATGTCGCGCGCCCTCAGCCTGTTCGACTTCGGCAGGTTGAACAATTCGGGCAGCAGGACATCGCAGTCGATCATATCGCTGCGGATATCCCATGCCCAGCTGGCAAGCGAGGCCGCGTCGAGCGCGATAGCGCGCCGCTTTTCCTCTCGAACCAGTGCTGCCTTGGCAATCGCCGCACTGCGGGTTGCATCCTTCAGCGTGAACAGGCTGGCGGCAAGGCCGGCCAGCGCCGACAGCTGGTCGAGCTGGACAGAGGAGGGACGTGCGTGCGGCTTCCGGTCGAGCACGCACAGCGTGCCGATCAGCGCGCCGTCGATTACGATGGGCACGCCTGCGTAAAAGCGGATATGATGCTCGCCGGTGACCAGCGGATTGGCTTTGAACCGCGGATCCGCCGCCGCGTCGGCCACCACCATCGGCACGTTGCCGGCTGCGATGGTATAGGCGCAGAACGATGTCTCGGTTGCGGTTTCGGTCTCGCCGAGGCCGATACAGGACTTGAACCACTGCCGCTCGGCATCGACCAGCGTGATCAGTGCGACAGGCGTTTGCATCGCCGAAGCGGCAAGACCGCCGATACGATCGAAATCAGGGTCGGCAGCCCCGTCCAGCGTGTCGAGGCCGTGCAGCACGGCAAGACGGTCCGCGGCGCCCACCACACGGCGAATATCGGCCGGCAGGCCCGGCGTGTTCTGGCTATTGTCGTCCACTATGCCCCCGGTGGCCGGCTCCGCTGATTGGTCAGGCCAACCGGCCCGTCTGCCGCCTTGCAGAGCCGGAACTTTCGCGGCGGGGGACCGTTACCAGCCAACGCCCCGCCAGTTACGCCTGCCGGCGCCAAATATGGAGCCAGACAATGCCAAAAACCATTCCTGAAAACAAAGCCCGTCAAGGGCGGCGGGGTCGGCATGTCCTTCGTATCCTGATCGCCGCGCTGTTGCTGGCTTTTATCGCCTGGGGCGTCGCCGAAATCTACGGCTGGATGATCGAGACGCCGAAGACCGAACAGGGCAACACGCCCAGCGGCTAGGTTCTCTCCATCGCTCGCGCCAGTTTGCATCACGCAACCCCACATCACGCATCCCACGTCAGGCAACCTTTGCCTCGGCGGCGCGCGCCGGGACGAGAACATTCAACGCGCGCGGATGGATTTCGACGGTCATCTCGCGATCGAGCTTTACCAGTTCGCCGTCCATGACGGCCTGAACTTTCCTGTTCGTCGAATGGATTTTCAAAACGGCGCGGTTTGCCTGATGGATTTCGACATGCTCGTTGCCGCGCCATTTCCCACGGGCGACGTCAAAGAGGAACCTGATCAATTCGCCGCGCCGCCGCGCCACGGTGACATAGATGCCCAGCACGCCGCCTGCCGGATTATCGGCATAGGGCAGGTGGCCCTCGCCAAACAGATTGTTGGTGATGCCGATACCGGTGATCCGCGTTCTGATCTCGGCCTCGCCGATCGTCAGCGTTACGTTCATCGCCGGTGGATTGTTGATCGTCGCCCAAGCGGCTCGCACCGAGGCGCGCATCTTCCCGAACCGCGAGCCGAATTCCATCTTCTGGCGCAGTTGCACCATCCTGGCGTGCATGCCGATCGAGAATTGATGCACGAAAGGCCGGCCGTTGGCTGTTGCAATGTCAATCGCCATCACCTCGCCGTCGGCAAACGATTTCAGTGCCGCATCGAGGGTCTGCGGAATACCGAGGCCGCGCGCAAAAAGGTTCATTGTGCCAGCCGGCAGAATTGCCAGCGCCTTCTCCCCATTCATCAAACGGGCTGCCGCGGCCGAAATGGTTCCGTCGCCGCCGCCAGCCAGCACGACGTCGATGCCGCGCCTGGAAGCTACGCCGTCCAGCGTGGCAACGATATCCTTGCCGGCGACGATTTCGATATCGATCGAGTGGCCGGCAGTCTCAAGCGTGCTGCGCATCCGACTGGCGAAGGCCTCAAGATCGATGGTGCGCAGGGTGCCCCCGTCCTTGTTCAGCACCGCTGCAAACTGCATGGCCGTTCCATTTTCCAGCACCTATCGGGCCGGGACGGAGCCCCAGCCGGGAGTGGAACGGGGCGGCCGAGAAAATGTTCCTTTCGACCAGCGTGGCGAATCCGAGAACCTTCGACATGGCACCGGGTGCGCCACGGCTTTTTTCGGAACAACAGTGTGGTCACAACGTTGTGAACATGCAGAAGACGCTGCGCCCGCAGCGACGCTATGCGGGCACGGCGTGCACGAAATCCCCGACGAGGAGACACTAAGATGATCCGCACCCTTTTAACCACGACAGCAGTCGCAACATTGATTGCGACGGGTGCATTTGCGCAATCGGCGACGACCCCGGCGCCGGCGCAAGCACCCGCCGTAGAGAATTCCGCTCCAGCCGCTCCGGTGCAACGCGCCGAGGGCAGTCTTGTCACCAATATCATCGGCGAGTCGGTTTATAACGGCACCGGCGACAATGCAGAGAATATCGGCAAGGTCACCGATGTCGTCTTCGACGAACGCGGCCAGGTAAAATCCATCGTCATCGGCGTCGGCGGGTTCCTCGGCATTGGGACCAAGAACGTCGCCTTCGACTTCAGCAAGATGCAATGGGCCGAAAGAAATGGCGATCGCTGGCTGATAGCGCAAACGACGAAGGATGAGCTGACGGCTCATCCGGATTTCGACCGCAAGCCCTATGATCCGGCGCCTGCGGCGACAGACACCACGGCTACGGCTCCTGCCGCTCCGTCGACCTCCACCGATACGGCGCAGAACGCCCCGGCGGCGCCGGCCGGTAACAACCCCGCTCCGGTCGTGAAGCGCGCGGAAGGCAATCTTGCCACCAATATCATCGGCGAGACCGTCTACAACGGTACCGGCGACGACGCCCAGAACATCGGCGACGTAAACGACATCGTCATCAACAAGGAAGCCAAGGCGCAATCGCTGGTCATCGGTGTCGGCGGCTTCCTCGGCATAGGTGAAAAGAACGTCGCCTATGATTTCGACAAGGCGCAGTGGGCCGAGAGGAACGGCGATCGCTGGCTGGTCGCCCAAACCACCAAGGAAGAGCTGACGGCGCAGCCGGATTTCGACCGCAAGCCCTATGATCCGGCCCCGGCGACCACAGCGTCGAACGATGCCGCGGCTAATGCGCCAGCCGTCGTCACGCCTACTGTGACGGCCAGCAACACTGCCACGACCGATAACACTGCGACGACCAACAACACTGACCAGGCCAGTAAGACGGCTCAAAATGCCCCAGCGCCCGCAACGACGGCAGACCAGACCAAGACCGGGTCGATCGACAAGTCGACACTGACTGAAATGCCGATAGGCGAAATCCGGGCCGAGGATCTGGTCGGAACAACCGTCTACGGCGCCAACGATGTCAATGTCGGCGAGATCGGCGATATCGTGCTGGGCGGCGACAAGAAGGTCGACGCAGTCATCATCGACGTCGGCGGCTTCCTTGGCATCGGCGAGAAGGAGGTGGCGGTCGGCATGGACAACCTGAAATTCATGACCGACAAGAACGGCAAGCGCTATCTCTACACGAACTTCACCAAGGAGCAGCTTGAGGCGCAGGCCCCCTATGACAAGGCCAGCTATGCGCAAAATCGCGAGAAACAGCGCATGATCATGCGCTAAGCTGCGCACAGGCCGACAGAGAAGCCCGCGCCGGCAACGGCGGGGGCTTTGCTTATCTCGAGGGGAAGCCGGCGACATGGCCGGCAACGCCATTGTCCGTCAATTCGGCGAGCGCCAAAGACTGGTCGAGATGCTCGGCCCGCCAGGCGAGCAACTTCTCGGCAAATTCCAGCCGTGCCAGCAGATAGGCTGGGTCGTCAGCGACATTGGTCAACTCGCGCGCATCCTTCTCCAGGTCGAAGAGCAAGGGCGGCAGGCCTCCGCCGAAATGCACATATTTGAATTTTTGCGTGCGAACGACGGCGAGATTGCACTGACGCGGACCGACGCCGAAATACCGTTCGGCATCACCATCCGCGATCGAGCGGAAATCGAACTCCCAATGCGCCGCATCGCGCCAATTGTCCGGCTCCGTTGCGTCCAGGAAAGGCGCCAGCGAGCGGCCGTCGAGATGCGGCAGCACTTCGCCGCCAGTGAGCTCGAGCCCAGTGAGCTCAAGCAAGGTCGGCGCCAAATCCACCGCCTCGGTGAAGCGGTCGACGCTGCTGCCGGCAGCCTTGCGGCGGCGCGGATCGCGAATGATCAGCGGAATATGGAAGCTGCAGTCGAAGAAGCCGCCCTTGCCCAGCATGAAATGGTCGCCCATCATCTCGGCGTGGTCGGAGGTCAGCACGATGACGGTGTCGTCCCATGCATCGGCCGCCTTGACCGCTTGCCAGACGCGACCAAGCTGCGCGTCGACCTCCGAGATCATGCCGTAATAGAGCGCCCGGATGCGGCGAAAATTATCGTCGCCCCAGTCGCGCACCTTGCCCTCCGAGCCGGGACGGAATTTCGACCGTTCCTGCCGGTCAAGTTCATAGGCGAGATAAGGGTGGCTTGCTGCTTCGGCCTGCCAGCTTTCCGCGCGGTCAAAAGCTGGACCGATGGCCGGATCGTACATGGCATTATAAGGCGCCGGCACGATGAAGGGCGGGTGGGGGCTGATGAAGGAAAGATGCGCGAACCACGGGGCATCGCGCTCCTGCTCGCCGAGCCAGCGGATGAATTCGCCGGCCAGGAAGGCCGACGGCGTCTCGTCCTTCGAATAGATTGGCGGACCGTTGCTGATCGCGCCGTCGTTTTCCAGGATTTCGCCCGCCGGGCGGTGAATGGCGGGGGAGCCGGCACCGGCATCGACGCCGCGCGCCTTGAGCCATGACAGCCAGGGCTTCTGGTGCTCAGGCAGAAGCTGGCGCACGGTGAAGCCGGACAGCACGCCTTCATAGCTTTTCAGCTGCGGGTCGCCAGGCGCCAGCGTGCGCGGGTCGCGCGCCGTGTCGGTATAGCCGAACAGCGTCGGATCATAGCCGAGGGCGCGCGCCCAGAGCGCTATATTGCCGTGCCGGGCGTCGAGCGGTGTGCCGTTGCGGCAGACACGATTGTTCATCTGGTAAAGGCCGGTGTAGAGGCAGGCGCGTGCCGGTGAGCAAGGTGCGGCGCCGCCATAGTGCTTCTGGAACAAAACGCCCTCGGCAGCCAGCGCGTCGGCATTCGGCGTCCTTACCACCTTGTGCCCAGCAGCTGACAGGCAGTCGCCCCGCCATTGGTCGCAGGTGATCAGGAGAATGTTGGGGCGTTTTCCACTCAACCGCTGTATCCTCACGCTGGCTACATGCGTCGCTCATGGAGCGCAATTTCGGCGAGTATGCAAGCCGGTCCAGTTTGCCGAATGGTGAACAAAACCTGCTTCGTCGTTCACTTTAACAGCACAGTCCATTCTGTGTTTGCCGCCTTTGCGGCCAGGAGGCGGATGCTCATATTTGCGTGGACAGCGGCAAGGGCCGCACCAGCACAAGGGAAGGAGCAACAGACATGCTCGACCAGGTCAAGGGCCTGCATCACGTCACCTCGATGGCCAGCGATGCGCGCCAGAACAATGAATTCTTCACCGGGACGCTCGGCCTGCGGCGGGTCAAGAAAACCGTCAATTTCGACGCACCCGACGTCTACCACCTCTATTACGGCGACGAGGTCGGCACACCCGGCTCGGTGATGACCTACTTCCCGTTCCCGAACATCGGCAAGGGCCGCCATGGAGTCGGCGAAGTCGGCAACACCGCTTACTCGGTGCCCGAGGGCACGCTCGGCTATTGGGAGAAACGGTTTGCCGAGCAAGGTGTCACCGGGCTGTCCCATGAGGAGACGTTCGGCGAGAAGCGTCTTGCGTTCGCCGGTCCCGACGGCGACGGGTTTGCGCTGGTCGAAGACAGAGCGGACAACCGTGCGCCATGGGCCAAGGGTGGCATTCCCACCGACGTGGCGATCCGCGGCTTTCACTCGGTGTCGCTCAGGCTGAAAGATGGCGGCGCCACCGAAGAGCTGCTGAAATTCATGGGTTATGAGGAGGTCGACAAGTCCGGCAACATCAGGCGGCTGGCGGTGAAGAACGGCAACGGCGCCGACGTCGTCGATATCGAATCGCTGCCAGGGGCCGGCTTCGCCAATCTCGGCGCCGGCTCGGTCCACCATGTTGCTTTCGCCGTCGAGAACCGCGCCAAGCAGCTCGAAGTGCGCAAGGCACTCCTCGATACAGGTTATCAGGTGACGCCGGTGATCGACCGCGATTATTTCTGGGCGATCTACTTCCGCACACCGGGGGGCGTGCTGTTCGAAGTCGCCACCAACGAGCCGGGCTTCGACCGCGACGAGGATACCGCCCATCTCGGCGAGGCGCTGAAACTGCCGTCGCAACACCAGCATTTGCGGCCCTATCTCGAGCAGCATCTGCAGAAACTGGAAGACTGAGGGCAGGGTTATGAGCAAGGATTCGTATATTCACAAGGTGCTGCCCGGTTCGCTGGGCGGACCGTTGCTCTTCGTCTTCCATGGCACTGGCGGCGACGAGGATCAGCTTCTGTCGCTTGGGCGCGATCTTGCGCCGCAAGCGACGATCGTCGGCCCGCGCGGCGATGTCTCGGAACAAGGCGCCGCACGCTTCTTTCGCCGTACCGGCGAGGGCGTTTACGACATGGGCGATCTCACGCGAGCGACGGACAAGATGGCCGGCTTCGTCAAGGCACATGTCGAGGCGGCAAAGCCATCTTTGGTGCTAGGCCTCGGTTATTCCAACGGCGCCAACATCCTGGCCTCGGTGCTGTTTGCCGAACCCTCGCTGTTCGACGCAACGGTGCTGATGCATCCGCTGATCCCGTTCGAGCCGGAGGTCAAGGGCAGCCTTGACGGCAGCCGCATCCTGGTCACCGCCGGCAGGCGAGACCCGATCTGTCCGCCTGATTTGACGGCGCGGCTCGAAGCCTATTTGCGCGCCGATGGTGCCGATGTCACAGTCGAGTGGCATGACGGCGGCCATGAGGTGCGGCCGAGCGAGATCGAGGCGGCGCGGCAGTTGTTCGCCGTAGCGCCGGATGAAAGGACCGCAAGCCATGTCTGACCTATTGCCGGAGATCGAGCTGGAGGACCGCGGCTCGAAGGGCCGCTACTTCCTGCGTGGGCCGAGCGGCGCCGAGGCGGAGATGACCTTCACCAAGGTCGGCGAGCACCAGATCATCATCGACCATACCGAAGTGCCGGATGCATTTCGCGGCCAGGGCGCGGGACTTCGCCTCGTCACCCGTGCCGTCGAGGATGCACGTGCGGCGGGCAAGACGATCATCCCGCTTTGCCCGTTCGCCAATGCTCAGTTCCGCCGCCATCCGGAATGGGCGGACGTGCTGAAGCGGTAATAGAGACAGCCCCTCGATGAATGACAGGAGAAAGGGTGCGCGGCTTTACCGCGTGCCCCTTCGACCATTGGCGGCGTACAAACCTAAGGCAAACATGCGGGATTTGCGCAGAGCGCCCGTCTTGCCTAAGTATTGGCAACAACCGGCTCGCCGTCCGCGGCCCGACCACTTCAACCGAATGGCCCTCCATGACCGAATCCGATCTCGTTCCCGTCTTCGACGGCCACAACGACACGCTGCTCAGGCTCTACCAGTCGAAGGATGCGGACGTCGAAAAGCTGTTCGTCGAGGGGACGCCGAGTGGCCATATCGACCTGCCGCGCGCGAAGAAAGGCGGATTTGCCGGCGGCATGTTCGCGATCTTCCCGCCGCCTGTCGAGAAATCCAAGCGCGGCGCGGTGCCGCTGGCGCCGAGCGACAGCGAGCCCTTGCCGCCCGAGGTTCCGCGCGCCGATGCGCTCAACTCCACCATAGCGATGGCCTCGATCCTGTTCAGGCTGGAGCGGGCTTCGGCGCTCACTGTCTGCCGCAGCGCCGGCGATGTGAGGAAGGCGATGGCGCAAGGCTCGATCGCGGCGGTCTTCCACATCGAAGGGGTCGAGGCGATCGACCCTGAGCTCACCCTGCTCGATGTCCTCCACGCAGCCGGCCTGCGCTCGCTCGGTATCGTCTGGAGCCGTCCCAATGCCTTCGGCCACGGCGTGCCGTTCCGTTTCCCGTCGTCGCCCGATACAGGGCCGGGGCTGACCGATGCCGGCAAGGCGCTGGTGAAAGCCTGCAACCAGCTGAAGATCATGATCGATCTTTCGCATCTCAACGAAAAAGGTTTCCGCGACGTCGTCGAGATCAGCGACGCACCGCTGGTCGCGACCCATTCCAACGTGCACGCGATCTGCGGCCATTCGCGCAACCTCACCGAATGGCAGCTCGGCGCGATCCGCGACTCCGGCGGCATGGTCGGGCTGAATTTCGCCACCGGGTTCCTGCGTGAGGACGGCAGGATGAACGCCGACACCAGTCTCGACATCATGGTGCGCCATGTCGATTCGCTGCTGCAGGCGCTGGGCGAAGACGGCGTCGGCCTGGGCTCGGATTTCGACGGCGCCATGATCCCGGCCGTGATAGGCGACGTTGCCGGCCTGCCAAGATTGCTCGACGCTTTCGCGGCTCGCGGCTTCGGGCGCGCGCTGATCGAGAAGATCGCCTATCGCAACTGGCTCGGCATGCTGGAAAAGACCATCGGCTAAGCGGGTGATGCCGGCTTGACCGGAATGCGATTTGGAGGCCGACTATTCGAAACCCATGCGTTTAAGCCAGTCCGGGCCAATGCCGCGGTCGCGGATGATCGGCAGCGGATCGGTCGAATCCAGCCTGGCACAAATACGGTAGGCCTCCAGCGTTTCAGCGCTCATCTCACCGCGTTTGTAGAAGAACATGGCCGCAGCATAGCGGGTGCGGCCCGACCATTTTTCGCCGAGCGGTGTGTTGATCAGCTGCCACTGTTCGGCGGCTTCGGCGTCGAGTTTGGGACTGTCGGTGTCGTCGGCCATATTTAGAAATCCGCAGGCGGATTGGCAGTGCGGCGGCCGAGCCTGACGACCAGCCGCGGCACCAGTTTGGCACGCTTCAGCAGCTTTTGATATTGCAGCTCGCGCCTGGCGTGGATCTCGAGCCAAGGTCCGCTGCAGGCGGGCTCGGCGGCGCTGATCTGGTTTGCATCGCCGGGACTGCTGCCCTTCGCCGACGGTGCCTTCGACGACGTTTTCTCCAAGGATGCAATCTCGACGAGAACATTCGAATATGGGCAGCCATGCAGAAGGTGCTTGACAGTGGCAAACACCGTCCCACTGATCTTCGCGGCCGATGCCGGTCGGCTAGCCGGCGATGCTGGAGACCATCACCCCGATGAAGACAACAGAGGCGCGCGAAGCCCTCCTCGAACCGGCGCGAAAAAGCGATTCCGAAAAGCGCGGCCGCAAAGCGTCGAAAGAGACAAGGCAGGTTCAACTGATCGAAGCGACTATCGATTCATTGGCCAAGCGCGGCTATTCGGAAACGACTATGGCCGACGTCGCCGACGGCGCCGGCCTGTCGCGCGGCATCGTCAATTTCCATTTCGAGAGCAAGGAGAAGCTGCTCGTCGCCACTTTGCAATACATGCATGACGAGTATTCGGCGCATTGGCGCAGCGCCTTGCAAAGGGCCGGCGATGATCCCGCCCGCCAGCTGCAGGCATTGGTGGCAGCCGATTTCAACCGCTCGATCTGCAACAAGCGCAAGCTGGCTGCTTGGTGTGCCTTCTGGGGCGAGGCCAAATCGCGACCGAAATATCAGGCGCTGAGCAGCGCACGTGATGCCGTCTACCAGAACATATTCATCGATCTTTGCGCGGCGCTCAAGCAGAGCGGCTTCTATGCCTATGAGCCCCAAGTCATGGCGCTGGCGCTCAGCGCCATGCTGGATGGTCTGTGGCTGCATTTGATGATGGGCACCGAGGACGCCACACGCGAGACGGCGCTGCAGGCCGCGAACGAGTTCCTGTCTGCGGCATTCCCCAAGCACTATCCGAACTCAGCAGCCCGCGGTGCCAGGCCGGCATGAACCATCAAAAAGAGGGTGGACCAGCAATGAAGACAATGATCCGGCCCCTGACATTCGAGAAGATCAAGGCCGGCCAATGAAGTTCAAGATCGAACGAGCCGATGTGGCCATCGTCGGCGCCGGCTTCACCGGCCTGTCGGCCGCGCGTGAATTGAACCACGCCGGCATCGATGTCGTGCTGCTCGAAGCCCGCGACCGTGTCGGCGGCCGCGTCGAAGCCGTGCAGAACGGGCTCGGCGAGCGGATCGACAGCGGCGGCCAGTTCTTGTGCGAAGACATGCCGGAATTAATGGCGCTGGTGCGAGCGCGCGGCAAGACATTGGTCGAGACCCATGTCGCAGGCGAATTCGTCACGCAGCCGCGAATGAGCGAGGCGCAAGCCGGGCGCACTTACGGCACCGCGATGCGAATGCGCGAGCGGATGAACGCGATCGCACCGACCGACCCGGCCATCGCCGGCTTGACAGTCGCGGCATGGCTCGATCGCCAGAACGATCCCGACGATGCCAAGGCCGCCTTTCGGTCGATGATCGAGGGCCTGTGGTGCCTGGCAATGGAAAGGCTGCCGCTGTGGTACTTGATCGACAATGATCGCCGCATCACCAACGAGGTGTCGGAGCTGCAGTATTTCGTGGGCGAAACCATGCATTCGCTGGCAGATGATCTTGCGCGGGATCTCGGCGATCGACTGCGGCTGAATACAGCCGTCGAGGCTATTGAGCACGGCCCGGGAGGGGTTCGCGTCGTTTCGCCTGCCGGCGTGACCGAGGCACGAGCGGTACTGGTCGCGCTACCGCCGATGATGGCCTCGAGAGTCGATTTCGTGCCACCGCTGCCGGCTGCGCTGGAGAGAGCCCTCGGCGTCTGGGAAAGCGGCGCAGTTATCAAAATGCTTGTGCGCTATCCCAAGGCTTTCTGGCGCGACAGGGGCTTGAGCGGCATGCTGATGTGGCGGGAGCCGCACGGACTTTTTGCCTGCGATGCCAGCAAGGACGAGGATCATGCAGCACTTGTCGTCTTCATCGGCGGGCCGCTGGCGCAGCGCTGGCGGGATATGGACAGCGCGGCGCTACGCGCTACGGTGACATCAAAGCTGCAAGATGCGCTCGGTATCGAGGCGGCCGGCGTCACCGCTCTCAGCTATCGCGACTGGACCGAGGATCACTGGAGCGGCGGCGGTTACAGCGATTCGATCGTCGATGCGGCGGCAACGGATGCCGAATGCATTATCCGGGCGGGCGCCCCGCCGGTGCATTTTGCCTCGTCGGAGCTGTCGCCGTCATTTCCGGGCTATGTCGAGGGCGCGATCGTCGCCGGTCGCACTGCTGCGCAAAAAATTATTCAGGTTATCGCCAGCAGAGCCTCAGGGTCATAAGCGAGGCGGATCGAGGTGCCGACTGGCATCGACGCGCATTGCCACGAGCTCGGCCTGTTGGTCCGGCTACTGATCAACATGTGCGTGATGTCGCCGCCATTAATCATCAAGCGCCAGTAGATCGACGATATGGTGTCGATCCTGCGCAAAGGCATTTCGCGCGCGATGGACGATCTGCGCCGCGAAGATGTCTGGCGGGGATAGGCGTTTATCGCCGGCAATCTCAGCCGTGGCATTGGTCGGCCGCTGGCAAGGTGGGCGAGGTCGATGAACTGGGCGGTGCCGCGATCTTCCTGGTTTCCGACGCGTCGAGCTTCATGACCGGCCAGATCATCTATATCGAAGGCGACATGACCGGACCCGTATGAGCGCGACTGTCGCTGTCGGGCGCATGGAAGACCGGTCGGCCTCGGGGCCGCCCCGCAAAAGGCAGGGCTCGTCATTTGCACGCTCTTAGCTTCACCGCTAAGCTTCTTTGGCTGGGGTATTTTCCTCAGATCACATTCGCCATCCCAAGGATCTCATGACACCCGACACAGCAACGCGCGAACAGTTCGCCATCGATCTCGCGCGGCGCGCCGGCGCGCTCGGCCTGAAGTATTTTCGCGACCTCGACAGCCTCGCCATCGAGAGCAAAGGTCATCAGGACATGGTCTCGCAGGCTGACCGCGAGGTCGAGCTGTTCATCCGTGCGGCAATGAAAGCCGCTTACCCGACCGATGGAATTGTCGGCGAGGAGCATGCCTCGGTCACCGGATCGAGCGGGCATGTCTGGGTGATAGATCCGATCGACGGCACCGCGAATTTCGTGCGGGGCATTCCGGCCTGGTGTGTGGTCATCGCCTGCGCCAAGGACGGCGACACTGTCGTGGGTGTCATCCACGAGCCCTCTACCGGCGAAACGTTCCATTGCCGCAAGGGCGGCGGCGCTTTTCTCAACGGCAAGCCGATCAGGGCAAGCGCGGCCACCAGCCTGACCGACGGCTCGTTGGGCACCGGCTTTTCCAACCGCGTCGAAATTCAGAACGTCGCAACGCTCATCGGCTTGCTGTTTTCAAAGGGCGGCGTGTTTTTCCGTAACGCATCCGGCGCGTTGATGCTCGCCTATGCGGCCGCCGGCAGGCTGCTCGGCTATGTCGAAGAGCATATGAACGCCTGGGACTGCCTGGCAGGCATGCTGCTGGTGGAAGAAGCCGGCGGCACTATAGTCAAGCCCGACCCAAAGACGGTGCTGGAAAACGGCGCGCTGGTGATTTGCGCCGGCAACGGCGTGTTCGCCCAGGTCCGCCAGCTCTGCGTGCAATCCTTCAAGCTTTGATCAGAACCGGTCCGCATGAGCAGCGGCGATTTGTATTCCACTGTCAGGCCCTCCTCGGCTGCCCGCAGATGCGGATCGCCGGCTCCGCCCCACCAGATGTCTCCCTTTGGGTTGGCGGCCTCGGCGCGCAATTGCGCACAGATTTCGCCAGCGCTCTTGCGGGTCATATTGACGGTGATGCCGGTCTTCTCCTCGAACGCCCGCGCCGTCTGCTGGCACCAGACCTCGTCAACGCCGCAAGACATGGTCAGGCTTTCGGCGGACGCCGATGACGACGCGGCCCACATACCGGCGGCGAGGATGCCGGCGCAGAGAATTGCCCTTTTATCATGCTGAAATTCCTCCCTAATTTATTTGCCGACTTGTGAAATGCAGATACGCGGAAAATTCAAGTTGGAAGGGTACGGCCGCCTTTGCGCCTTTCGCCGACTTCCCGCTCGATGTGTTCGACAGGTTGATGCGGATCAATCTTTGCAGCCACCTGGCCGACCGTCCTGCGCCGCCGAACATTCTCAGACGATGGCCCGGTCCCAGCCGCCATAATGCGCAGCGCTGCGCGTGCCGCGCGGCAGGCTGAGCCCGACCAGCAGCGCTCCGATCGCCAGATTGGCGAGGCTCGCCGCCGCGCCGCCGGCGAGCATGAACGGAGAGAGGGCGATCCAGGCTCCAAGCGCTATGTTCACAAAGCGGACGGCGCGCGCCACCTCGGCCATCGCCGTAACGGCGATCATGATGACCAGACAGCCGGTGACATGGTCACTGAAGTAGAGCGGCGGGCTGGTGCCGAAGACAAGCGGCGTGATCATCAGCAGGGTGCCGGCGAGTGTGCTGGCGACAAGGGTCCGGGGGAAATTCACACCGCCAGTGACGAAGTCCCGCGCCACTGCCGATAGCGGCCGGTCGAGATCCGGCGTTGGCGTCTGGTCCTCCGAAAGTGCCGGACCTCCGCACCAGAATGTGCGCCAGAACGGCTCTCCCGCTTGTTTCGCATGCCAAAGATACTGGCAGCTCGCCAGCACCTCGTCGACCGAATAAGGGATGAGGACGACGGTGACGGCAGCCTGGACGATGCAGAGCGTGCACAGCGCTCCGATGAGCGGTGGCTGGATGATGATGAAGCCGACGCTGACCACGCCGAGCGGAACGACCAGCAAGCCGAACAAAAGCACCATCCACGGCATGGTGCGCCAGCGGCGGCGATCGCCGATCGCGCCCGCGAGGATATCCAGCGCATAGGCGAAGGCGCCCAGCCCGGCATCGGCGATCGGAAAACCCTTGGAGACCCAGGAGGTGACCACCGCCTCGCTGCCATTGCCGGCCGGCGTTTCGCCCGGGCCGAAGAACGGATCCCAAAGACTGTCGATGTGCCCTAGCTGATAGGCAGCGAGATAGCGCGAGACGAACAGGCCGACAAAGGCGAGGCCGATTATGGGAATGCGCTGGGTGAAGAGGGAGGGCGAATAGCTCCAGCCGAGCGGGCGGTCGTCATCGGCGGCAAGGGCACGCCGGCTGATACCCGGCGTCGGCGGGATCATCACCGCGAACGCGACGATCAGCATGCCGGCCAACGTGTCGGTCGCGTAGGCTCCGGCGCTGGTGGTCCAGAACAGCAGCGGCGCGAACATCACCCAAACCCCGATCGAGGCGGTGATCCATTGCAGCCCGTGCCAGCGCCGGCGCATGCCGACGAGCGCCAGCGACAGGATGGCGAGGCCGGATACAATCTCACTGATGCCGAGCCTGCCGTCGCGCGTCTCCGGCGAGGAGATCTCATGTCCGAGCGCCGGCGGAATCGGTGCTGAAGCGGGATCGAACAGGCCGAGCGTGAAGGGCGACGCCACGAGCAACAGCCCGATCGCAACGTTGGTCAGCGGCGCCCAGAGCGTTGCGGCCCGGTGGCGTTCGGTTTCCGCCTCGACCTCGTCGTCCGAGCGCTCGAGCGGGCGCTGCAGCCGTTCGGCGGCCTGGTCGAGCTCGGGCGCGGAAGCGGCGGCCGCCGACGGTTCAAGCTTGTTCTTCTTGTACCAGTCGGTAGGATCCGCCTTCAGCCGCCGGATCATTTCCGGCAAGGTAGCGGTCAGGCGGTGCCGCGGGTTCCAGCCAAGCAGGCGCCTGGCGCGGGAGATGTCGATCTCGTAGTGATCGTCGGCGTTCTCGATCATCCATGGTTTGATGTCGGTCTCCTGGTCGAGAACCTTCTCCTGCATCCAGGCGCCGAGCTTCGTCACCTCTTTCGGCAGGGACAGGGTCCGCCAGGTCTCGCCATGCAGGAGCTGCCCGATCTGCTTCTGCATCTCGTCGTAGGACGGCGTCTCTTCTTCGCCGATCAGCAGTACGGTCTCGTCGGGAAGCGGGCTGCGCCGGTCGACAGTGCGCACCACGGCGTCGACGAGATCGTCCAGATGCAGGTAGGGCTGGCCGGTGGTGATGTCGCCGGTGAAAAGATAGGCGGTCGGCATGCGCTCGAAAATGCGGGCGATCTGCTGGGCGATGAAGGCCGCGTGACAATCCTCGTCATAGACACCCGCCAGTCGCAGGATCGCAACCTTGATGTCGCCGTGCTCCTTCTGGATCAGCGTCTCGGTCTCGGCCTTCGATCTCGGATAGGCCCAGGCCGGATCGATCGGCGATCGCTCGTCGATCCTGGCGCCCTTTGCCGGGCTCGGCGCATGCACCAGCAGCGTGCTCGAAAACACGAACTGCTCCGTCTCGAACCCCCTCAGCGCGTTCAGCAGCCGGCGCGTTCCCTCGACGGTCACCGCGCCGTATTTCGGATTATCCTCGCCGGTCGTGTCGTAATAAGCCGCGAGATGGATCACCGAGGCAACGCGGCCGCCGCTCCGCTCGCGCACCTCGGCCAGTGCCTTCGCCACGCTCGCGTCCGAGGTAAGGTCGATCTCGATCGTCTCGACGCTGGGCAAGGATCGTCTGGCAACATCAAGGCCGATGATGTCGTAGCGCTCCATCAAGCCGCGAGCGATGGCCTGGCCCAGAAACCCGCTGCTGCCTGTGATCAGGACGGTGGGACGGGTTTTGCCGGTCATGGCGAATCTCCTTGGCGATAGCCGGGTAGAAGAAGCCGAATGCTTCGGTCGCACACTCCGAACCATGTTCGTTGAGAACGGTTCCCGATGAGGTAGCACCACAGAATGGGTGCGCGCGGCGATCCGTCAGACCGACGGCCATTCGTGCCGGCGGATTGCATTTGTGCACAAGTGCAGGACTCCCATTGGTCTACCGGCCGCGAAGGGAAGCGACCAGAATGTCGATCAGCAGCTCGCCACAGCGACGATCCGGATCGCGGTCGGGATCATAGATCGTCACCTCCATCCCAATCACGCGTGGATCGTTGCACCATGTGCGAAGGGCTTCGACAGCTTCGTCGGGCAAGACACCGCCGGCCTCCGGCGTATCGACAGCCGACATGATCTCGCTGTCCAGCACGTCGACATCGAAGTGAACGAATACACCCTCGATGTCCTGCCCTGCGACCGCGTCAAGCGCTATGCGTGCCGCATCGGCGAAGCCGCGCCGCCGCACTTCAGCCAAATCCATCCGGTGAACATCGGTGTCGAAGACGGCCTTGCACGTGTAAGTCGCGGGGTCCTGCACATCGCGATAGCCAAACGCGACTACGTCGGCCTCACGGACCAAAGGAGTGTGCTCGCCGAAATCGGTCAGGAGCGTCGGGCCATGGCCGGTCACGAAGGCCAAATCCATGCCCGCGGCTCCCTTTGACGGCGAGGTATCCGGCAATTTGAAATCGGTGTGCCCATCGAAGAAGATAAGGCCGTAGCGGCCACGACGCCGTAGCGCGAGCGCAGGGCCAAGCAACACACGGCAATCGCCGCCGAGCATGAGCAGGAACCCTCCCGAGTTCAGCTCCTCGTCGACCGCTTCGGCAAGCGTCTTGGAATACTGGCGCAGGGCCTGGGCATTGCGCACGCCCGTCGCAGGATCCACCTCAGGCCGATAAGACGGAGCCCGAACCGAGCGCAACGGACCGGCGCCTAAACGGTCGGCGAGACCAAGCGATTGAAGTGTCTCCGGCGCCTTCCACACGCCGGGCTCCGGCTCACCCTCCTGCGGCATCAGCCCAAGATTAGAGGGCGCGCCGAGCAAAGCGATATGTCTCGTCTGAGTGGTGTCTCGCGGCATTGTCGTGCTGGCAGCTGAGGTCATGATCAGAGTTCTCCGCGTTATGGGCGATACGCATCATGCTCAAGAAACAGGCTGCGCTTTCCTGATCGGTCTCCCGCTGCCCTTGCCGCCGTGTACCTCCGGTTGGTGTCACGCGTCAGGCAGCGTCGCGAGTGACGCGTATTGCTCGTTCAGCGCCACCGTTTCGTCAGCGGTGATTTCGAAGTCGATGTTGTCCCGCGGATGCAGGTTCGCCTTGGGCAGCGGCGTTGTCCCGCGCTGCCGGGGCAGATCTCGATACCGGTCGCTTGGGCCATATCGGATTTCCAGGAGGCGAACTGCCGTCTTTGAACTATGCGTGGTGCGCGCGCGTTCTGGCGGCCTTCTGCGCCGCCGCCTTCCTTCCGCTGGCGCCTTTCGTCTCGGCGGCCTTCTTGGCAGCGGCCGAGCGCTCCTCAGCCGTCCGGCGCGAGGCCGCACGCTTGGCTTGCTGCGCCAGCGCCTCGTGCGACGCCGTACTCCTCGGCTCGTGCTCGAGCACCTTGGAGACGGCTTTCGAGACCCGCGGGCGGCGTTTCGGCGTGCGTTCACCCTGGCCGGCCTCATAGGCGTATTCGGCGCTTTTGCGCGTGCTCTCCTTC
Organism: Mesorhizobium sp. M0701; assembly: GCF_040320365.1. Taxonomy (NCBI): domain Bacteria; kingdom Pseudomonadati; phylum Pseudomonadota; class Alphaproteobacteria; order Hyphomicrobiales; family Phyllobacteriaceae; genus Mesorhizobium; species Mesorhizobium sp. M0701. Next base: position 61,914 of record NZ_JAMYPO010000009.1, read on the forward strand.
ACCTTGCCCTTTTTGGGCGGGGGCAGGTCTACGCCTGCGCGTCTTGCCTCGGAAAGCCCGATGGCGATGGCCTGCTGGGTCGAGCGCGCGCCGTGCTCGCCGCGGCGGATTTTATCGATCTCCTCGTGCACGAACTCGCCGGCCTGTGTGCTCGGCGATTTGCCCTCGCGCTTGTCCTTTCGGGCCTTCTCGATGGTTTTCTTGTCCGGCATTGTCTTTCTCCCTCATACGGGTTGCGACAGCCATTCGGGTTGCAGCTGCGCGCGGTCTTATGAGGATCATAACGCGTTGAGGACGCAAATGATCCCGGGACTGGTGATCCAAGCCCCAGCTGTCAGGACGTCGACGCCGATCTGTCCGAAATCAGATGGCGCAAGAACCATCGGCTCGCCAGGCCCGCGACTTCGTCCAGGGCGCCGGGCTCCTCGAACAGGTGCGTCGCGCCAGGGACGATGGCGAGCTCCTTCTCGCAGTGGAGCGCCGCCAGCGCCGAGCGGTTGAGCGCGATCACCTGCTTGTCCGCGCCTCCGACGACGAGCAAGGTCGGCGCCCGGACGCGCGGCAGGGCGTGCGCTGCAAGATCGGGCCGGCCACCACGCGAAACCACGGCCGCGGCCTGGTCGGGCCGCTCGGCCGCCGCCACCAGGGCGGCACCGGCGCCCGTGCTCGCGCCGAAATAGCCAAGACGCAACCCCGATGTTTCCGGCGAGGCGCCGAGCCAATCCGTGACGCCGACCAGCCGCTCGGCGAGCAGTCCGATATTGAAGCGCAACTCGGCCGTGACCTGGTCGATCCGCTCCTCTTCGGCCGTTAACAGGTCGATGAGGAAGGCGGCGAGGTTCGCCTCGTTCAGCCTTCCTGCCACGTAGCGGTTGCGCGGGCTGTGGCGGCTGCTTCCGCTGCCATGGGCAAAGAGCACAAGGCCACGAGCATCCGAGGGCAACGAAAGATTGCCCTCAAGCGTGACAGGTCCCGCGGGAACATGCACGACGTGCTCGCTATCCCGGTCCATATCCATCTCCGCTATGTCGATCTGGTGCCAGGCGCCGGACCCGCGCCCGCGCGCCCAGCCAATTCCTCTTCGGAAGCGGCGGGCTTGGGCCCGGACCTGGCGAGGAGCGCGCGGACCTCTTCATCGCTCGTCTGCGAGAAATCCACGTACCAGCGCCCGACACCCAGCAACGGCTCTGGTGTCGTCGCGCAAACGACCTCGTCGGCGTCCGCCCGCATCGCGTCGCAAGTGTCGGGGCTACCGACGGGAACGGCCGCGACAATATGGGCGGCGTGGTTTTTTCGCAGCGCCTTGATCCCGGCCCGCATGGTCGATCCGGTCGCAAGCCCGTCATCCACGAGGATAATGGTTCGTCCATTCAACTGCGGTGGGGGTCGCCCGTCCCTATAGAGGTGCTCGCGGCGCAGAAGCTCTTTTTCCTCCCTTGCAGCGACCGCGTCGATGACATGTGGCGGGATCGCGAGACCGTTGACGATTTCGTCGTTCAGGACACGTACGCCTGAGGGCGCGATCGCCCCCATGGCCAGTTCCTCGTGGCCGGGGACGCCGAGCTTGCGCACGACGAAGACGTCGAGCGGTGCCTTGAGTGCCTGCGCGACCTCGTAGCCGACCGGCACGCCGCCTCGGGGCAGCGCCAATACGATCACATCGTCGCGGCCGGCAAAGCGAACGAGTTCCCCGGCGAGTTGCCGCCCGGCCTCGCGGCGATCTGAAAAGATGATAGCCATGACCTTCAATCCGCGTGCATCTGTTTTCCCGGCGGATGTTTTTTCACCAGCCTGCGTCCACATTCCGTGGGATGGCTGCGGCACCGGTACCATTTTGGAACTCGCTCGCTGCCTGGACGTTCCAAGAATAGTTTCGATCGCGAGGTGCCGGCACCGGCACGCGCCTCAGCGCGGATCGGGAAGATCGAAGTAGTGATCCGTACATGCCTCGTCCGGCCAGCTGGCAATCTAGCGATGCGTCGCAACAGGTCCGTCTGGCGACTTGTTGCCTCAGCAATCAGGGAAAGGAAGATCCCATGCAAGTTCAGGAGATCATGAGCCGTCGGACCGAACTGGTCGGCCCGAACACGACAATCAGGGATGCCGCCCGGAAAATGCGGGCCGACAATCTCGGCGCCCTTCCGGTCGGCGAGAATGACAGGCTGGTCGGCATGGTGACAGACCGCGACATCGTGATGCGCGGCGTCGCCGAGGAGCGCTCAGCCGGCAACACGACCGTTCGCGAGGTCATGTCCGAGCATGTCTATTGGTGCTTCGATGACGCCGATATCACCGATGCGGCGAAGATCATGGCCAAGCATCAGGTGCGTCGTCTTCCGGTGATCAATCACGACAAGCGCCTCGTCGGCGTCATCGCCCTGGCCGACCTCGGGCGGACCGATGAGGAAGCCGCCAAAATCGCTCTCGAAGGCGTTTCCGAGGCAACGGACGATCCCCGGCGCTAGACGCTCGCTGGGCGGTTGCCGCCGTGCTCGCCGTTCTTCTCCATCTGGGCTGAACGCCGCCTGCTCAGGCAGCCTTCAGTTTGGCAACTATCGCGCTTTCACTTCTATGCGGCGTGTCTTGTCCTTTGCAGCGGGGTTCTTCGGAAGCTCGACAGCCAAAATGCCGTTTCTGAAAGTGGCCTGCACCTTGTCGGCATCGATCTCCGCTTCCAGCGGGATGGTCCGCTGAAACCGGCCATAACTGCGTTCGCTGTAGGTGCGGCCGCCTTCGCCTTCCTTGTGCTCCGAACGCTTCTCGCCCGTTATAAAGAGGGTGTTTTCGCGCAGCTTGAGCTCAACGTCCTTCTGCTCGAGCCCCGGCAATTCGGCGGTGACCTTATAGGCTTGGTCTGTTTCATGTACGTCGACGCTCGGCCAAAGATCGCCGGCCGTAGTCGCTTCGGCCATCGGCGCGAAGAAGTCGTCGAACAGGCGGTCAATCTGCCGGTGGAATGACGTGAGCGGGTCGCGCGCGGATGGGTAGAGGCTGCGCGATGGCGTCCGGGGCGCCAAATCGTGATGTGCCATGGTTCTTCTCCTGTTTTTTGTGTCTGCATCACTCGTCGCCATGTGATCGGCGACGGCAAACAAAACTCGTCCACCCATGAGGATGTTCCGGTGCCGGCCAAGAAAGGTGGTCGAAAAACAGCGGCAAAAAAGCCGGCCCGAATCCCCTCATGACGGGCCGACAACAGACGGGACCTCCGACAATAAATGCGCATCAGGACATGCGCATGGGGGAACAACGGGCAGGTACGGCTGTTTGGTCACATCACCTAGTCGGATTTGAACGGAAGGAGGATCTCGATGAACGCCACCGGACTCGACGTATTCGACAAGACACTGCAGACCACGAACATCTGGCTCGACGAGATCATGGACGAGATTGGACCGGATCGGCAGGTCGCCTGGCACGTTCTCGGAGCGGTGCTGCACGCCCTGCGCGACCGTATGCAGCCGGATCTTGCAGCCCACCTCGGCTCGCAGCTGCCGATCCTGGTGCGCGGCGCCTTCTATGACCAATATCAGCCTTCCAAAGCTCCCGAGAAGATGCGGTCGCTCGACGAGTTTCTGGCCAAGATCAAGGCGGAGCTGGAATTTACCCGCCCGGTCGATTCCAAGGATGCATTCAGGGTCGTGTCCAAGGTACTCGCCCATCACGTCGGAGAAGGACAGATGCACAAGGTCTGGGAATCCCTGCCGGGCGAGATAAGACGCGTCGCCGAAGCTCAGCAAGCGGCGTGAACGGCGCAGGCGCGGGCTTCTCGGTCGCAACCTCCTTGGGGAAATAGCAATGCCACTCACCCTTATCAGCCCGGCGTTCCGGGCAGGCGGAAGAATTCCCGAAAAATATGCGCGTGACGGCCAGAACGTCTCGCCGCCGCTGAAGTGGTCCGGTGTCCCGGATGGTACCAAGAGCCTTGTTCTTGTCGTGCGGGATCCCGATGCACCAAGCGGGATTTTCGGGCACTGGGCGGTGTTCAACATCCCGCCGGATACCGGGGGACTAGCCGAGGCCGAAGACGGCAAGCCCGGCCCGTCGGCACTCAGGCAAGGCACCAACGATTTCGGCAATGCGTATTACGATGGTCCGCAGCCGCCTGCAGGGCACGGCGTCCACCATTACCACTTCCTGCTGGCCGCGCTCGATGTGCCGAGCCTCAGCGTACCAGGACAGGCGGGCGTGCATCAGGTCTGGAAGCAAGCCCAGAAACACGCATTGGAGGAGACGGAGCTGGTCGGAACCTACGAACGGCCGGCGTGACGCGGGCCGTGTCGGTCGCCGCCTTCACAATGTAATCTGGGCAAGCGGTTTTCGGGCAGGGCCGTGGATGACCGAACCGTCGGCGGCGAAGATCGAGCCGTGGCAGGGACAATCCCAGGTGTGGTCCGCATTGTTCCAGGTTACGGTGCAGCCCTTGTGGGTGCAAATCGCCGAAACCGCCTGGAGTGCGCCTTCGGTGTCTCTCCACGCCGCAATCTTTTCGTCTCCCCTGACGATCACGCCGCCCATACCAGGCGCAATGTCGTGGGTGCTCGAGACGATCGATTGACTGCGGCCGTTCTTGTGGAAGGCCTCAGGATAGGGCCGGGCCGGATCGTAGAGTTGTTGCCATGGGCTCGGGCGGCCGCAGATCAGGTCGGCGATCATCGCGCCCACGGCCGTCCCGTTGGTGATGCCCCAGGCGTTGAAGCCCGTGGCAATGTGGAAGCCGGCGGCCTTGGCGGGATCGGGTTCGCCGGCATATGGGATCCTGTCGGCCGTATCATAGTCCTCATTGCACCAGCGCCACGCGACGTCGCCGACCGGAAGGTTCTTTCTTGCCCAGTTTTCCAGTTCGACAAACCGCTTGGCCACGTCGCCGTCCCAGCCGGTGTTGAACTTGGGGCCGAGCGTGACCAGCAGTGGCCCTTCGGCATCACGGCCCGTGCGGATGGAATGCGTCGGGTCGTCGATGCCGATGAACATGCCGTCGACAGGGAGGGGATCGTCGATCCGAAAGGCCATGGCGGTGTGGCAGCGCGGTTGCGTCCGGTTCGCCATGCCGACGGGGCTCTTCACCGTCATGTTGGTGGCGACGACGACGTGCCCGGCATCAACGGCGCCGCCATCGGTGACGACGCGCCAGCGGCTTGCCTCGTCGATCGAGGTGGCGCGGCTGTTTTCGAAGATCCGACCGCCACGGGCCGTCACCGCTTCCGCCAGGCCAACCAGATACATCGCCGGATTGAACTGCGCCTGGTCGGGGAACCGTAGCGCGGCGGCCGTTACGAAAGGCAGCGGCGCGCGGTCGAGGATCTCGGCCTCCAGCCCGACCTGGCGCGCGGCCTCCGCCTCGGCCGCAATCTCCGCGCGCCGGCTTTCACTGCAGGTGTAGCTATAGGCGTCCTTGCTCTCGAGATCGCAGGCGATGGCGTACTCGCGAACCCAATCGCGGATCTGTTTGGCGCCGGCGGAATTCGCATCGGCATAGGTCCGCGCCAGGTCCCGGCCTACGCTGTCAATGAGATGACGATAGATCAGCGCATGCTGCGTGGTGATCTTGGCCGTCGAGCGGCCGGTCACCTGGCCACCTGTCCGCAAGCCTTCCAAGACGATCACCGACCGGCCCGTCTCGCAAAGCCGAAGCGCCGTCGTCAGCCCGACGATTCCAGCCCCCACGACAACGGCGTCCGCACGGACCAAACCTTCGAGCTGGGGATAGTTCGTGGAGGTGGCCGTCGCCACCCAACAGCTCCCCGGTTTTCCCAAGAGAGTGGCCATTTCAACCGCGTTCCTTGCTTTTGCTTTTCGATGCACTTTCATCGACAACCGCGCCGGCAGAGGAACGTTCCCGAGGTTCGTCGCTTTCAATCGTTCTCTCGCCACCCCGGGTCAGAAAAGCACCGGGAAGATGCGAGGTGCAGGCCATCACCCAGGTGATCGCCTCGCGGTCGTATTCGTCGCCGGAGCGCCAGTCCTCGAAGAAGGCGTTCAGCCTATCGACACGCCCCGGCCAGATACCGGCGGCCTGCAGGCCGAGCGAAACGCCGTAATTGGTGAAGGCGAACTTGGTATCGCGCAGCCATGGCGCGCGGCTGAAATAACCGGGCGGGTCGACCCACATCGTTTCCAGGGTTCGCAGCGAACGCCTCGTCTGGGCCTCGGCCCACGGCTCGTCGGGAAAGAAATGGGCGAGCCACAGCATCATGCCGAGGCCGAGGTCCTGGTCGATGTCGAGGCTGCGCCAATCGCGCACCATCAGGTCACGCATCTGCGCGATCTCGGGCGCCAGTTCCTCGTCGTCGAGCATTCGGTAAGAGACGTAGCCGTCATAGGCATCCATGCTGCCGAGGCCGTAGCCGGGGTAAGGACCGCTCAAATCCTCCTGCATCTTCCAGATCACGCCGCGGCCGGGGACCACAAACGCCGGGTGAATGTCCCGCGCCAGCGTAATGCCGCGCTTGCGGTATTCCGGCTTCAGATCGCCGAGACGCGCCAGGGCAAACAGCCACATCGCCAGATAGTGGAAATACTGGCCGTCGCGATCGGCCGCTTCGCCGATCCTCAGTCCGCGCCGGCGGCCGAGCACACGCTCGACATCGGCCACCAGCCGCTCGGCTTCGCCCAGCCAGCGCTCTTCGCCAGTTTCCGCATAAAGCGAGACGTAGAGCACGACCCCGAATGCATCGGTCCACAGATATCGCAAGCCGTTGGGCCAGATGCCTTCGGCGCGCATCCAGTCGAGTTTTTGCAGGACATAATCGACGTCACGCAGCATCGTCACGCAGCATCGCGCCAAGCCCCGAACTGGCAGAGCCGGCCCGTGTTCGGTGTCCCGCGATTGTGAGCATGCAGAATTTCGAGCATGTCTCTCCTCGTCCGATTGATCTATCGCGAAACGATCTGATCGGCGGCGGGTTCCTTGGCCATCTCGGCAAGGACAGATGGGGCGGCATTCCCGGGGCGGCGTAGGCGAGATAACCAAGACTGGTCGAGTGCGATAAACCCGCACTCGCAGCCAGGATTGTTTCAAGAAGCGATCTCATGACGACGCGCAAAGGAAGGCAAAAAGGTGACGCCGTTCAAGCGAAAAGCTATCAAATTCGACTGATCCTCGGTGTCGGCAAGCCGCAAATGTGGTCAATTGGCTCCGTACATGACCTTCGGGAGCCAGACGACGATTGAGGGGAACACGATGCATAGTCCCACTCCGATCGCCTGCAGGCACAAGAAGGGGACTGCGGATCGAAAGATCGTCGCCATCGAGATCTCCGGCGGCGCAACGCTCTTCAGATAGAACAGCGAATAGCCGAAAGGCGGGCTAAGGAACGCCATCTGCATGTTGACCATGAAAATGACACCATACCACAGTGGCACGTCTTCAGGAGCCACACCGGCTAGCCCAAACGTGCCGCCGAATTCGAGTGGCTTTAGGATGGGCAGAAATATCGGTACGGTGAGAAGGAGAATGCCCACCCAGTCCAGAAACATGCCCAGGACGAACAGAATGATCATCATCAGAACAAGAACGCCGTAAGGCGCCAAGCCTGTTCCGAGTATCGATTCGGCTACGAAGTTCTGCCCACCTTTCAGGATGAAGAAACCGACGAACATGGTGGCGCCGAAGAATATCCACATGACCATCGCCGTGGCCTTGAGCGTCGCGACACAGGCCTCCCGGATCGTGTCCCAGGTCAGGCGCCGATGTGCGGCGCAGACGATGAAAGCCCCGAACGTACCGATGCCGGCGGCTTCGACCGGCGTGGCAATGCCCATGAAGATGACCCCGAGCACAAGCAGGATCAGCAGTATCGGCATGAACGTCCGGCGCAAAAGCTTGAGTTTTTGGGCGAAGTCAATGCGCTCGTTCGGCGGCAACGCCGGGCCGAGTTTGGGGTCGATGTAACAGCGCGCCGTCACGTAGGCGACGTACATCCCGGACAGCAGCAGCCCGGGAAATACCGACCCGATCAAAAGCTCGCCCAGCGACTGCTGCGCCACGACGGCATAGACGATCGCCATGACGGAAGGGGGTATGAGAATGCCTAGGGTCCCGCCAGCAAGAAGCGAGCCGCAGGCGAGCTTGGCGTCGTAGTTGCGGCGCAGCATGGCCGGGAGCGCGATCATGCCCATCGTCACTTCCGTCGCCCCGACGACACCGACCATCGCGGCCAGCAGCGTGCAGGAGATCACCGTGGCCGATGCGAGCCCGCCTTTGAGTCCGCCCAGCCATTTGTAGACGACATCGAACAGCTCCTCGATGATGCCCGCCTTCTCGAGAATCGCGGCCATGAAGATGAAAAGCGGCACCGCCGAGAGCTGATAATCCGTCATGAACGGGAAGACCCGAGACGGCAGCATGTTCAGCATGGCCGAATTGCCGAATAGAAAGAGGAAAAGCACGGCAAGGCTGCCGGTGCAAAAGGCCATCGGTAATCCGAGCAGCAAAAGTACGCCCAGACCCCCGAACATCAATATGCTGAGCCACAGGATCGGAAGCTCGAGGCCCATCGCTCAGCCGACCCTTCCAAATGCAGTGGCGATGTCTCGCATCAGCCGGGATAGACCCTGAAGCAACAGGAGCGCTGCCCCGACGGGGATCGCGAGCTTTACCGGCCAGTATTGGATGCCCCATTCGGTGAATGAGCGTTCGCCAACCGCCGTGGCATCGCTCGCAAATCGCCATCCTGTGACCAGCATGGTGCCGGTGAACAAGAAGAAGAAGGCCGAGGTGATGATGTCGCAGACAGCACGACCGCGTTCGGAGAGATGGCTGTAGACGATGTCTACCCTGACATGCGTTTCGTCACGGTAGGCATAGGCGCCTGCCAGCATGTACTGGATGCCGAACATAAGAAACATGCTTTCATGTACCCAGTTGGTCGGTGAGTTGAAAACAAAACGGGCCACCACTTCGTAGTAGTACGCCACCACTGCGAGAACCGACCAATACGCGACGAACTCGCCCGTCACGCGTACCAGCCAGTCGACCGGCTGGAACAACGCGAGCGGTTGCTTGACGGGCGTGGCTGGCACATCGACTACGAGCGGATGGTCGGCCGCGGCGCGCTCGATCTCACGGGTGCGGGCGCGCCGCACAAGACCGGGTATTAGAAGGGCGTCGCCTGCGAGAGCGAGACCAAGCAGAAGTCCGGCAATTCGGCCGATGCTGTTGGCGCGCTCGAGCCCATGGGCGGCGGCGCTCAGATTATCGCGCGCCACCGTGGCGTCTGCCTCAGCTTTCGCCAGGCGATCGGCAGCGCCTTCTTTGCTGGCTGCGACATCTGCCTTGGCACGCGGCAACAGCCTTTCGGCGTGTTCGCTCTGGGATCGCGCGAGCGACACTGCCTCACGTCCGTCGCGTACCTGGGCGCTCGTCCAAAGCACTGCAATGAACAGCGGGATAAAAATGAATCCCCACCTGCTCTTCAGATAAAACCGGTGCATGCCGAGGAAGCCTGCAGTGACCAGGAACAGGTAAGCAAGAAAGAGATTTGGACGGCCGGCATCGCGCTGTGCCCGCTCGCGATGGACAAGGAAGACCGCAACGAGCGGGAAAAGCACGAGGCTTGACCAGTATAGCCAGTGCGGCAGCACAAATGTGAGTGAGGGCATCGGCGACTGCCTCTTGCAGGAGAGTGCGCCCGCCCGGACAGGACGGGCGCGGAGAGCCTCAGAGGTTGATCGACAATCCCTGATACATGTCCGGCGTCACGTAACCGACGGTCGGGTTCTCCATCACACCCTTGAACGGCTGAAATTCGAGTTGGCCTCCGGTCTTTTCCTTGATGGTCCCACACCAGCTCTGGAAAGTTTCAAGTCCGACACCCGCCGGCCACGAGGTTTGAATCTTCCAGATGATCGTGTCAGCGGCTCCGGCCTTTCGAACCCAGGGAGCGGTAAGCGCCGTCGCCGTTAGCCCAGTGACAAGTCCACTCGTCTTCAGAAATCTTCGCCTTGATTGGGAATGCGATTCTCCGTCCATTGTCTTCCTCCCTGTTCGGCAAGCGGACCTGGGCCCGCCGCCGGTCTCAAAACGTAAAATTCAATGACACAACGGATGCCCCTTTCTTGCGGGACCAGAGCTGCCCCTTTCCGCATCGGTTGTGGCTGAATTGCCAAGGCCGCTAACGAGAGCGAAAGGAACTGGCGCGCAGCTTGCAAATAACATAGCGCGGCGCGATGATTTTCAATCACTGCGCGCCCGACCCGCAATGCTCGTGCGGTTTCAATAAATCCACGGTTTTAGTGGGTTATCGGCTAGTCAACGCGGCGTTCCTTCGGCTTATACGAAGCTCGGTGCGGCTTCCGTCCCTGCTTCTCAAGCCGAAACATTGGCCAGGTTGACCTTGCCCCTCTGATCTAATGCGGTTTGAAGTTCGTTCTGGCCCATCGAGAGGACCAGGACATGAATGCGAGACGTTCAGGGAACGAAACAGATTTTCAACAACCTGCTAGTAGTTTCGTCATGACGGCCACTCGCCGCAGCTCGGGTGGGCTGAGCATCCCCTATCATGCTCGATTTCTCGTCACATCACACCTCATCCAAAGCGCTCAAGAGAAGCCGCATATCCGCATAGCGGGCATCATCCGAAGGAGAGCAGAGTATGACCGAGGCTAATTTCGCCCCCGAGGTCGTCTGCGAATAGATGGTAAGGTTATAGGTCTTGGGCCGGAGCGTTCCAGTCTTGCCACCCAAAACATCGTCGCCTTCAATCATTTTTACAGACGACGTGATTTGTTGGGTTCTAGCATTCGGCCCTATGATCGTCATGTTGTAGGTGGCGCGGCCCCACACACTCGAAATCGCTGGGCGCTCGATCGCATCCACCAGGAGCTTCGCTATGTCCGCACAGGTTGTGATCTGTGCCGGGGCATAGAGCCCATGCGGATTAACGAAAGTCGAATTGGTCATTCCGAGACTGGCGGCCGTCGCGTTCATCTCCTGAACGAAACGAGGAACAGAGCTTGCCTCGTTTTCCTCGATATCAATCAGAAGCTGGCCGAAAGTCCGTGCCACGACGTTGGCCGTGACGTTGGAGGACGGCAGCATCATGTTTGCGATCGCATCCTGAAAGGAAAAGCGATCACCCACGTTAATGTTTTTGCCCGACCCCTTTGCTTTGTCCTCTACGATCATCTCCATCATGGTGTTCAAGGAACGTTCGCACCGAGATGCCACATTGAGCGCTGTGATGGTGGTCACTAGCTTTGTGAGGGAGGCAGGGGGGAAAGAGCCCTGCGGGTTCTTTTCAAACACCGCTTGAGGAGCTCCTGCGGATGGGATCTTCAGGACTATCGCAGCTTGAGCTGAGAGCGCGATGGAGTTCAGCACTTCGCGGCGGGTCCGGTCAACATGGTAGCACTTGAGCATGGTAGCATGCCTCCCGCAGCTGCAATGACCCGAGCTCAGTCGACGCAAACAGGACGTTGGTGATGTCTACGCGTCTCCAGAGGCTAGTCTTGATTTGCCCATCCGGTGGTGTTTCGTGTGGTGCCGCGTCCTCCGCCGCGTCCTCTGGTCATTCACGAAGAGCACGCCCCATGGCGGCAGAGACCGGCGCGATACTCCCATGCTGACCTCGCTCCAGTTTCGATCATGACCTGTGTGCTCATCCCAGCTTGCAATGCTACAGGCGCTGCTTTCAAAGACACCGGTCTCAGAACAATTCGAACTGAATAGAAGCTTGACCGGCCCGAGGGTCATTAGTCGGTCAGCTGAAAGAGTGCGAATGTCACCGCTCATCGGTTGCTGGTAACGTTTGCTCACAGCGCTCAGCCAAACCGTCACGTAACCGCCGTCCCCTCCTCAGCTTGTCGCAGGATGAAGGCGATCTGCACCTCCGAAAACTTCAACTCAGTGGAAAATTCCAGCTCAGAACGGTCAGAAATCCGGGATGCAGGTCAATGCCGAACAGGTAGTCCAGCCGCGGGATGCGAGAGCGCCTCAAACTCTGCCTTCGTTAGGTCTTGCTCGGTCTGAAAACACCGCGCCATGAGGACTCCGAGATCTTCGGGGATCCGCAACGCCTTTGCTTGGTCCCGCCCCAACTGCGCCAGGAATGCGCACCATTGATCGTATTCCGTTTTGCCGGTGTCGCTCTTCCACTCAACATAGGCATGCTTGGCCAGAGTCTTAATTTCGTGGCTGGGAATCGGTTCGATGCCGTAACGGTATGCGCCTTGCAGGACCTGATAGCCGAATACAAGCAGAGCGCCGGCCCAGTCCAGCGCACTCCGTCTCAAACGCCGGTTGATGCTGACGGAGAATCCCTCGGTTTCAACCTCATGCCACCAATCGACCGGCATATACAAAACGTCACCTGCATTCAGTACGGCAATCTCTCCATGCAGTTGATTCAACAACGGGAACTGGTCAAAACCGGGATTATTCAAATCCACAAGCGCCCGCCTGGGCTTGTCGGCCGTCTTTTCATGCTGCGGATAGATGAAACTATAATCCCAAGGGGGGAACATTTTTACGGCTTTTGTCCCGTGTAGCTGCACCAGGAATGCGTACCAATGATCATAATGCGCCTTGGCGGCAACCCCTTCGGAAGCAACATAGGGAGACGAGCCAACGAACTCCAGGTCGCTTGGCCAAGGCAATGCCTCCAGAAGGCTGCTCGGGACTTTCCCGCCAAACATGTAGTAGCGCTCGTTTGCATCGATCAGTGGTTGCCATTCCCCCTGGCCTAGGATCCGCTCGAACAACTCACGGAAGGTCATTTCGTGTGTCATCCCGCTCTTGCGTAAGACATAGGATGCAGTGGAAACCGTGGTCTCGTCCCCTGGAACCACCGTAACCTGCCCGGTATGCCGCGCCCATTTGGGGTCATCCAATCCCCAACCGTCGGAGGCTGCAACCCAGCCTCGAACAACAAACGGCCGATTTTGTCGGATTGCCGTGGAGATTTGCTTGCTGTCAATCTCCTCGATCGGTTTCATGTTAAGCTTCGGCGTTTCGCCAGCTGATTCAGCGAGTTTGGCGTTGCTGGCCATGGTTTCCACTCTTATTTCAGTTGGATGATATGTGGCTGTCGGGGGCGATGTCGTCGTGCATTCGAACGGCAGCGATCCAGACACTATGGTGTTCAATGGCCGTGCTGATCGACGAAAGCCGTCACCTGGCAGCGGGACACGCCGATGGCCTGGCAGAGCTTGGCGCTGTTTCCATTCCTCACCGTGCGCGAGAATGTCGAGTTCGGCCTGCGCATGCGCGGCGTCGACAGGGCCGAGCGGCGGCGACGCGTCGACTGGTGGCCGCGACTGGAAGAAGACATAATACTCGATACTCGCCCAAATTATACTTGAACGGGAGCGTAAAAGTCTTTGTCTATTGCTCGTTCTCTTTATTCACGAAGAGCACGTCCCATAGCGGCATAGACCGGCGCGCTGAGATACTCCCATGCTGACCTCGCTCCAGTTTCGATCATGACCTGTGTGCCCATTCCAGCTTGCAATGCTCCAGGCTTCAAAGACTCCGGCCTCAGAACAATTCGGACTGAATAAAAAGCCTGACCGGTCCGAGGGTCAATTAGCCGGTCAGCTGAAAGAGTGCGAACGTCACCGGTCATCGGTTGCTGGTAACGTCTGTTCACAGCGCTAAGCCACACCGTCGCGTGCAGCCCCACTTTCACCTGATCGACGTCGAGGGGGTCAACGTTTGCCACAACAACGAAGCTATCCTCCTGAGGGACGATGTCCATCAGCGGCTCTCCCGCCGTTACGACCCCTCCATTCGTGTGGACCTTAAGTCCCACTATGGTGCCTCCGATAGGAGCACGTATCTCGGTACGCGTCGCCACGTCATCAGCAGCGGCCATTCGCTGCTCGTATTCGTATATTTTGGCGCGGGTTTCTCCTAGTGTCTCGACGATATCGGCCGTCGTCGAGGCGCTAAGTTCGGCAATCTTGAATTTCGTCTCCTCCATCTTTTGCTGGGTCGCGCCGATCGACGCTACATACCCGCTTAGGGCACCTCCCACGTCCGCCTTTTCTCTTTCCAAATCTACAAGGCGCGTCCTGACTACCAACTTCCTTTCGTACAGGCTGCGCACATCACCTAATTGCTCCTCGATCAGCTCGAGCTTCCGGGTAGCCGCTACCACTTGCCCTTCAAAACCCTCTATCTCCTTCGCCATGCTTCCGGTTGCTTGCTGCAGCAGGGAGAGCTGCTCTCTGAAGAGGTTTTGACGTGTCCGAAAGACACTCTCCTGCCCGGAAACAGCATCCGCTGCCAATTTGCCGGACGCTTTCAATTCAGGCGGAATTTCGATCGAGTCCTTTCCATCTCTTTCCGCGACCAAGCGCGCTTCCGTAGCCTTCGCCTCGTACCACTGCGCCTTGATTTCATTTGCAGCAGCCGCCGAAGCGGTGTTTTGCAATCGTATCAACACCTGGCCTGGCGACACGCGATCTCCTTCTTGAGCCAATATCTCTGATATGATGCCGCCTTCGAGGTGCTGAACTGTCTTTACGTTTGACGCGACATTCACCACCCCGGTGGCCAAGACCGCACCCTGGATAGGTGCCGCGACAAGCCACATGCCGGTCAGGGTCGAGAAGGCAGCGACAATCGCGAAACCAGAGATCACTAAACGCCTACCAAACGGCGGCGGATCCTCGGCTTGCTGGGTGCCGGAGCGTTCGGTGTCACGGGCGAGCGAAGCTATCATTTAACGCTCCGCAATTCAGTTTTCCCGAAGCGAACGGGAGGAACCGAACCTTCGGTGAGCTCAGGCGATCGACTTCCTAGGATCAGCGACCTATCAACTAATCCGGCAAGACGGTTGGTCTGTCCGGATATGGTGACAATTACCGAGCTTCCCGCATCCTTCATAAGCCTAACCGCCGACTCGAGGGTCTTCTTCGAGGCAGCGTCCAAATTGGCGAATGGCTCGTCCAAGACAATAAGTCTCGGCGCGCGAAAGAGCGCGCGGGCAAGGGCTACTCGCTTCCGTTCACTCCCGGACAGGCCGACCGAGTCGTTAAGCAAAGTGTCATAACCCTGGCCCAGACGAATGATAACTTCGTGTATCCCAGCTATTTTTGCTGCGGAAACCACGTCGTCGATAGAACTTTGTTGAAACCGCGCGATATTTTCCGCGACGGTTCCCTCGAAAAGTTCAACGTGCTGAGGTAAATAGCCGATGCCTCCAACTCTAACATTATCCGGAAGCCTGGTTATGTCCATGTCTCCCAAGCGGATCTGGCCGGTGCGGGGCTTGAGCAAACCAATGAGAAGACGAGAAAGCGTCGTCTTGCCGGTGGCTGCACGTCCTATGACCAGCAGCAATTCCCCAGGAGCCAGAGAAAGCGACAGTTTCCTAAATACGTCTGCTCGCGATCCAGCATGCCTGAATGTAACTTGATCGAGAACTAACGAGCCTTGCGGCGTTCCAGGAAGCAGAGACGGCTCTACGTCCAACGGTTTGGCAAGCTCCGCCTTGATCTTGGAGTATCCCTCCCGCGCTTCCCTGAGGCTTCTGAGCTCCCGAACTGCCTTTTCCACCATTCTGTAAGCAAATCTGGCAATGAGCCGGGCTGCAAATACGCCTCCGAGGGACGCCGAATCGTTCAGGAACAGCCAGATGCCCGATGCCAATAGAACTATGTAAACGCAACGGTTCAGCGCCCGGATCGCTGCATCAAGGCTCGATCCTCTGGCATTAAGCCGCTCCCGCTGCAAAAAGCCATCTACTCTGTTCCTACCCCAGCGACCGGCGATCGCGTCGGCCATTGCGAAGGCGCCGACTACGTCTTTGTGCCTTTCCGCTGAGATCAATACCTCTTTCGCCTGCTTGGCAGCTTCACGTTCAGCTTGGCGGGGCTCTTGTGTGATCTTTTCTTTGAGCAGGCCCATGCCTGTCAGCAAAGCCATGCCTGCCAACGCGATCAGGCCGAGAACAGGATGGATCAAGTATACACATAACAGGAAAACGGGAGCCCAGACCACGTCCAGCCAAGCAGCTAGCCCTCGCTCAACAAAGCTGGAGACTTTCTCGATGCTGGTCAGAAGCGGCGGATTGGGGACGCCTGCCGTCAATCCGGCTTTCACGGACTGGCTGGTCAAGTGGTGCTCGATCCAAACGCTCCAGCGGGAAAGCATACGATGACGAATGGCTTCCAGCACGACGCCAGTTACCAGAGCGAGCAAGGCGGCCAAGGTCAGAATAACGAGGGTTTCCACGCTCCGGCTGGAAATGACCCGGTCGAATATTTGTATAAAATAAAGCGGCCCAGCAAATCGGAGCGCATTGATACAGACACCAAAACCCACAACCGCAGCAAGGCCAGGTATCGACCTTCGCCACATTTCGCTGAGGGGGGCGCTGTACCGCCGCCTACCTCGTGTTCTCAGCAAGGACACCGTCTTTCACGCCCGTCCAAGCGGGGCATGCTGGTCGGGGTCCTCGTTGAAAATTCCCGAGAAATTCATGATCATCCCATCCAAATCGTCATGAGGGCTCAAAGCAGGTCCCGCAAGAACATTTGGCTGAAGCCGATTTGCTGCCCAAAGGCGTTCATCGTGATCAACTGCCTCGAACATCGACCAAGCTCCGCTCACGAGGTTGTACATTTGGGTGGCGGACAGGGGAGGGCAGCCGAGGGCTTGGACCAGGCTGCCCAGAGATGACTTGAGGGCTCCACGGGTTTTTGCCAGCACTGCCGCTTCAATCAACTCAGCGGGCGCCTGGATCGACATAAATGCGGGGTTCGAGCTTTGCGATAGCAACTCGGGCAACGTGACCGAGACGCTCCCAAAGGGACTCGGCCATGTCGCCCTGCTGTCACTGGCAGGCCTTCCGGGGCCAGGTGTTTCTCCCAACTCTGCCAGAATCAGTTCGTGCGCGAGCTTCCCTAAAAAATCAATTCGCAGCTGGGAAGAGTAGGCTCGACCCTGGTCGAGTGCCGTCATTGGATTTGGGGAATCAGCAATACGCCGTAGATATGGATTATTGGCCTGTCCGTTAGCCAGTTTTTCAGAAGCGCGAGCCTTTAGAACGGGGCTGAGTGCCCCATCCTGGAGCTCCCATGGGGAATAGACATGCAGGCCAGTGGCTTCTTCAGCCTCCCTCACACCGAGCGGCGATCGGCCGATCCTGCCACTAATTGCAAGTACCTTGTGGCCAGCAGCGCGGAGGGTATCAACTCCATACTTTGCTCCCATCGCGTCGTAGGAAGCGAAAATCGCGCCAAGAGCCATGCTCCGAAAAGATTCAGCCAGAATTAGCTCGGAAGTTTCCTTCTGCTGCAGCCCATCGGCAATCTCAATAACAGCGACGTCACATCCATTTTCAGCGGCATGGTTCAGTAGGCGGAACGCGCCCTTCTCAATCAACTCTACCGGGGCTAAATACGTCGTTGCAAATCCGGCATCTGTGAAATCAAGAACGATGTCGGCTCCGGCATCCCGCACAATCCAAGTGTCGCCACCCGAGCCAGTTCCTGTAATTTTCAGTGCCGCGACCTTCAGTCCCGCCTTTTTGAACCCTCGGACCAATGACGTTGCCGTCAATGTCTTGCCGGCGTTCATTGACGTCCCAAGCGACAGAACAATCGGCAGGGAAGGGGGCAAATCGTCGGAGCTGACCTTGTAATCCCACACGTTTAGCCGGCGACCGAATTTGTCGCCAATCAGGCCGAGAGGGGTGATCTTGGTTGGCGCCAGCATGCGAGCATGCCTGGAAAGCTCACATGCCGCGATGCCGCCCCCCGCTACCAAGTCGCACGGCCCCAGATCAGGGCCTATGACAGCCTCGAACTGGTCAGGAGCGTACCTGTTTCCATAACAGAGGATTATCTCATCTCCGCGAAACATGATCGCCTTTCGCCCGCAGATGAGCTCCAGTCTGCTGTGATTGCCGAGTTCATCAACACGCGCCAAAACAAGATCGCCAGCGACGGGCTGTATAGGTCCGGTGACGAGTGTGCGCATGTGAGATGCGGCGACCCGGCGGGTGGCGAATGCTCGTTTAGCTCCCTTCAGGCGCCCGCGCTTAATTCTTGAAACGGACATGAACCCCCCAACTTACATTTGGATGGCATTTAGAAGTCTTTTCTGTTCGATGGTATAAGATTAAGCTCCTTTCTATACTCCTCTCCGTTTGCAATCGATTATCCAATAACCAATATGATTAGATAACTAGTATTAGATGCCTAAAATACATACCCAAGCTGACGACTTTTAACGGCTATTAACACTATAATGTCTGGATCTCTGCCATTCGAATGCATGACGACATCTCCCCGCGAGGCCACATACCATCCAACTGCATTGTCCGGATCAGGCCGACGGGAAATCCACTGGTCTTTCAAGAGAATAAGAACGCGACTTCCGGATGCTGCGGCCGTAGCGTTTAGGCCGACTGAACGCGGGGGATCAGATATAAAGCGTGCTTAAATGTGGTGGAATGCGCCACATCTTCGCCCGTTCACATCGGGTCTTGCCGAAGCCGCTCATGCCCATCGATGCGGTGCCCGTTTCGAGATGCATTTGAAGTGGCTGCAGCGGAAGCGTGGTCAGGAAGTCTGTATTGTGGGAGACGGTCGAAAAGCAGGCGGAGCGTGAACATCCGGGGTCAAAAGTGGGGTTATGGTCAGCCTATCTGAAGAGCTGGGACAAATTGAGATTGTCAGTTTTAAGGTGCTATCGGGACTTAATGTGCATAGCACGAACACGGTGGTCAAATTAACCCTGAATATCGGGCGGCTAGCGGTTTCTTGCATCTTCGATTTTACTGCGCTGGCTCGCTCAGCGCTGTCCGAAATGTTTCCCGGTTGTGCACAAAACGCTTTGGTCCCTCGCTACATTGCCGACGCAATCCTGTCCGCTGATCTTGAGCTTCGCCGCGCGATGAATTTCTATTCGTTTTCGCCGACGGCGTCGCTAATAGGCGATCCGTCCGAAAGCCATCTTGCAATCGTTTGGGAGTCGGATGACCCGCAGATGTCGCGCGCGGCTGCTTCGGCTGTCGTTGAAGCGATAGGTGAGGCGGCGCGAGGCGAGGACGGGGCAGCGAAATACGCTCAGACTCGGGAGCTAAACCTGGAAAGGGCGAAGAGACGACGTCTTTCAAATTCGACCGCTGTGCTTGTAGCTGCAGCTAAGAGAAATCACATCCCATTCGAATTCATTGCCCGTAACCACCTTCGCCTTGGCCAAGGCAAGCACCAGAAGCAGCTGTTCTCGACGATATCGGGTTCTACATCGTTTGCGTCGGCGAAGGTGGCCTTGGACAAAAGGCTGGGCAACAGACTTTTGGCGCAAGCGGGGATCCCAGTACCCCGTCAGATTACCGTTCGCACCAAACCTGAGGCCGTCGCTGCCGCCAAACAGCTGGGTAAGACCGTCGTGGTCAAACCGGTTCAGGGAAATCAGGGGCGGGGAGTCTCGGTTAAACTGCGGGGACGCCGTGCAGTTGAGGCTGCATTCGATATAGCGCACGACGTCACTCAGTCAGAGCGATTTGGCGTCTTGGTTGAGCAGTTCATAGCCGGCCCGGAATTTCGAGCGACAGTCGTTGACTATCATCTCGTTGCGGCGGTCATGTGTTGCCCCCCCCAAGTCGTTGGCGACGGTGAAAAAACGATAGTTGACCTGATTCATGATTTGAACCGAGAACCCGACAGAGACGGGAGACGTCTTTCTCCTGTAGAGATTGACGATGAGCTGCTACGGCACCTAGCCTTGCGTCGTCTTACGCTGGAGTCCGTCCCAATTTCCGGGCAGCCTTTGGTTCTCCGACCTACCGGCCACCTCGCCCGTGGAGGCGTCCCGGTCGATGTTACAAACTCCGTTCATCCAGATAACAGGCAACTGTGCGAGCGCATCGTGAGAGTCATCGGCCTTAACATTGCCGGGATAGATCTCATCATGCCCGATATTGCAAGATCATACAAAGAGGTCGGGTGTACTGTCATCGAGGTAAATGCACGGCCGGGGATCGAGTTTCATCTTTGGCCGCGAGCGGGGACCTCGAGAGATGTGAGTGAGATAATCTTGGCCAATATGTACAATGAGCCGGGCTCTTCGGAAATTGCCACCGTACTCGTCATCGGCGATCGACACACTGGTGCGGTGGCGACAGCAATCGATCATCGGTTCCAGGCGGAAGGGCGAAGAGTTGGTCTCTTGTCGAAAAGAGGCGCTTACATCAACACTGTACCCCAGGAATTTGGGCGGCGGACAACCCCGCAAATGCTGGCCAGAGACCCGTTCCTGGAAGCCCTGGTTTATGCGGCCTCTCCGGACAGACTTTGGGCGAGCGGTCTTTGTCTGGGTGCTTGCCGTGCGGTCTCGATGACTCGAACGGATGCAGACAATGGTACAGTTCTCGAAGATCTCGCTCAGCGAGTGTTGCAGTGCGGAAACCAGGGCTATTTCATTGTCAACAGCGAAGATGAATGGCCCCGCCGTGCGCTGTCGACCTTGCCGACCACACGACTAATATTGGTCAGTTCCGAGCCTGATACTGATACCGACCTACGTCGGCACCTACAGAGTGGTGGTTTGGTTCTAACTTTGAGATGGAGCACTGACGGATCGGGTGCCAAAATGGCGCTTTTGTCGAGATCTGGTGAGCTAGCCGCGGAACCCCTCGCATCTATGTCTCAGTCGCGGCCACAGCAAATAAGGTCTGCCATGCACGCAATGGCAATGTCGTATTTGGCAAAAAAGGATGGCTGGTTCGATGAAGTGGCCCCGTTTCCTTCAGTTCGGCCCGAGACGAACGACGTTCGATAGCAGTGATGAGTTTATCGATTCTGCTCAAGCTAAGGAGAGTAAGGTTATGAACACTGTTTCGCCGATTGCAACACCGAGTGTTTCGCTAAGTGATGCGGCGACACTCGTTGCTTTGACTTTGAAACGCACCACAAACAAAGCGGGACAGCCGCGAACCCGTGCAAGAATGTCGTACAAGACATTCAGGCGCCTGACTGGACGGCGTGTCGGTGGGGCGGCGTTCGTGAGAGGCTTCACGGAGGAATTGTTGAAGCTAGGCTGGCTGATGGTCCGTATGCCATCGGCTTACGGCTTCGTGCGCGCCGCCTCCCTCGACAAGTGGCGTCTCATAAAATCAAATACGGTCACGGAAGAACTTAAGGTGATTAAGGAGGGATCTGCGGCGAAGGCATTGGAGAGTGCTCGGCAAGAGCTCGCTGGATCGGGTGAGAATAACGGTTCAGCAGGCGGCCTCAGTAAGGCAGCTCGAATAAGCGGAGAGAAGAAAAAGCCGGTCGCAAGCATCGGATAGATGTGCCTCGTCAGGAGATTGATTTGTGTAGCCCCCTTCAGGGGCAGGCGAAGTGAGGCCAAAACGCTGCCGGAAGCTGGGCTGCAGACTCGGATCCAGCTTCCCACCATGGAGCGAAAATGCGGCCTCAGAGCATGTTGAAGGACAATCTCCACGCCCTGTAGAGAGTTGGCCTCAGGGCAACCGACGGCATGTCCTTTCGATCAATTTCAGCAACCGTCGGCGAAAGGTTCGCAGGATTGCGGAGCGCAAGACTTGTGAATTCTTGCGTCTCAGCGTTCGCAGAAGAAGCAGTAGCTTTGGGGAAAAAGATGGCGACTGGATCTGTTTACGTCTGGGAGCGTTGCGATTCAGATTTTACTGGCGGCCGGGTGCATTCAACCGAGGTCGAACTGCCTTATCTTTGCCAAAACACGGGGAGGCAAGGGCTGCGTGGGCGGTACGTGGACGTAATCAGTCATCCAGCCACGGATGTTCACTGGCCCACGGGTGAGATGGGCGAAGCACTGCCCGACAAGCACGGTAACTATGTTTTCAAGCCTTTCGGCGGCGGAATTCTTGGTGAACAGGAAGGTTGTGAGGCCGCGGCACGCTTCGGCCAGGTCAACGTCTACTACCACGTCTCCTTGATAGCTCATCGAGTGAACGAAGTACTGCGTTCACTCGGCGAGGGCCCGTTGCCGAAGGTCAGAGCGATCGTTAATGCGCACCAGCCGAAACAAGGGGGAGTTAACGGGGATCTGCTTAGGTTGGTGCCGGTCAAAGGGACCAAATACCGATATCCAGCAAAAATCGAAAATCTCGATGATTTTTCGATCCCCCTCTGTGGGGAATTGCTGTTCGGCCCGGGGCGTGCAGTCACAGCGGAAGGGTGGCTTCCACGAATTTCAGGCGGTGCTTATCTGTGCGACCCCTCGCACAATGCCAGTTTCATATATCAGGCATTCGGGTTTCACGTGGTGCGCCATACCGCTGACATCCAAGCTGACAGGCTGCATGCACCGCGCGCCAGTTTCAGTAGGCCTGGTCCCCTTGAGTACGCCTTGAGCGCATACTTTGCGGCCGCGATGCTGTCGACTCCCTACGTATGGTGTTGGCACCTCCGTCATGATGCCGAGTTCGTACCATCGGATACTCTTGCCAATGATTCGCGTATGGACGATGCCGAGATGCCACCGCCGGAGGCGCTGGTCGCGCAAGTCATAGCGGCGACAATGTGGGACCTACACAAGGCTTTTCCGGGAGACGAACTTACTTGCATTTCGTTAGTTGTAGCTGCCCTTTTGGCGCTGGGACGACTTTCTGATAGCCCGTATGCTCCTTCCGGAATTCGAACGCGTGCCCTCAGGTCACTTCCGGAGAACTTTGCCTCGTGTTTGCTTCATGCAGACCGAATGAGATTCAGCAGCCGTTACGAAACGCTGATCCGAAGCGTTTTTGAGAAGCGTGGGATCGGCTTTAGTTCTTCAGCGGTTGAGACATTGTTGGCACCCTCCGTTCAGCCACCCCTCTACCGCCTCGGTGAATCGGAAGAAGTCCGGCGCCATGTTGTAAAAATTCGCGAGAAGTTTTCAGAGGTCATAATTCCGGATGACATCGATCTCATCGACCCGGACCAACTTGAACAGTTCCTCTCTTCGTCCACCAGCGCTCCGTACCATTTGGCGGCGGTCGGAGATGTGATGACCGGGATGCGGATGCGTCATCGTATCCGCAGGTTTGGCCCAGACTATGCCTTCGCCTGGGTCAGGCCGATCTTTAGACGCTGCGCTTTGATAACGGGAAACCTTGAGGGGCCGTTCTCCACCATTTCTGAGAAAGCAGGTACCACTCGGAACTACTCATACAAAGTCGACCCCAAGTCAGCCTCTGTCTTACGTCGTGCAGGCTTCGCTGCCATGACTGTCGCGAATAACCACATTCAAGACTGCGGTCGGGGTGGCGTGGTTGAGACGCTAGCCACGTTAGAGCGACAGTATATCCAACCGTACGGTGGCGGTAGGAACCAGAGCACTGCTTACCACCCCGCGATTTTTGATGGCGCAGATATCCGCATCGGACTTCTCGGATATTACTGGAACCGTCGAACAGCGGCTCGTGGCGAACTTCCAGGCTCAGCACAAGATGTGCCCGAATTCGTCGAGCGTGATCTGGCCCAACTTCGTCCACTGGTTGATCGGATCGCCGTGATGGTACATTGGGGTTTGCCATACCAGCGCCAACCTACCGAGCAAGACCGCATGAAAGCACGGCTATTTATCGACCTGGGTGCGGACGCAGTCATCGGCCATCATCCCCACATCCTTCAGCCGATCGAGATTTATAATGGTCGGCCGATATTATACAGTGTCGGCAATTTTGCATTTGGGTCCGGAAACAGCAAAGGGGAGTCCATTCTGCCTTGCTTCCACTTTGGTGCGAAGCAGATCTGTTTAGATATTTATCCAGTTTACGTTCAAAACAGAGATCCGCGCCTCGACTACCAACCAAAGATAATGGGAGGAGCAGCCGGTCGCGCGACAATCGATCGGTTGCTGGCGTTGTCGCCTGGACTCGCCGATGTTGTCGTAGCCGTTCAAGACAGATGCCTTAGATTGGCCATCCCTGCACTGGCGTGAGGCTCCGAAGCTCATGCGTATGCCGTACGCGGATTTGCACTGGGTTCCTCGATCGCAATGGCGGCGCGAGCGATACGTGCCGACAAAACAAGGAGCCGATACCCTGTCACGCAGGAGGTGCCGCGGAGGCGTCGCTTGCGAACATTGCGAGGACCAGACGTGGAGAAACGAACTCTTTACTGCTCAGCCGGTTTTGATTTGTTTAGCTGCCGCTAATGGGATATGTCATCCCTGCGGGATCGTCCATGGGAGCGACAGGTGCGATTTCTAATCCGTCTGTTAGGGGCAGTCGTCTTAAGCTGTAGTCTGACGTATTCAGGCCAAGTACTTGCCTGGAAGGTCGGCAAAGGTACGACCTCAGCAACTATTAACGGCATAAAGTTGACAGTATACACCTATCATCCGAAGAACTGTTCCAATCCATCGATCCTGTTCGTGTTCCATGGACTAAGCCGAACGGCCGAATCCTACCGAGACTACGCGCAGCCTCTTGCGGATCGAAATTGCCTGATCGTTATGGCGCCGCTTTTCGACCTGGAAAGGTTCCCAGGCTGGAGCTATCAGCGGGGAGGCATTGTCAACTCGGGCACAATTCAACCTCGGGACAGGTGGACTGTCTGGTACGTGAAGGGCTTGGTAAACTGGGCGAGGGCCCGAGAGGGGCTGCCGACTGCCCAGTATTACCTTTTTGGGCACTCGGCGGGAGGTCAATTCATGTCGCGTGTTGCAGCATTTGCCTTGTCGGATGCCAAGAGAGTGGTCGTAGCCAATCCGTCGACCTACGTATTGCCCTCCCTAGCAGAGGCGGCAGCCTACGGGCTGGGATGTCTCTCCTCGGGTTGCGTCTATACGCCGGATCAAGCCTCTCAGGAGTTGAAGGCCTATCTGGCTTTGCCTCTAACGATCTATCTTGGAGAAGACGACACTGGCGATGTCGATCTAAACGAAAGCGCAGCTGCTATGCGCCAAGGAGAGACGCGTTTGGATCGGGGGCAGTTCACTTTTGAGCTGGCGCAAGCTGTCGCGACCGCTAACGGGTGGCCTTTCAATTGGCGTCTCGTGATTTTGCCGGGTGTCGGACATTCGGCACGCGACTTGTTGCAGTCTGACCAGGCTCAGCAAGTCTTCGGCCTTAAGTAAAGAATTAGCACATCGCTGACTTCAAGGTCTGCCGCGTTTCACTCAGCTCAATGAGCAGCGAGACAGCTTGCATCGCCTTTTTGCCGAGCGTGAATTGCCGCTGCGTTTTGTTGTTCTAATTTAGTAAATTCTAAACCATCTTCGGTCTAAGTTGCTCTTAAGAGAGGGCTTCTGGATGCGGAGACTGAAAGATCTGCCGCCCGAAAAACGGGGGAACTTTGCCGTCGCGATGGCCTTAATGGTGGTGCCACTGGGCTTGGCCCTCGGCCTTAGCATTGACTTTACCAACGCCGCTTCCTGGAGATCCAAGCTGCAAGAGATAGCCGATTCGGCGGCTCTTGTTGCCGTCGAGAGCGATGGAGGAAACGAAGCAGCCGTCCAGGCCGCGAAGAATTGGGCGCTGGCCAATGGCTCCTTCGTGACCGGCGCTGTCGTTGGGGTGAGCATCACCACTCCTTCTGCTGGGACGCGAGAGGCGGCGGTTGAAATCTCAGCTGGAATGCCAACCGCTTTCATGAGTCTTGCTGGAATTCGGAGCATTAACCTTCACGCGGCGGCAACGGCCCGAAAAGCCGCGCCGGATTATTGCTTCTATGTCCTCGATCCTGCCTCAAATGGAGCGCTGACGGTAATGGGTTCCGGGGGCTTTCGGTGCCAAACTGCGGTATCCAAGTGAATTCCTCCAGTCCAAGGGCACTGAGGCACGTTGGAACCGGAAAGATTGTCGCCAGAAAAATCTCTATAGTGGGCAATTACCAAGGCGGCGGTTACACCATCATCCCGAAAACCAACCAACCCGAACTTGCAGACCCCCTTGTCGATCTACCGCAGCCCGTTCCACCGAACGGCTGCGACTACAGTGATCAGATGCTGACCGATGTTACCATTCCGGCCGGCCGGGTGTTCTGTGGAAACATCGATCTCGATGGAAATGTCGTTCTTTCTCCCGGAGTTCACTATTTTCAGAACGCAACAGTGAGCATCGGCAGCCATGTGAATCTCTCGGGCGACGAAGTCACGATATTCGTTGACTCCGAGTCAAGCATTATTCAGTCAGCAGGCAAAGGTGGCGTAAGGATTTCGGCTCCCACGAGCGGCATTTACGCTGGCATCGCTATCTTCGGGTCACGCACAGTTACGCCCTCTGTGCCGACGGTCTCATTGTCCGGAAACAAAAACTACTTAATTGAAGGGGCTATCTACCTGCCCCATCATCGTTTTCGGATGAGAGGGACAACAGACCTGAAGTCGACTGCCAACTCAGGTTGGATTGTTGCGTGGCAATTTTTCTATAGTGGCAACTCGAGTGTGGCCCTGGACTGGTATGGTGCGACTCCGCCGAAAGGCCTTGGAGACTTAGGAATAGTGCTCCTTCGCTGAAGCAATACTGATGTCAGTGCTCGGCACAGGGCTATATCTTTGTTGTTGCTGCATTGGGCTCGGACCAACCAACCATTCCCGGCGACTGCCGTTATATGCATGGCCGAAATGACCGAGCGGGCATGACTGTGCGCAGCACTTCGGTTGGCGGCGTCCAGCCGGCGCTACCCTGGTCACCCGGGGGCAGCACAGATCGAATTAGGCGGCAAACAATTTTCCGCCAAGTGCCTGAGACTGTTTGGTAGTGGAACCAGTCATGGGCGGAGCTGATCTCCGGTCAATTTTTCTGCTTTGGTCCAAAAAAAGCGAAATTCGACGAATCTCAACGTTTCGGGCACTCTCGATCTCAAACACCGATGCTATATCGCGGCGGACTAGCGTCCAAATTGCCGGCGCAAGCGAGTTACAACTTCATGCAGACCCATGGCATTCGAAGCTTTCACAAGAAGGCGGTCCTTCGCGCGCAGGATAGTGGCGAGCTCGGGCAACACATCGTCTGCTGTCGCGAAGTGTGGGCCGAGGAGGTACTCCGGCAGGGCACGACGGAGATATGTCATCTGCGTCCCAACCGTCATCACCATATCCAGATCGGCCGCGAGAACGGGTTCCGCCAGACCGGCGTGAAATTCGGCCGATCGTGGCCCGAGTTCCCGCATGTCGCCAAGAAGGGCAAGCTTTCGGCCCCCACTTGCGCGCTTCCCCTCAGCGAGTGCCGCCAGCACGGCGGCCACCGATGTCGGATTCGCGTTGTAGGCCTCATCGACGACATGGACCTCGCCGGACGCGAGGACGATGCGTATGACTTCGCCACGTCCGTGGATGGCCTGCACCTCCCCGAGCGCGTTGGTCGCAGCTCCCAGATCAAGGCCGAGCGAATCGACAGCCGCCAGCGCGCTGAGGCTGTTGACTGCCATGTGCCGCCCTGGATTACCTAGCTTGTAGGCGAAATCCCGGCCCTTCAGGACCGCACGCACCAGTTGATCTTCGTGCGAATAGTCCACGAGCCGGTAGTCGGCCTTAGCATGTTCACCGAAGGACACGACCTTCGCCCCGAACGACAGCGCGCGGGCTCGGAGATATTCGAAATGCTCGGAATCCCGGGGGACGATCGATGTGCCGCCCTCAGCGACATCGTACAGGCGGGCTTTCAACTTGGCGATGGCCTCACGCGAGCCGTACTCTTCGAGATGGGCGTCGCCGATCGTCGTGATAAGAGCGACATGCGGCTTGAGCGCAGATACCTCAAGGAGCCGCCGAAAAAAGCCAATCGACACCTCGATAGCGTGGATGCCATCAGGAAGGTTGGCGATCAGGCCGAGCACGCCGGAGACGGTATTGAAGTTTTCGCCCGGAAAAGGTGGATAACCAGCTGCGGTGAGAATGACGTTGATCATCGCCGTGGTGCTCGTCTTGCCGACGCTGCCGCCAACCGCGATCAGGCGTCCGCCGTAAGCAGACCGCGCTCGCTCGGCGAGATACTTCATGGCGACGCGGACCGAAGCCACCCGGAGCAACGGCAAGTCTTCGAAGTTGGGCCGGTACTCTCGGTCCGCGAGGAGCGCGAGCCCCTGTCGCCTGAAGCGCCTGATCTTCCTGGGGTGTACGCCGTAACGGTAGGTGCCAACGCGCGGGATGACGAGCGCGCCGGGGCCGATCAGTGCGTCGTAGAAGGCTATGCAGTCGGTCGTCCAGCCTTCCGGCAGGTCGCCTTCCCATATGCCTCCAGTGATCTCCGCAAGCTCAGCCTTCGTCCAAGGGTGCATTTCTCCCCCTGTTTCCGCCGATCGATCCGCGCCTCGGCCGCCTGGATGCGTGGCCGTCCGACACCCCCGTCCTGTGGTTCGATCACTTTCAGCCAATTCCGCCCAATGTGCAATGGTTCCGGGTACCACCGGAGACCTTTGCCGGGTTCAAAGCGGCCTTCGCCAAGCCCGCTACTTTAACGACCACATCCGCAATCACTTTTGAGATCGTCTGGTTGGGACCGATCACGATCTTGGATGAGCGAAACCATCTGTTCGAACGCTGGTCACCTATTCATCGAGTTCAACGGCTCATGGTCGGGGAGACAGTGATGCAGCACCTCGCCAAGGTTTCGCTTGTCGAACGTCTGGCCACAAACGGGGCAGAACTCGAAATATCCTGCTTCGTCGTTGGCCGGCGGCCCGTGGCCCTTGCCCTTGATGCCGGTTGCGGGGTTGTTGGTTCGATCTCGTCTCACGTTGGTCGCCACCGCACGTAACTTTCATGGGGACAGGCCGACAGCCGATCGGGGGTTCCAGCGGCCGCCGGGCCTACCGGCTGCCAGTGGCGCTGCCGGGTAAAGTCAATTGTAGGCCATTTCATGCGTCATTACTAATACAATAAAATGATAGCGTTCCGTTCCTCTAGCCGCCAGACCGGGCGCGTCCATTCCCCCTATGATGCGGAGACGTCGACGCTGAAAAACGGGCAAGTTGATTGGGAACAACGACTACCTACTTCGATTTAGGCATCGTAGCGCCGCGCTTCGCAGCGGTTTTGGGCCGCTTCGCCCTTGGAATATGTGTGCCCAAAGTCTGAAGGTCTGCGAAATTCGCCGTACTTATTTTCGCAAAAATCCTGCAAAAAAAGTACGGCGATTTCGCGCTAAGTACTTGAAAAAACATGGTGATCCCGACAGGAATCGAACCTGTGACCTACAGATTAGGAATCTGCCGCTCTATCCTACTGAGCTACGGGACCATCGCGCCCGACACATAACCGCTTCGGATCGTTTCGCCAAGAGGCAGCTAGGCCGCTCGTTTGGGTTCGACCGCGAACGGGCTCAGGCCCAGCCAGGTCTGCATTTTACGGGCGATATCCTGGTCTCCCGTCAAGATGACTTTCGCCCCTGCCTTCTCGACGGTGATCAGCCCCATCCAGATTTCGGTCATGGTGTGCAGGTCGGTCGAGACGTAGAGATCGACATCGAAGCCCGGGTCGTACCAGCAGAGGTCGACCTCGCCGTGCTTCTCGACGATCAGCCACCACGACCGTTTGGAGGCGGGGAGCTCCTGATACAGAAATTGTATCACCGTGCGCCCGTCGGGCAGCGGCGACGCGTTGAGATTGCGCCGCATGTCCCACATCAGCAGCGACGGATCGAGGTTCTTCAGCGACAGCCGCGACTCGACCCATTTCTGCCCCCAAAAGCCCATCGCCTCGACGACGGACCGCAAATCCCTGCCTGCCTCGGTCATCCGGTATTCGAAGATGCCTTTCTCGCCGCGCACCTCCTTGCGCTCGACGATCCCGGCCAGTTCGAGCTCCTTGAGCCTTTGCGACAGAAGGGTCGGCGACATTTTGGGGACGCCGCGGCGCAGATCGTTGAAACGGGTCGAGCCCGCCACCAATTCGCGAAGCAGAACCATGGTCCAGCGGGTGCACAGCACCTCGGCAGCCATCGATAATGGGCAGAACTGTTTGTATCCGGATTGGGTCATGATGTTGCCTTCCCCTCAAACTCAGCCGGGATCATAGGCCTTCTCCGGCGGCACGGCGAGTACAGAAACTGTACCACACCAGTACAGATCGCGGACTGGCTGGCGCGACCCTTGCCATGCGAGCCTTGGCCGCTGCACGGGATACCCCTGTGCACGACCAGGAGACATGACCATGACCGCTTACGTTATCGCAGACATCAAGGTGAGGGACCCGAAGTGGATGCCGGCCTATGCCGCGTCGGTCCACGACCTCGTTCACAAGCACGGCGGCAGATATCTGTCGCGCAGCGGCAATGTGAAGACGCTCGAAGGCAAGCCGCTCGACACCACGCTGATTGCCTTGATGGCGTTCCCGACCGAGGCCGCGGCGCGCGCCTTCACCGACGATCCTGCCTACGCACCCTTCGTTTCGGCCCGTCAGGGCGGCAGCGACAGCCGTTTCCAGCTGATCGACAATTCCGATCTGGCCGGAACCATCCCCTATCTGCCGAAGGGATGATCGGCATTCGTCGCATCGGGACAGGGATCTCCCAGCAACAACAGCCACAGCGCCCACCTGCCGGACCTCCTTACTTCCGGCGGCCGGCCGGGCTGTGCTTTTCAAGAAGAATGGAATGACTATGACAATCAACTTTCGCAATAGACTTCTCGCTGCCGCGGCGCTGCTGTCGGCCTGCACCGCGCTGGCGCAGGCGCATCAGGCAGCGCCCGCGCCCGGTCCCAATCCGCTGGCCGACAAGGTACGCGCGGCCAACAGCCGCTTCGAGAATGTGGCGGCGGCAACCGCCGAGGGCTATGCGCCGATTCCCTGCGCCAGCGGCATCACCGGCGGCGCCATGGGCATCCATTACGTCAATCCCGGCTACCTCAAGGACGACGCTCTCGATGTCGCCAAGCCGGAAGCGGTAATGTACGAGCCGATGGCCGACGGCACGCTAAAACTGATCGCGGTCGAATACATCACCTCGAAAGGCCCGGCCTCGCTCGATGGGCATCTGTTCAACTTCAACAGCGCGCCCAATCGCTATGGCCTCGGTCCGTTCTATGAGCTGCATGTCTGGGCCTGGAAGGGCAACCCGACCGGCGCGTTCGCGGATATGAACCCGAACGTGTCGTGCGAACCGACGACTGCTGTCAGCCAGTAAGCAGCCGAGCCAGGCGGCGCCGACGCCGCCTGGCCGCGCTGAATTGCGGGGCAGCCGGCAACGGGCGCAAAGACGGCTCAGATAGCGGAACTTTCGGGACGCCGGGGCGCTTTAGTGTCCCGAAGGAGACACCGCATGAGCGCCACCAAAGAGTTCTTTCAAACGTGGCTGCAGGAGAATGTCGGCAATCTGCCGGCCGAGAGCGAGGTGAGCGTCGCCGTCCTGGCGCAGCAATTCGAGCAGGACGCCGACGCTGCCGGCTATGGCCACGAGGTTCGCGAAGACGAGCTCGGCAACATCCAGGAGGCGATCGAGGCAGCCCTGAAAAAGGCGAGAACAGGCGAAGAGCCGCAGGCTGCCGACGACAATGAGCTGGCGCCGGTCATGGAGGCGCTGGAGGTCGAGGATCCGAAGAGCGGACCGTAGCGGTTGCGGCTCTTCCCTTCCACGCTACATGACCGGGCATAATGGATGCCAAACACCTCACACTCGGCGTCGTGATCGGCGTGGCTATCGGCGTCGTGTTGGACAACATTGTTGCGGGCATTGGTATAGGTATTGCTCTGGGCATTGCCTTCGGCCTTGCCCGGAAGTCGTCCGGCCGGAAGTGACCAGCAGGACATGTCCTGCCCGATTTTGCCGCCCAGAGGTGCGGCGGTCGCCGCACCGCCGATGCCGAATGGCTACGCCGCCAGTGCCGTTTCCGCCAGCTTCACCCAATAGCTCATGCCGTGCGGGATGACCTCGTCGTTGAAGTCGTAGGCTGGGTTGTGCAGGCCGGCGGTATCGCCATTGCCGATGAAGATGAAGGCGCCCGGCCGCGCTTCAAGCATGTAGGAGAAATCCTCGCCACCCATCACCGGCTGGATCGCGCGGTGCACATGGCTGTCGCCGGCGACGTCGGCCGCGATGTCGCTGGCAAAGACCGTCTCTTCCGGATGGTTGAAGGTGACCGGGTAATTGGCATTGTAATCAACCTCGATTGTCGCGCCGAAGGCAGCGCCCAGGCCTTGGCAAAGTGCGCGGATGCGCTCTTCGGCCTTCTTGGCAACCTCCTTCTTCAGCGTGCGTACGGTGCCGGCGATCTCGGCCGTCTCGGGAATGACGTTATAGGCGTCGCCGGCGTGGAATTTCGTCACCGAGACGACCACCGCCTCGACCGGATCGGTGCTGCGCGAGGCGATCGTCTGCAATGCGCCGACGAGTTGGCTGGTGATGACGATCGGATCGATGGTGCCGTGCGGCATCGCCGCGTGGCCGCCCCGGCCCTTGACGGTGATGGTGAATTCGGCAGTCGCCGCCATGATCGGACCCGGCCTGATGGCGAACTGGCCGACCGGCAGGCCCGGCATGTTATGCATGCCGAACACCTTGGAGATGCCGAAGCGCTCCATCATGCCGTCCTTGACCATCTCGTTGCCGCCGCCGCCGCCCTCTTCGGCCGGCTGGAAGATGACCGCGACGGAACCGGCGAAATTGCGTGTTTCGGCGAGGTATTTGGCGGCACCCAACAGCATCGCGGTGTGGCCGTCATGGCCGCAGGCGTGCATCTTGCCGGGGACGGTCGAGGCATAGGATTTGCCGGTGATCTCGTTGAGCGGCAGCGCGTCCATGTCGGCGCGCAGGCCGATGGTCGAGCCTTCGCCGTGGCGGCCGCGGATGATGCCGACGACGCCGGTCTTGCCCAAACCCGTCACGATATCGTCGCAGCCGAAAGCCTTCAGCTTCTCGGTGACGAAAGCGGCGGTCTTGAAGACGTCGAAATTCAGCTCCGGCGTCTGGTGCAAATGGCGGCGCCAGCCGGCCACCTCGTCCTGCATTTCGGCGGCTCGGTTCAGGATCGGCATGATGGTTCCATTTCGCTGTTGGAGCAGGCGGTCTTGGCCTGCTGCTTTGCAATTGTGCCTGCTGCCTTGCAACCATGCACGCTGCTTTGCATTGTGCTGCTGCTTCCACATTGTGATCGGCAGCACTTTGCCATGTTGACGTCACATGAGTAAATAGCACCGCGACTGTGGTCCGGGAACAGAGGGCCGGACCATTATCCTGGCGATCGTGTAACGAAATCTTACGGAGCCAGGTGGGACTGCGGCAAGAGGCTATTTCGGTTTTCATGATGCGCTACAGGCATTTCCTCAAACTGTTGGTGGCGGGCACGGTGGTGCTTGCGTCGCTGGCCGGGCCTGCCTTGGCCAATCCGACAATCCTGTTCGACCTGAACAGCGGCAAGATCCTGCAGCACCAGGAGGCGTTCAGGCGCTGGTACCCGGCTTCGCTGACCAAGCTGATGACCGCCTATGTGGCGTTTCGTGCGATTGCCGCGGGCGAGGTCCAGCTCGATTCGCCGATCAAGGTAACGAAACATTCTGCCGGCGAGCCGCCGAGCAAGATGGGCTTCAAGCCGGGCTCGGTGATGCGGTTGGATAATGCGCTGAAGATGATGCTGGTCAAATCGGCCAACGATATCGCCATGGCGGTCGGCGAGAATATCGGCGGTTCGCAAGCGGCTTTCGCCGAACGCATGAACGCCGAAGCGCAGAGGCTCGGCATGAGCGGGTCCCATTTCGTCAATCCGAACGGGCTCTATTCGCCGGACCAGTATACGACAGCGCGCGATCTCGCTTTGCTGGTGATGGCGATTCGCAAGGAATTTCCGCAATATGCCCCCTGGTTCTCGATCGAAGGCCTTGCCGTCGGCAAGAAGGCGATCTCCAACTACAACCTGCTGATCGGCCGCTATCAGGGTGCCGACGGCATGAAGACGGGTTTCGTCTGCTCGTCCGGTTTCAACATGATCGGCTCGGCGACCCGCAACGGCCGCACCCTGGTCGCCGTGGTGCTCGGCGAACGATCGGCAGTCACCCGCGCCGAGGCGGCGGCAAAATTGCTCGACCAGGGTTTTGCAACCCCGGCGCCGAGCTGGCTGACGGTCGCGGCGCTGCCCGCCTATGGCGACACCATGTCGGCCAACGACATGAACGACGAAATCTGCAAGAAGAAACCGGTCGAGGAGCAGTCGGAAGCCGCCCCCGCGGTCGGCGACAAGGGCAAGGACGTGCCGAAATCGCCCTATCAGGAAAAGCTCGACCATGTACCGACGCTGATCGCCGTAGGCCTCGGCGGCGCCACGGGGCCGAAGCCGAAGGCGATGCTCGACGCCTCCGGGCAGGAATATGCCGACGTGCCGCTGCCGACATGGCGGCCGGACCGGGCGCCGCCGGCCGGCGCCGAGCCAGTTGTGGCCGGATCCGCCACCGCCGCGCAGGTCCAGCAGCCGGCCAAGGCGCTGAACTAGCCGCATGGCCGGCTTCCCGATCCCCGTTTCGGTGCTCACCGGCTTTCTCGGTGCCGGCAAGACGACGCTGCTCAACCGGCTGCTCCGGGATCCGGCGCTCGCCGACACCGCCGTCATCATCAACGAGTTCGGCGAGGTGGCGATCGACCATCTCCTGGTCGAGCAGGCCTCCGACGGCATCATCCAGCTCTCCGACGGCTGTCTCTGCTGCACGGTGCGGGGCGGGCTGGTCGACACGCTGGCCGACCTCGTCGACCGCCTGCAGACCGGCCGCATCGACCGGCTTGCTCGCGTCATCGTCGAGACCACCGGGCTCGCCGATCCCGCCCCCGTACTGCAGTCGATCATGGCACACCCGGCCCTGGTCCAGGCCTTCCGGCTCGACGGCGTCATCACCCTGGTCGATGCCGTCAACGGCAATGCGACGCTCGATGCCCATGTCGAGGCGGTGAAGCAGGTGGCCGTCGCCGATCGCATCGTGCTCAGCAAGGCCGACCTGACCACGGATGCAGGCGATGTCGAGGCGTTGCGGGCGCGGCTCAGGCAGCTCAACCCGGGCGCCGTGGTGCTTGACGCGGGCGAGGCAAGCACCGCGACCCTGTTCGATAGCGGCCTCTACAATCCGGCCACCAAATCCGTCGATGTGCAGCGTTGGCTCGGCGAAGAAGCCGGCCACGACCATGACCACGACGGGCATGACCACGGCGGGCATGATCACGACGGGCATGACCATGCCGACCATGATCACCATGACCACAGGCACGATTCCCGCGTGCGTTCGTATTCGCTGGTTCATGACGGGCCGGTGCCGTTTTCGGCAATCGAGATGTTCCTCGATCTGTTGCGCTCGGCGCATGGCGAGCGCCTTTTGCGGATGAAAGGCGTCATCGAGCTTGCCGAAGACCCGTCGCGGCCGCTGGTTATCCATGGCGTGCAGAAGATCCTGCATCCGCCGGTGCAACTGCCGGCCTGGCCGGACAGCCAGCGCGGCACCAGACTGGTGCTGATCACGCTCGACATGCCCGAAGACTATGTCCGGCGGCTGTTCGCCGCCTTCACCAACCGGCCGTCGATCGACACGCCGGATCGCGCAGCACTGGAAAGCAACCCGCTGGCTATTGCCGGATCGTGATCTCCCCCCTTGAGGGGGAGATGTCGCCGAAGGCGGCAGAGGGGGTCGCCTCGGCTGGCGCGACCCCCTGTGGGACGAAAGAAAAGGTTGGCGCTTCACGCGCGGCAACCCCCTCTGGCCTGCCGGCCATCTCCCCCTCAAGGGGGGAGATTATCCCGCTCAGCCGCTTTCGCCAGAACGAGCTAAGTCGAGACTCAGCCGATCCCGCGCTCGACCAGGAAGCGGTGGCCGCCTGACATCGCCGTTGTCTCGATCAGCCGATGGCCGCTCTCGGCGCAGAAGGCGGGAATGTCGATGACGGCGAGCGGGTCGGTGGTTTCGAGCCACAGCCGGCTGCCCGGCTGCATTGCGGCCAGGCGCTTTTTTGCCTTGAGCACCGGCAACGGGCAGTTCAGGCCTTTGAGGTCGTAGACGGCGGCGGGGCTGGTTGAGGGCCTGTGTTCCTGTCCCCCATCGTCTTGCTCAAGCATGAAGTTCAGCCGCCAAACATGCCGAGCAGCTTCTTCTTCAACCTTGTCGCCGTGCTTTCGGCGTCCGCAGCCTGCGTTTCGACTGCCGGGGCGGCGTCCGATGGCGCTACGGTGGCGGTGGCGACAGGCACCTCGGCGGCGGTCTTGGCAGCTTCCTTTTCGGCGAGCGCCTGGGCTTTGGCAGCTTCCTTCTCGGCCAAGGCCTGTGCCTTGGCTGCCGCTTTCGCGGCCTTCGGCGCTTCTATCGCGGCAAGCCGCTGTTCCTCGGCCTTCTGCTTGGCGGCCTTTTCGGCGTCGAGCGCCGCCATCTTGCGGCCCGCCGGCGAATCGATGCGGCCCATGCGCGCCGTTTCGGCCACGGTGCCGTCCGGGTTGAGCGAGGGCGGCTCGATCGGAACGCGTTCGCCGCGCGCACGCCGTTTCGACCAGTCGGAAACGATGCTGGCTTCCTTGATCCCGGCGATGGTCGGCTTGGGTGCCGGCACGCTGGCCTTGACGGCGCCGTTGAAGGCCGCCTCATAGGTGCTTTGATAGGCGTTGATGGCGCTCTTCAGCGAATCGGGCTGGGTGGTCGCAGGGCAAGCGCCGATCGGATTGAAGGTCGAGCCGTCGGCCGCAACCTGGTTGAAGACGTAGCGCTTCTCGCAGACGTCGACTTTCGGCGGCACCTTGGTAACCTCGAAATTGTCGTAGCCGACCTTCAGCATCTTCCAGAATTCGTAGTTCGGATCGTTGCGATAGCGCGCCATGTTGGCTGCGGTCATGCGGAACGGAAAAGCCTGGATCTGGAACTCGGTCTGGCCGCCCTGGAAGGCGTCGCGGCCGAAAGCGTAGATCTGCTCGATCTGCGCGTCGGTCATCGAATAGCAGCCAGACGACGAGCAGGCGCCATGGACCATCAGGTTGGAACCAGTGCGGCCATTGGCGCGGTCATAGGCGTTCGGGTAGCCGATATTGAAGGACAGGTGGTAATTCGACCGCGGGTTCATCTGTGCCGGGCGGACCGTGTAAAAGCCTTCCGGCGCCTGGCGGTCGCCTTCGGTGAATTTTGGCCCGAGCTTGCCCGACCATTTGCAAATGTCGTAGCTGGCGACCAGGTCGTAGCGGCCGTTGGTCTTGGCCTTCCAGATTTCGAGCTTGCCTTCTTCCTTGAAGATGCGGGCCATCACCGAAGAGGTGCGGACCATGCCCTTGGCCTTCATCTCGGCCAGGATCTTGTCCGGCAGCGGCTTGTTGGCTTGCGGCGCAAAATCCTTCATCGAAGCATCATTGCAGCCGGCGACGCCGATCGCAGCGATCAGAACTCCGGTGCGGGCAAGCTTGGCAAACATGGATATGGCTATCGTCTTCATCTCTGCGCCGCGGATGCCGCGGCTGCTAAACTGACCACTGACGGACCCTAAGCCCGTTAACCTTGAAAATTCCTTACTGCAATCATGCTGGCGCGTCCCCTTACGGCAAGCCCACTGAGCCGAATGCGGCGGCATTTTTGTGGCGAAACTGGTTCACGCCGCCACATTTCGGGCCGCGTGCCTGCCGGATGTTATAGATTGCGGCCCATCGCCAGGTATTTCTCGCGGCGATGCTCGCGGAAGTCGGTGTTGGCGCCGGAGAATTCCTTCATCGTCCTGGCGATGAGGTCGCCGGTGGCGGCAATCACCGTTTCGGGGGCGCGATGGGCACCGCCGAGCGGCTCGGCGACGATGGCGTCGATGATCTTCAGCTCCAACAGATCCTGCGCCGTGATCTTCATGTTGGTCGCAGCGTCCTTGGACCGCGTGGTGTCGCGCCACAGGATCGAGGCGGCGCCTTCCGGCGAGATCACCGAATAGATGGCGTGTTCGAGCATGTAGACGCGGTTGGCGGTGGCGATCGCTATGGCGCCGCCCGAGCCGCCTTCGCCGATCACCACCGAGATCGACGGCACCTTCAGGCCAAGGCAGGCCGAGGTCGAGCGGGCGATGGCTTCCGCCTGGCCGCGCTCTTCGGCGTTGACGCCGGGATAGGCGCCGGCCGTGTCGACCAGCGTCAGCAGCGGGATTTGGAAGCGGTCGGCGAGTTCCATCAACCGCACCGCCTTGCGGTAGCCCTCCGGCCGCACCGAGCCGAAATTATGCTTCAGCCGGCTTGTCGTATCCGAACCCTTCTCCTGGCCGATGATTGCCACCGGCTCGCCACGGAAGCGGGCGAAGCCGCCGACGATCGCCTGGTCCTCGCCGAAATTGCGGTCGCCGGCGAGCGGCGTGAAATCGGTAAGCAGACCCTTGATGTAGTCGATGCAATGCGGCCTGTCCGGATGGCGCGCCACCTGCACCTTCTGCCATGGCGTCAGCGCCTTGTAGGCGTCGCGCAGCGCATCGCGCGAGCGCTTTTCGAGACGGGCGATCTCATCGCCGACATCGACCGCCTCGCCGTTCTCGGCAAGCTTCTTCAGCTCAAGGATCTTGCCTTCGAGATCCTGCACAGGCTTTTCGAAATCGAGGTAATTGTACATTCTTGGGCGGACCGGCAAGTCGGAAGGCAATGACTGACGCAAGCCTGAAAATGCAGGCTGGGCG
The DNA here is from genome assembly GCF_040320365.1 of Mesorhizobium sp. M0701. NCBI lineage: Bacteria > Pseudomonadati > Pseudomonadota > Alphaproteobacteria > Hyphomicrobiales > Phyllobacteriaceae > Mesorhizobium > Mesorhizobium sp. M0701. The sequence continues at coordinate 100,364 of NZ_JAMYPO010000009.1, forward strand.
CGGTGGAACGTCGTTCTCACATAGCGACATGACGCCTAGTCGGCAAGCGGATGATGATCGTTGACCAGACGCACCAGCCGCTCCTCCAGCACATGCGTGTATATCTGCGTCGTTGAAATATCGGCATGGCCGAGCAGCTGCTGCACGGCCCTGAGATCGGCGCCGTTCTGCAGGAGATGGCTGGCGAAAGCATGGCGCAGCACATGCGGCGATATCTTCGCCGTGGCAATGCCGGCCCGCGCGGCAAGCCCTTTCAGCTCGCGGGCAAAGACCTGTCTCGAGAGATAGCCGCTGTCGGAGGCAGCCGGAAACAGGAACGGGCTGTCGGCAAGAGCCGGCACCGCCCCCCGTGCAGCAAGCCATGTCCGCATCGCGGTGCGCGCCTTGGCCGACAGCGGCACCATGCGTTCCTTGTTGCCCTTGCCGCGGACCATGAAGAAGCGGTCGTCGCGTTGTGCCACCGTCACGGGAAGGCCGACCAGCTCCGAAACGCGCAAGCCGGTGGCGTAGAGCACCTCGACCAGCGCGTGCAGGCGCAGCGCCGCCAGCCTGTCGCCGTCATGCATGGAGGGGTCCACCGCCTCCTGCGCCGCGCGGTCGAGCAGCCGGCCGGTATCGGCCTCGCTCATCGTCTTAGGCAGCGGCCGGCCTTTCCTCGGACTGTCCAGCGTGCCGGTCGGATCGTCACCCCGCAGGCCTTCGGCGTAGAGGAACTTGAAGAACTGCCGGATCGCCGACAATTTGCGCGCCTGCGAGGTGGCGGCAAAGCCGCGCGCGGCGATGTCGTCGAGATAGGCACGGATGTCGGCGCTGGTGGCAGCGGCAAGCCCACCGCCGATCCCGGCGGAAGCGTCTTCGAGGTCGCGGCGATAGGAGGAAAGCGTGTTTTCGGCGGCGCCGCGCTCGGCGCTCATCATCTCCAGGAAAGCTTCGATGCGGGCGGCGCTGTTCATTTTTTGGGATTGAGCTTTTCCGGAGGGATACGCACGCTCATTTCCGCCTTTCTCGGCTCGACGAACATGACCAGGGCGAACATCGCGCCATAGACAATGCCGGCCAGAATCGCGAGCGTCACGACAAAGCGAAACAGTGTTGGCATTAATTTTCGCCCGTCGTCTTATTCTGCATTTCCAACCCTGTGCCCTTATGAGACGCCAATCCGGCCAATTCAAGGGTGAAGCCCATAGTCCCGGTTGCGCCGCGCTTGACGCAAACAGGCTTTTGATGTCGATACGCCGCCAAAGAGGCCCTAGAAGCATGAACGCGCTACCAGCAAATCCTCCGGGCGAGAGCCATGCCGCGCTGCTCGGCCGGCTGGGCGGCCGTTCCATCGTCTTTGTCGGGCTGATGGGCGCCGGCAAGACGGCGATCGGCCGTAAGGTGGCGGCGATGCTGGCACTGCCCTTCATCGACAGCGACCAGGAGATCGAAACTGTTTCGCGCATGAGCGTTCCGGACCTGTTCGAGCGCTATGGCGAGGCGGAGTTCCGAGCACTGGAGCAGCGCGTCATCCTGCGTGTGCTGGAGCACGGGCCGCAGGTGCTGTCGACCGGCGGCGGCGCCTTCATGAACGCGCAGACGCGCGAGGCGATCGCCAGCCATGGCGTTTCGGTTTGGCTGAAAGCCGAGATCGACCTGTTGATGGAGCGCGTTTCCAAGAAACAGAACCGGCCGCTGCTGAAAAGCGCCGATCCGCGCGCCGTGCTGGAACGGCTGATGGCGGAACGCTACCCGGTTTATGCCGCGGCCGATGTCATCGTGCCGACCCGCGACGACCGCAAGGAGATCATTGCCGCCGAAGTGGTGGACGCGCTGCGCGGCCATCTCGGCGTTGCCGATATTGACGAGGTGCGGTCGTGAGCGCTGATGCAACGGTCTCTGTCGAAGTCGGGCTTGGCGAGCGTGCCTACGATATTTTGATCGGTCCCGGCCTGCTGTCACGCGCCGGCGCCGAGATTTCGCGCTGTCTGCCGGGGACGCGGGCGGCGGTCGTCACCGACGAAAACGTTGCGGCCGCGCATCTCGCGACGCTTGCGGCCGGCCTGGCAAGCGGTGGCATCCAACATGCCGTCATCACGTTGCCGCCAGGCGAAAAGACCAAGAGCTTTGCGCATCTCGAAGAGGTGGTCGACGGCGTGCTGGCCGCCAAGCTGGAGCGCGGCGACGTCGTCATCGCGCTCGGCGGCGGCGTCGTCGGCGACCTCGCCGGCTTTGCCGCCGGCATCGCGCGGCGCGGCATGAACTTCGTACAGGTTCCGACCTCGCTGCTGGCGCAGGTCGATTCCTCCGTCGGCGGCAAGACCGGCATCAACAGCAAGCGCGGCAAGAACCTGGTCGGGGTATTCCACCAGCCGAGGCTGGTGCTGGCCGACACCGAAGTGCTCGACACGCTGCCGATCCGCGAGTTTCGCGCCGGCTATGCCGAACTGGCCAAATACGGGCTGATCGACCGGCCCGAGTTTTTCGCCTGGCTGGAAGAAAACTGGCGTCAAGTGTTTGTCGGCGGGCCGGAGCGGGCTGCGGCCATCGCCGAGGCCTGTCGTGCCAAGGCCGACGTCGTTGCCCGCGACGAGTTCGAGACCGGCGACCGCGCGTTGCTCAATCTCGGCCACACCTTCGGTCATGCGCTGGAGGCGGCGACCGGCTATGACGGCGCAAGGCTCGTGCATGGCGAGGGCGTCGCCATCGGCATGGCGCTGGCGCACCGCTTTTCGTCAAGGCTCAATTTGGCGAGCCCCGACGACGCGGCGCGTGTCGAGGCGCATCTTCGCGCCGTCGGTCTGCCCTGGCGCATGGCCGACATTCCAGGCGAACTGCCCGACGCCGAGACGCTGTTCTCCTTCATCACCCAGGACAAGAAGGTGTCGCGCGGCGAGCTGACCTTCATCCTGACGCGCGGCATCGGCCAGGCCTTTATCGCCCGGGATGTGCCGGCCTCGGAAGTGCTGGCGTTCCTCCGGGAGAACCATCCGGGTCGGCAGGAAAGCCGCCCGGGATGAGCCAGGCCGGCTGGATCGCGGCTGCCGTGCTCGCCGGCCTCGGCCTGCTGGGCTTCGTCTTGCGCCGGCGCCTGCTCGCCGCCTTCGGCTACGAGCTGCAACGCATCGAGCCGCAGCGCTCGGCGCGCGAGGAACTGCGCGGCGCCGTCGACGATTTCCGTCGCGACGGCCAGGCGGTGCGCGAGGACCGCGCCCGCATCGGCGGCCTGTTCGACCTCGAGGAGCTCGAAGTGTCGGACGTCATGGTCCACCGCACGAATATGCGCTCCGTCAACGCCGACGACCCGCCCGAAGCGGTGGTTCGCGAGATCCTGCAGAGCCCGCACACCCGCATGCCGTTGTGGAAGGGTTCGCTCGACAACATTGTCGGCGTGCTGCACGCGAAGGATCTGCTGCGCGCGCTGAACGAGGTCGGCAACGATTTTTCCAGGATCGACGTGATGAAGATCGCGTCGAAACCGTGGTTCGTGCCCGACACCACGACGCTTCAGGAGCAGCTCAATGCCTTCCTGCGCCGCAAGGCGCATTTCGCCATCGTCGTCGACGAATATGGCGAGGTCGAAGGGCTGGTGACGCTGGAAGACATCATCGAGGAGATCGTCGGCGAGATCGCCGACGAGCACGACATCGACATCCAGGGCGTCAAGCAGGAGGCCGACGGCTCCGTCGTCGTCGACGGCACGGTGCCGATCCGCGACCTTAACCGGGCGCTCGACTGGAACCTGCCGGACGAGGAAGCCACCACCATCGCCGGCCTTGTCATCCACGAGGCGCAGTCGATCCCGGACGAAAAGCAGGCCTTTACGTTTCACGGCAAGCGCTTCGTCGTCATGAAGCGCGACAAGAACCGTATCGCGCGGCTGAGGATCAAGCCGGCGATGCTTGGAGAATGACAGTGCGCACCTTGTGGCAGCCGTGGGCAGTCAGGAGTTGATGACGATCGATCGGCGAAGCCTGCTTCTGGCGTCGATGGCGGCGCTGCTGCCGGGACAGGCGGCGGCATTGCGGCTGCGTTCGCCGTCGCCCGAAACCTTCGATTATGGGCCGGCCAAGCTCGATATCTATTCCCGCGATGGCGCAAGCGGCCTGCCGGTCGTCTTCTTCGTCCATGGCGGCGCCTGGCGGGTCGGCAACCGCAACAATATCAACTCCAAGCCTGGTTTCCTGCTCGACAATGGCTTCGGCTTCGTCTCGATCGACTACCGGATGCTGCCTGAAGCCGACGTCGCCACCCAGGCGGCAGATGTCGAACTGGCCTATCGTTACGTCCGCGCCAACATCGCCAGCCATGGCGGCGATCCGGACCGGATCGTCGCCATGGGCCATTCGGCCGGCTGCCATCTCGTAGCATTGACCGGGCTGCGCGGCGGCCTGCCCGGCGTCGCGGCGCTGGTTCTCGACGACACCAGGGCCTACGATCTGGAGGCGCTGGCCAGAAGCGGCGGCATGGCAGGGGTCTATGCCCGCGCCTTTCCCGATCCGGCGCAGTGGCGCGCGCTGTCGCCTGTCACCTACGTCGAAGGCCGCAAGCACCCGCCGACCTTCATCGCCCATTCGCGGGCGAAAGCCCGCGCGGCGGACGCGCAGGCTTTCGCCGAGCGTCTGCGCGCCACCGGAACCAGGGTCACGCTGTTCGACGGCGGCGCCTATTCGCACATGTCGATCAATCGCGACTTCGGCACCGACGGCGATGCATTGACCGCCGCGGTGATGGCTTTCCTGAGGGCGAGCCTCGGCTGAAATTACCAGCGGGTCCTTTCGCCGGGCGCCGCCGGCTCGATCGCCAGGGCGTGGACGCCGGATTTCAACTCTTCGGCCAGGAGATCGTTGACTGCACGGTGACGCTCGACGCGGCTCATGCCGGCAAAGGCTGGCGCGACGATGCGGACGCGGAAATGCGTCTCGCCGGCGCCGTCGAAGGTGGCGTGATGGCCGGAATCCACATGATGATGCCCGGCATGGAGATGGCTTTCGTTGATGACGGCCAGCCGTTCCGGCGAAAACGCCTTTTTCAGCTTGTCTTCCATCGTTGCCTGTATGGACATCGCCGCTTCCCTTCACCACATCTATGTCATCGCACAAAATTCGCAATTCGCCGGTTTTATGCCGCGATTCAGCGGTTAGGGCGATCATCGCGAAAATGTCAATTCTTGTTTCGCATCCGCGAACAGCCCATAAATGGGTGAGATGAAGCCGTACCCAAAATATTTCGAAAAGATTCGCATCCGCCCGGAGAAGGACGCGGAGCTGAAGTCGCGTTCGCCGATCTGCCAGTGGGATGGCTGCAAGGAGGCCGGTACCCACCGTGCCCCGGTCGGACGGATGAAGGAAGGCGAGTATTTCCAGTTCTGCTTCGACCATGTGCGCGAGTACAACAAGGGCTTCAATTATTTCTCGGGCGTTCCCGATACCGAGATCGCCCGCTTCCAGAAGGAAGCCATGACCGGCCACCGGCCGACCTGGAAAATGGGCGTCAACGGCGCCTCGACACGCTCCTCGCCAGACTTCGCCCAGGCGCGCTCCGGCCGCGCCGGCTACTACAATCGCATGCGCGATCCGTTCGACCTGTTCAAAGGCCCGAAAGACCCGCGCGAAGCACGCGAGCGCAAGGCCAAGCCGCTTGAGGCCAAGGCACTGGAAACGCTTGGCCTTGATACAAAGGCAACTGGCAAGGATATCAAGGCGCGCTATAAGGAACTTGTGAAACGCCACCACCCGGATGCGAATGGCGGCGACAGAGGTTCGGAAGACCGGTTCCGCGATGTGCTCCAGGCGTATCGCGTGCTCAAGCAGGCAGGTTTGTGCTGAGCGACCATACGGTTCGTGTCGCTTTCCAACTTTCATAAGGTTGGAAAAGGCTCTAAGACCGCCCCCGAACAAAATCGATTGCCGGCGAAACGCGGCGTTTCGCTTGTGGAGACGTTGATAGAGATGAACAAGGTCGATCGCGACATCGCCAACCTGCCCGACACCACGGTGTCGGTGAAGGAGACATTCGGCTTCGACTCCAAGATGGTGGTGCCGGCCTATGCGGTGACGAGCGAGCATGTCCCCGACATCGATCCGGACTACCTGTTCGACAAGAACACGACCATGGCGATTCTCGCCGGCTTTGCCTACAATCGCCGCGTCATGGTGTCGGGCTATCACGGCACCGGCAAGTCGACGCATATCGAGCAGGTCGCCGCCCGCCTCAACTGGCCCTGCGTGCGTGTCAATCTCGATAGCCATGTCAGCCGTATCGACCTCGTCGGCAAGGACGCCATCGTGGTCAAGGACGGGCTGCAGATCACCGAATTCCGCGACGGCATCCTGCCCTGGGCCTATCAGCACAATGTCGCGCTGTGCTTCGACGAGTACGATGCCGGCCGCCCGGACGTGATGTTCGTCATCCAGCGCGTGCTGGAATCGTCGGGCCGGCTGACGCTGCTCGACCAGAGCCGGGTCATCCGCCCGCACCCGGCCTTCCGCCTGTTTTCGACCGCCAACACGGTTGGGCTGGGCGACACCACCGGCCTCTACCACGGCACCCAGCAGATCAACCAGGCGCAGATGGACCGCTGGTCAATCGTCACCACGCTGAATTACCTGCCGCACGACAATGAAGTGAACATCGTGCTGGCCAAGGCCAAGCACTACCGCGATGGCAAGGGCAAGGAGATCGTCAACAAGATGGTGCGCGTCGCCGACATGACGCGCTCGGCCTTCATCAACGGCGATTTGTCGACGGTCATGAGCCCGCGCACGGTTATCACCTGGGCCGAGAATGCCGAAATCTTCGGCAATATCGGCATGGCGTTCCGGCTGACCTTCCTCAACAAATGCGACGAGCTGGAACGCTCGCTGGTCGCCGAGTTCTATCAGCGCGCCTTCGGCGAAGATCTGCCGGAATCGGCTGCCAATGTGGTGCTGGGCTAAGCAGAGTCTCGATGGCGGGTCCGGGCGACAACACGCGAAACAAATCCAAGACCGGCGCTGAGAACGACAGCTTCAAGCGCGCCGTCACCGTCTGCATGCGCGCCATCGCCGGCGACAAGGATCTCGAGGTCGGCTTCGCCAAGGACCGGCCGGCGCTGGCCGGCAGCCGCGCCCGGCTGCCGGAATTGCCGAAGAAGGCATCGAAGGCGGACATCGCCATCACCCGCGGGCTCGGCGATTCCATGGCGCTGAAGCGCGCCTGCCACGATGCGCGCATCCACACCAGGCTGGCGCCGGAAGGCAAGCAGGCCCGCGCCATCTACGACGCGGTCGAGCAGGCCCGGGTGGAGGCGATCGGCAGCCGCGCCATGCAGGGCGTCGCCGACAATATCGGCTCGATGCTGGAGGACAAATACGCCAGGACCAACCTCGTCGACGTCAAGGACAAGGCCGACGCGCCGATCGAGGAAGCGCTGGCGCTGATGGTGCGCGAAAAGCTGACCGGCCGCACTGTGCCGAAAAGCGGCGAACGGCTGGTCGATCTCTGGCGGCCCTGGGTCGAGGAAAAAGCCAGCGCCGATCTCGACGGGCTGTCGGCAAAGCTCGATGACCAGCAGGCGTTCGCCCGCGTGGTGCGCGAGATGCTCGCCTCCATGGAAATGGCCGAGGAGCTCGGCGATGACCAGGAGACGGAAGACTCCGAGGACAACGACGAAAACCAACCGCAAGGCGAGGAGCAGAGCGAGGAGGGCGGCGAAGACGATTCCGGCTCCGAGCAGTCGCAGTCCGAGGATACCGAGGCATCGTCGGACGACGAGCAATCGGCCGAGACGGAAGCCTCCGACGCTACCGCCGAGGATCTCTCCGACGATGACGACGCCGATGCGGAGACGCCCGGCGAGGCGCGCCGCAACGACAACCCCTTCACCAATCTGCCGAAAGAGATCGACTACAAGGTCTTCACCACGGCCTTCGACGAGACCGTTGGTGCGGAGGAACTGTGCGAGGAGGAGGAACTCGACCGGCTGCGCGCCTTCCTCGACAAGCAGCTCGCCAACCTTTCCGGCGTCGTCGGGCGGCTGGCCAACCGGCTGCAGCGCCGCCTGATGGCGCAGCAGAACCGCTCCTGGGATTTCGACCTCGAAGAAGGCTATCTCGATCCGGCACGGCTGGTGCGCGTCGTCATCGACCCGATGCAGCCTCTGTCCTTCAAGCAGGAGCGCGATACCAAATTCCGCGACACGGTGGTGTCGCTGGTGCTCGATAATTCGGGTTCGATGCGCGGCCGGCCGATCACCGTCGCCGCGACCTGCGCCGACATCCTGGCGCGCACGCTGGAACGCTGCGGCGTCTCGGTCGAAATCCTCGGCTTCACCACCCGCGCCTGGAAGGGCGGACAGGCGCGCGAGAAATGGCTGAAGGAAGGCAAGCCGCCGAACCCCGGCCGGCTCAACGATCTGCGCCACATCATATACAAATCCGCCGACCATCCGTGGCGTCGGGCGCGCCGCAACCTCGGCCTGATGATGCGCGAGGGCCTGCTCAAGGAAAACATCGACGGCGAGGCGCTGCTGTGGGCGCACAACCGGCTGATCGCGCGGCCGGAGCAGCGCAAGATCCTGATGATGATCTCGGACGGCGCGCCGGTCGATGATTCGACGCTGTCGGTCAATCCGGGCAATTATCTCGAGCGGCATCTGCGCGCCATCATCGAGCTCATCGAGACGCGCTCGCCGGTCGAGCTTTTGGCCATCGGCATTGGCCACGACGTCACCCGCTACTATCGCCGCGCCGTCACCATCGTCGATGCCGAAGAACTGGCCGGCGCCATGACCGAGCAGCTGGCCTCGCTGTTCGCCGAGGAAACCGTGCGCGACACGCGGCGCGGCGGCATGCGGCGCGCCGGATGATTTTTTCCCGCGGCGGCTTTTGGCAGAAGCTTTTGGCCGCCATTGCGTTGTTCGGCATCACTTTGGCCCCGGCTGTCGCTGCCGGCCCGGCCTCGGTCGAGCCGGCCGAAATCTCGGCCCGGCCCATAACCCAGTTTCGCATCGGCAATGACGAAAAACAGTTCGGGCCGCTCGAATTCGTCGGCGGGCTCGAAATGACCTCGCCGACGCGCGATTTCGGCGCGCTGTCGGCGCTTCGGTTCCTCAAGCCAGGCAGCGATTTCATCGGCGTCGCCGACACCGGCTTCTGGTTCTTCGGCACCCTCGTTCACGATGCCGACAAGCGGCCTTCCGGCATCCAGAATTTTCGCATGCAGCAGATGGTCGATGCGGCCGGCCAGCCGATCGACGAGAAATGGGCGGTCGATGCCGAAGGCCTCGCGGTCAAGGACGGCATTGCCACGGTCGGTTTCGAGCGCGATCACCGCATCGCCGAGTTCAAGATCGATCCGGACGACATGAAGGCGCCGTTCAGGCAATTGGACTTCCTGATTCCGGCCTGGGAACTTCGGCGCAATCGCGGCTTTGAGACCGTCACCCGCGCCAATCTCAACGGGCAGCACGCGGGCGGACTGGTCGTGGTGTCGGAAAAGAGCCTCGACAAGACCGGCAACATCTTTGCCGCGATCATCGAAGGGCCGCGCAAGGGCGTCTTCACCGTCAAGCGCAATGGCGATTTTGACATCACCGACGGCGCCTTCCTGCCGGACGGCGACCTGTTGCTTCTGGAGCGCAGTTTTTCGATGGCCGGCGGCGTCAAGATGCGGCTGCGGCGCATCTATGGCGAAAGCGTCGAGAAGGGCGCCGTCGCCGACGGGCCGGTGCTGCTCGAAGCCGACATGGGCTACCAGATCGACAACATGGAAGCGCTCGACGTCTGGACCCGCGACGATGGCGCGCTGATCGTGGCGCTGATGTCCGACGACAACCACTCGATCCTGCAGCGCAATCTTTACCTGGAATTTGTGCTGCACGAGGATTGACGCGCGACCGGCCTGCTGGCTGACAGCATCGCTGGCGTTTCCGCGCCGTTTTGCAGCGCAGGCAATTTCCCTTGCAATTTCCCCTGGCAATGACCCGCGTCGCGGGTTTTCCAGCCGGCTCTCACCATCTGCAAAAATACTTTAGTCGTGACTTGACAATTTGTGTCATCGGCGAAATACTCAAGTCCATGCTTAAGTATTCCGAGATTGACAGCATCCTGCGGGCTCTTGCCGAGCCGACGCGCCGGGCAATCCTGGAAAGGCTGAGCCGCGGGCCGGCCACCGTCAGCCAGTTGGCGGAGCCGTTCGGCATGACCTTCGCCGCCGTGCTCCAGCACCTCCAGGTGCTTGAAGCGTGCGGGCTGATCCGCAGCGAAAAGATCGGGCGCGTGCGCACCTGCCGGATCGAGCCCGGCGGGCTAGCCCCGCTTGCCGACTGGATCGCCGCGCGCCGTACGCCGGCCGAACGCCAGCTCGACCGTCTCGGCCAGATCCTGGCGGAGACTGACCAATCGAAAGCAACACTCCACGAGCAGGAAAAGGACGACAAGAAATGAACCAGATTGCCCCGGTTAACGACGAGCACTCCGTCATCCATTCGACCTTCACGATCGAGCGGACCTATCCGCAATCGCCCGAGCGCGTCTTCTTCGCCTTTGCCGACAAGGCGACGGTGCGGCGCTGGCGCGTCGAAGGCGACGGCTTCACCATCGCCGAATTCACCTTCGATTTCCGTGTCGGCGGCGGCGAGGTTTCGCGGTTCAGCTACCAGGGCGGCCCGGAGATCAGGCTCGATGCGCAGTTCCAGGACATCGTCCCTGACCGGCGCATCGTATTTTCATACCGGATGGCGGTCGGGGCGCAGCCGCTGTCGGCGTCGCTCACCACGGTCGAGCTTGCACCTTCCGGCGAGGGCACCCGCCTGACCTATACCGAACAGGGTGCGTTCTTCGATGGCGTCGATTCAGCGCAAGGGCGCGAGGAGGGCACGCGCGGGCTGCTGCAGGCGCTTGCCGCCGAGCTTCAGAAGGCGAGGTAGAGGTTCGCCGGCGTACCGGGCGGCGTCCAACAAGGCCCGCCCGGATTGCGAGGTGGCCTATTGCCCCTTGCTCGCGAGCCAGACGATGTGACGGGCGCCGCGCTTGCCGTGAGCCCGCACCTTGACCTCCTCGACCGTGAAGCCGGCCTGCTTGAGCCTTCGGGTGAAACCTGCGTCAGGGCCCTGCGACCAGACCGCCAGCACACCGCCGGGCTTGAGAGCTGCTCTCGCGCTGATCAGGCCGGCTGCGCTGTAGAGCGCATCGTTGGCCTTGTAGACGATGCCCTCGGGGCCGTTGTCGACATCGAGCAGGATCGCGTCCCAGGCCGAAGCTTGCGATCGGATGAGCTGACCGACATCGGCCTCACGAATGCTGACGCGCGGGTCGTCAAGGCAGCCGCCGAACAGCTCGGCCATCGGGCCGCGCGCCCAAATCATGACCGCCGGGACCAGTTCGGCAACGGTGACCTGGGCGTCGTCGGCAAGCTCGGCCAGCGCCGCGCGCAAGGTAAAGCCCATGCCGAGGCCGCCGATCAGGATGTTTGGGGTCCGGCGGCCGGCAATCCTTTGGCAGGACAGTTTCGCCAGCGCCTCTTCGGAACCGCTGAGCCGGCTGTTCATCAGCTCGTTCGCGCCAAGCATGATCGAGAATTCGCCGCCGCGCCGCTTCAGGCGGAGTTCCTGTCCGCCGTCAGGCGTTTTTGCCGAGTCCAGTTGAAGCCAGGGGATCATGCTCGATAGTCTTTGAGCATGATCTTGTCCGAAAACCGGTTCCCACTTTTCGCTAACGCGGACCTTTGGTTCGGGATCATGCTGCCAGTGCCGGCTGGCTCCAGCGGGCGGCAAGCAGCCGGTAGGGGATCAGCGCCACCACCGCTATGATCAGCTTGACGCTGAGATCGCCGAGCGCCCAGGAGACCCAGCGCATCGTCTCGACCGGCAGCACGCCCATCAGCGGCGCGGTTTCCAGCGCAAAGCCGTCGTTGGGCCCGGCGAAGGCGAACGCCGCCGCGAAGGCGACGGTGAAAAACACCACCGTATCGAAAACGGAGCCGACCAGCGTGCCGACGATCGGTGCGCGCCACCAGCTCTGCCGGCGCAGCCGGTTGAACACGGTGACGTCGAGCAACTGCGCGGTGAGGAAGGCGGCACCCGACGCCGCGGCAATGCGCACCAGCCGGTCGGCGGCGGTCTCGAATTCGATCAGGCCGTGGCGAAACAGCAGCGGTGGGATGACGATCGAGCAGACCACCGCTGTCATGAAGCCGACAAAGACGATCCTGCGCGCCACCGCCGGCCCATAGCGGCGGTTGGCGAGATCGGTGACCAGAAAGGAGAACGGATAGGTGAAGGCGCCCCAGGTCAGGATGTCGGCCAGCGACAGCCCGCCGATTGCGCCTTGCATCGGGAACTGCACGAGGATGTTCGAGGCCACGACGACGAGCGCCATGGCCGCCACGAAGGGCAGGTACCGCGAGAGGAAAATCATTTTTTTATCCTGGGTAATGGAACCAGCGGAACGCGATCCGGAGTTCGGACCACGCCCTGGAAGGCGGCTGCCGCCGAAAAACTCAGGCGGCCGGCTGCTCGGCGAGCTTCTTGGCGATCTGCTTCTTCAACAGGCGGGCGCGCTGCGACAATTCCTTGGCATCGGCCTTGGCCAGGAAGGCGTCGAGGCCGCCGCGATGCTCGACCGAACGCAGCGCGTTGGCCGAAATGCGCAGGCGCACGTTCTGGTTCAGCGCTTCCGAGATCAGCGTCACATTGACGAGATTGGGCAGGAAGCGACGCTTGGTCTTGTTGTTGGCGTGGCTCACATTGTTGCCGGACATGACTGCCTTGGCAGTGAGTTCGCAGGTGCGGGACATGGTTCTAACCTTCGGTTCTCGGTCCTGGCCAAACATTCGACCCGCGCCGGGTGGCGCGCGGTTTCGGTCAGGCGGCCTTATGGAAAAAGTTGGCGTTCCATAGTTGCATTTCGCCGAGGCGTCAAGCTTGGGGTTGGTTAGTGCCAAGGGAATCAATCAAAAGATGACCGATGCCGGCGCTGCCCCTCATCCGCCTGCCGGCACCTTTGTAACTTGTTTCTTGCCGACTCTGCTATGAAGGCAGGTGCGGTGGCGGACGGGAGACCGGAGCATCTTTGGGTGATCGAGCCCGTGGGAGAGCAAGGGTCTTCGTCCGCCGTTCCATCGAACCCGAACAGTCGCCTGGGCCGCAAGCGAAGCCCGATTAGGCAAGGATGGGACAGGATGGAAATCATTGTTGGCATCGACGTTTCCAAGGATCGGCTCGACGTGCATGTTTTGCCGTCGGGCGAGGCGTTCTCGGTGGAGAATGACCACGCCGGGGTGGAGGATCTGGTTCGGCGGCTGGCAGCCCTTTCGCCGGCCGTTGTCGGATTGGAGTCGACAGGCAGCTTCGAGAGACTGGCGGTCGCCGCCTTGGCAGGCGCCGGCCTGGCGATTGTCGTGGTCAATCCGGCGCAGGTGCGCGCCTATGCCAATGCACTCGGCAAGCGGGCCAAGACCGACCCGATCGATGCCGCCGTCATTGCCGCTTTCATCGCTGCGACCAAGCCGCAATTGCGGCCATTGCGCGACGCCGAAACCGAGGCCCTGGCCGAGCTCGTCGCCCGCCGGCGTCAGATCGTGCAGATGATCGTGGCGGAGGAGAACCGTGCTCGCACGGTCATCGCGAAACAGGCGCAAAAGAGCATCCACCGGCTGCTCGTCGCGCTTCGGCGTGAGCTGGCAAGCCTCGATGCGGGCATGGACGATCATATCCGCAAGTCCCCAGTCTGGCGGGTCAACGAAAAGCTGCTTTCCTCCGTGCCGGGTGTCGGTCCTGTCGTTGCCCGCAGCCTGATCGCCGAAATGCCGGAACTGGGCAGCCTCGACCGCCGCCAGATCGCCGCGCTCGCCGGCCTTGCGCCATGGACGAGGCAGTCCGGAAAATGGCGTGGCAAGAGCTTCATTGGCGGTGGCAGGAGCCACGTGCGCGCCGCCCTCTTCATGGCCGCCCTCGTCGCCATCAGGCACAACCCCGTGCTCAAGGCTTTCCGCGACCGCCTGGTCGAGGCCGGCAAGCCGAAGATCGTCGCCGTCGTCGCCACAATGCGCAAGCTTCTCACCATTCTCAACGCTATCGTCCGGGATCAAAAACCGTGGCAAACAGCTTGACAGCCAAGACAGTCGCTCTCCCGTATAGTGACGGGGAGAAGGGGCTTGGCCGCAGGCTCGGCGCTTCTGCAACTTCGCAAATTGGCGAAACCCTTTGCAAGGCGACCTTCTCCCCGTCCCTATACGGGGAGAAGTGCCCGGCAGGGCGATGAGGGGCTGCGCAAACCTGTAGCGATTTTCCAGGTGGCCACATTTTGTTCTTGCTTTGTGCCGGCAGCTATGCTACTAATTTCGGTATGGTGCTAATTGGCTCCAACGACCCGCCCGCCGAGGCGGGTTTTTTATTTTGGCCGTCGACCAGCCCCAACGTTGCCTGCCGACGGCGCCTTTCACATTAAGGCCGGAATTCAGCCTATAAGCGGTCGCACAGGGACATGCCAGACCGGAGCCGCCCCGTCCGGTCGACAATCAAGGACCCGCCATGCCTCGTTCTTTCCTCCATGCCCTGGTCGTGCTGATGGCCGTCGCGCTTTCGACGACGGTTTCGGCCGCTGAGCCGCAATCCTTCACGGGCGAATATTCGGTGTCGTTCCTCGGCCTCTCCGTGGCCAAGGCGAAATTCTCCAGCCAGTACGAGGGTGACAGCTATTCGATCGAGGGCAGCGTTTCCGCCGCCGGGCTCGCCACTTTGTTCGACGATACGCGAGGCACGATCTCGTCGAAGGGCAAGATTTCGGGCAAGCAGTTGCAGCCGCAAGCGTTCCACGCCGACTACACGTCCGGCAAGAAGGCATCGATGATCGACATCCAGTTTGCCAACGGCGTCGTCACCTCGACCAAGGTCGTGCCTGAGCCGAAGAAGCGCAATCCCGAGAATTGGATACCGCTGGTCGGCAGCCATCTCGTATCGGTCCTCGATCCGATGGCCGCGACCGTCATCCATGCCGACAGCCTCGACCAGGTCTGCGGGCGCACGGTGAAGCTCTATGACGGCGAAATGCGTGCCGATCTGAAACTGACCTACGAGTCCAAAGGGTCGATCTCGGTGGCCGGCTACAAGGGCGATACGGTCACCTGCAGGCTGGGCTTCGAGCCGGTGGCCGGTTACCGCAAGAACCGCAAGGCGCTGAACTACCTGAAGAAACGCAGCCGCATCATGGTGACGTTTGCACCGGTCGGCCAAAGCGGCGTATATGCGCCGATCCGCGCCACGGTCAGCACGCAAATCGGCCCGTTGACGATCAGCGCGGAGCGGTTCGAAGCAAACGAATAGGCGTGATGGTGCGCCGCCAACGATGGGCAGGGGGCGACGGGTATGGCGCGCGCAACACTGATCGGCTTCTCCGCGGTCGCCATGTGGGCGCTGCTGGCGCTGCTTACGGATGCCTCGGGCGCCGTGCCGCCGTTCCTGCTTTCGGCAATCACCTTCACGATCGGCACTTGCGTCGGGCTGGTTGCCCGGCTGTTCATGCCGGCAGCCGACGGCGCCGCGAAGATACCGCGCCAGGTCTGGGTGATCGGCATTGCCGGCCTGTTCGGCTACCACTTCTTCTACTTCACCGCGCTGCGCAATGCGCCGGCCGTCGAGGCCAGCCTTATCGCCTATCTGTGGCCGCTGCTGATCGTGCTCGGGTCGGCGCTGATGCCGGGCGAGCGGCTGGCCTGGAACCACGTCGCCGGCGCGCTGCTCGGCCTTGCCGGCACGGTCCTGATCGTCACCAAGGGCGGCGGGCTTGCCTTCGATGCGCGTTATGCCTTCGGCTATGCCATGGCCGGCGTCTGCGCGGTGCTGTGGTCGTCCTATTCGCTGTTGTCGCGGCGCTTCCCGTCGGTGCCGACCAGCATCGTCACCTGGTTCTGCGCCGCCACCGCGGCGCTTTCGCTGGTCTGCCATCTGTTGCTGGAACAGACGGTGCTGCCCGCCGGCGCCGGCCAGTGGCTGGCCGTGCTCGGCCTCGGTCTGATGCCGGTGGGGGCGGCGTTCTATGCCTGGGACATCGGCGTCAAGCGCGGCAACATCCAGGTGCTGGGGGCGGCGAGCTATGCCGCGCCGCTGCTGTCCACCCTGGTGCTGATCGCCGCCGGCTTCGCCGAGCCGTCATGGCGCATCCTCGCCGCCTGCGTGCTGATCACCGGCGGCGCGGCACTGGCGGCGAAATCGCTGTTCCTGCGCAAGAGGGCTACGAGCGAGGCAAACGCATGATGCCGTTTCCCGGCGGCATCGATGCCAATGCCAATGCGACGCTGCTGTTTTCGCTGGCGGCGGCGGTGATTTACGCGTTCAGCCTCGGCATGCCGCCGCGTCTTTCGCGGTCGGCGGCAAGGACATTGGCGGTGGCGATGCTGGCGGTGCTGGTCGTGCAGCAGGGCGGCCCATGGCTGCTCGTCGCCGCGCTCGGCGCCAGTGCCGTCGGCGATGCCTTCCTGTCGCGCGACGGCGAGAAGGCATTTCTTGGCGGCACGGCCAGTTTTCTTGCCGCGCACGTGCTTTACGTCGTGCTGTTCCTGCGTGCCGGCGGCGGCCTCGGGCTGCTTTCGGCCGAGCCGTGGCGGGCAGCGATCGTGCTGGCGATGATCGTGTCGGTGCTGGCCATGCTTTTCGCGCTCTGGCGCCGCATCGGCCCGGCCTTGCGTTTGCCGATTGGCATCCATGTCGCGGCGTTGCTTGCCATGGGCATTGCGGCGCTCACCCTGAACAGCGTCGGGGTCATTGGCGGCATCGTCCTGCTCATGCTGTCCGACGGGCTGCACGCCGCGGAAAAGTTCCTGCTGCCCGCCATCTCGCCGCATCGCATTTGGGTGCGCCATGGGGTCTGGGCGCTGTATTACGTCGGCCAGCTGGCGATCACGCTGGGTTTGCTGCTGGGCTAAGGTGGCTAGGGCGTGCCCGGCAGCCAGCCTGGTTCGGCGAGTTCGAAGGCGGAGAAATCGAAACCCGGCGCCACGGTGCAGCCGACCAGGGTCCATTCGCCGAGGCTGCGTGCCGACTGCCACCGGCCTGCCGGCACGACGATCTGCGGCCGCTCGCCCGCGGCAAGTGCCGTACCGAGGACCTGCTCTATGACGGGACCGCCTTCTCGGTGTATCGACAGCGCCAGCGGCGCGCCGTCATAGAAGTGCCAGACCTCCGCCGCGTCCCTGACCCGGTGCCAGGCCGACAATTGGTCCTTCTCCAGGAGGAAATAGATCGCCGTCGAATGGCCGCGGGCGCCTTCCGCGCCGTCGCGAAAGGTCTCGGCATACCAGCCGCCTTCCGGATGCGGCTTCAGGCCGAGCAGGGCGATGATTTCGGCGGAACTGGTCATGACCCTAGCTCCTGGCGCCGCTCAGAAATTGTCCTTGCGCTTGCGGATCTCGGCGAACACTTCGGCATCCGAGGCCTTCTCCAGGCCGAGATGCCTGCGGATCGCCGGATCGTGCCAGCGCAGGAACGGATTGGTCGACAGTTCCTCGCCGATCGTCGTCGGCAGCGTCGGTTTGCCGTCGGCGCGCAGCGCCTCGACCTTGGCGGCGCGCTCTTTCAGCGCCGAATTGGTCGGGTCGACGGTGAGCGCGAAACGGGCATTGGCCAGCGTATACTCATGGCCGCAATAGATAACCGTCTCGGCCGGCAGCGCCGCGAGCTTCTTCAGGGATTCGTACATCACCGGCGGCTTGCATTCGAGCAGCCGCCCACAGCCGAGCGCAAACAGCGTGTCGGCGGCGAAAGCCACTTTCGACGCCGGCAGATGATAGGTGACATGGCCGGCGGTATGGCCGGGTGTGGCGATGACCTCGATCCGCTCGTCGCCGAGATGGACGACCGAGCCTTGCTCGACAGTTTCGTCGATGCCGGGAATCTTTGCCTTTTCGGCTTCCGGCCCGACAATGCGCAGCTTGAAGCGCTCCTTCAGCGCCAGATTGGCCTCGACGTGGTCGAGATGGTGGTGAGTGGTCAGGATCATCGTCGGGGTCCAGCCGGTGCGCTTGATCGCCGCCAGGATGGGCGCCTCCTCGGGCGCATCGATGAGCGCCGTCTGACCGCTTTTCGGGTCATGCACCAGCACGCCGAAATTGTCGCTGCGGCACATGAATTGTTCGATCTCGACCGGCATCGCATCTCTCCCTTTATTGCCGCAGACATAGGGCGCCTGCCAGCCGATGTCATCTGCCTTTGTTGAACTTGGACTGCTTCGAAGCTACCGTTCCGCGCATGCATTCAGACATTGTCGATCTCCGTTCGTTTTATTCAACCACGCTCGGCCGCCTGGCCGAACGCTCGATCACCATGGCGCTGTCCTCGATATGGGCCGTCGTGCCCAACGAGCGGCTGGTCGGCCTCGGCTATACCTTGCCGTGGCTGGAACGCTTCGGCAGCGATGCCGAGCGTGTCTTTGCCTTCATGCCGGCAACACAGGGCGCGGTGGTCTGGCCGGCGACCGGGCCGACGGCGACCGCGCTGGTCTTCGATGAGGAACTGCCGCTGGTCGATTCCTGCATCGACCGCATGCTGCTCGTCCATTCGCTCGAACATGTCGAGAACCCGCGCGAGACGCTGAACGAGATCTGGCGGGTGCTGTCGCCGGCCGGCCGCGTCGTCATCGTCGTGCCCAACCGGCGCGGTGTCTGGGCACGCTTCGAGCATACGCCTTTCGGCAATGGCCGACCGTTCTCGCGCGGCCAGCTGACCGAATTGCTGCGCGAAGCGAATTTCACGCCGGCGGCGTGGTCCGATGCGCTGTTCTTCCCGCCGTCGCCGCGACGTTTCATGATGCAGTTCCATAACGTGCTGGAACGCGCCGGCCGGCGCTTCTGGCCGATCTTTTCGGGCGTTATTGTCGTCGAGGCGCAGAAGCGGCTCTATCAAGGCGTGCCGGTTGCCCAGCGCGCGTCCCGCCGCGTCTTCGTGCCGGTTCTCTCGCCGCATGGCGCGCCGACGCTTGGCCGGCTGTCGCGGGCCGAACACCCGGCCGCCAGGATGACGCGTTCGTGATCCGAGACGTGCTTTTTCACGCCTATCTGACGATATCAGGTTTGCTGTCCGATTGAAGGCCGTGCGGCCGATCCTATGACCGGTTTGGCATTGCTCCGAATGCAAGGATTTAACCGATGGATGATCGTCCGGATGTCGAGGCCAGCGCCCAGAAGCTTGCCACGTCGATCGAAGCCAGCAGCCTGCGTGAGCAGCTGGCAACAATCAAATTGGCACTGACCAGCTCGCCAGTGCGAAAACAATTGCTTTGGGCAGCGATCGGCATCGTCGCCGTCATCGTGGCGAGCTCAATCGGGCAGGTTCTGCTCAATCGCTGGAACCAGCCTTTCTACGACGCGCTTGCGCGGCGCGACATGCCGGCTTTCCTGCATCAGCTTCTGGTCTTTGCCGGCATCGCCGGCGGGCTTGTGGTGCTCAATGTCGGCCAGACCTGGCTCGACCAGATGCTCCGCCTGAAGCTGCGCGAGGCGCTGACGCTCGACCTGATCGACGAATGGATGCGGCCGGCGCGTGCCTTCCGGCTGACCCATGCCGGCGCCATCGGCGTCAATCCCGACCAGCGCCTGCAGCAGGATGCCGGGCATCTCTCCGATCTTTCCACCGGTCTTGGCATCGGCCTGCTGCAGTCCTGCATCCTGCTTGCCTCGTTCGTTGGGGTCCTGTGGTCGCTGTCTTCCGGCTTCATCTTCCACATAGGCGGCCATTTGCTGGCCATACCCGGCTACATGGTCTGGGCGGCGATCCTTTATGCTGGCACCGCCTCCTGGTTGAGCTGGCTGGTCGGGCGACCGTTGATCCGCTTCAACAACGATCGCTATACGCGTGAAGCGGAGCTGCGCTCCTCGGTGGTTCGCGTCAACGAGAATGTCGATGCCATCGCGCTGGCGCACGGCGAGGCCGATGCCAGGCGCCGGCTCGAATTCGATCTCGGCATGGTGCTGGGCGCCATGCGGCGCATCTACAGCGCCCAGATCAATCTTTCCTGGGTTACCGACACCTATGGCTGGATCACTGTCGTCGCACCGATCCTGGTCGCCTCACCGGTCTATTTCGCCGGCGATATCAGCTTTGGCGGCCTGATGATGGCCGTCGGCGCTTTCAACCAGGTCCATTCGTCGCTGCGCTGGTTCATCAACAATATCGGCGGCATCGCCGATTGGCGCGCTACGCTGATGCGGGTCGCCGACTTTCGCATCGCGCTTGGCGACACCGACGCGCTGCACCATACGGAAAGGCGCATTTCGTTCGGCGAAAACCCGGACGGCAGCCTGACCTTCGAGAAACTCGAGGTCGCCTCGCCGGAGGGATGCACCAAGCTTGCCGAGCCGCATGTCGAAATCCGCGCCGGCGACCGGGTCATGATCACCGGAGATCCGGGCGCCGGCAAGACGCTGTTCTTCCGGGCCATTGCCGGTCTGTGGCCATGGGGCAGCGGACGGATCGGCATGCCGGCCGGAGAAGCGCCGATCTTTGTTCCGCGTACCCCCTATTTCCCGCTCGGCAAGCTGCGCGAGGTGCTCAACCATTCAGACGGCGCGGCGGAGGCGAGCGATGCCGAGATCTCGGAGGTGCTGGCCGATGTCGGGCTGCAACGCCTGTCGTCCTCGCTCGATCGCTCGGCGCGCTGGGAGCGTGAGCTCAGCGACGACGAGCAGCGTCTGCTGGCCTTTGCCAGGCTGGCCTTGCGACGGCCGAAATGGGTGATCATCGACGAGGCGCTGGACGCGTTCGACGGCCCAACGCTGAGGCAAGTGCTGTCGATGCTGGAGAAGCGCCTTCCCGACGCCGCGATCCTCAATATCGGCCGCGGCCAGCACAATGCCCGCTTCTTCCGGCGGGCGTTGACCATCGTCAAGGATGCCGGCCAGCCGCCACTCAAGCCGGCCCGTATCAGGGCAGGTGCCATCGAACCGCCCCCGGTTGTCGTTTCGGCTGGCCGAAAGAAATAGAAGGCAAGCTTTATTTCGCCGCGATCGCGGCGAAAAACTGTCGCGATCGTTTCAGATGGGAACGTTCCGATCGGCCATGCTTGACGCTCTCGCCCTGCTCGCCTGCCTGGCCTGCACCCCGGCGGCACCTGCGGCCGCACCGGCCAATGCAATTGCCGTCGATGTCGAGCTGGTGCTGGCCGTCGACATCTCGCAGTCGATGGATGAAAGGGAGTTTGCCCTGCAGCGCGCCGGCTATGTCGCGGCGCTGCGCCACCCCGACTTCATCAACGCCGTGCGTGCCGGCACCTTCGGCCGCATCGCCATCGCGTATTTCGAATGGGCCGGCACCATCCGCGACGATGCGGTCATTGCCTGGCAGGTCGTCGACAGCAAGGAGAGCGCCTACGCTTTCGCCGACAAGATCGCGGCCCGCCCGTTCAGGAGCTTTCGCGGCACCTCGATTTCCGGTGCTGTGGCTTTCGGCGCCGAGCTTTTCAACGGCACGGCCTTCACCGGCAAACGCCGCGTCATCGACGTCTCGGGGGACGGCCCAAACAACACCGGCTTGCCGGTCACAACGGCACGCGATGCGGCGCTGGCGAAGGGTATCGTCATCAACGGGCTGCCGATCCTGATCAGCCCGTCACCCACCTTCAGCCATCTCGACCGGTATTATGCCGAATGCGTTACCGGCGGGCCGGGCTCGTTCGTGCTGCCGATCTATGCTGCTTCCGAATTCGCCACCGCCACTCGCCGCAAACTGATCCTCGAGGTCAGCGGCATCGAGTATCCCAAGCTGGATCCGAGGACGATCCGCATCGACGCACCGATCGACTGCCTGCAAGGCGAGCGCGACCGGCGGTTTTTCTCGGACCCATATTTCCCGGAACTCGACCGATAAGGCTGGCCCAGGGGTAAGCTAGGCTGGTGGCAGGCCGAAGGCCGGGAACAGAGATGGCCCGAGCGGCCCTATGAAGATCGTCAAGGAAGCGATCCCGCCCTCGGCTGCGTCGAACACATGCAGGGAATGGGCCCGCCATTCAGGGCCGTCGTGGCTGCGGGAATAAACCCCGACCGCCGGCTGGGAATTGGCGCGGGTGGCCAGCGTGCGGAAGCCGCCAAACTTAGGCCAGACGGTCTCGAAGAAACCGCGGATCGCTTCGCGGCCTTGATACCATTCACGCCAAGGCGGCATGGTATAGATGGCGTCCTCACGCAGCAGCTCGATCAAGCTGTCGAGATTGGCGGCCTGCCAGGCCTGCATGTAGCGTTCGAGCAGCAGGCCTTCTTCGGGGCTGGGCCGTGATCGGCTGGCCGGCCGTCCCTGAGGATAGCGCGCCGCCAGCGTTACGCGGGCCCGCTGCAACGCGCTGTTGATCGAAGCCGTCGATCCGCCCAGCAAACGCGCCGTCTCGACAGCCGACCATCCGAGGACGTCGGCAAGCAGCAGCGCGGCGCGCTGCCTGGGCGGCAGATCCTGGATCGCCGCGACGAAGGCGAGCTGGACGGCCTCGCGGCTCTCGTAACGGGCTTCCGGACCTGGCTCGCTGCCGGCAACTTCTGGAAGCTCGGCGTCGGGGTAGGGCTCCAGCCAGGCGATGTCGGCTACGGGCCCGCCTATGGCCGCCCCGTGCGAGGGCGGCCGTCCGGGTTCCCGGAGAATGCGACGCGCCCTCGACCTCGCCTTGATGGCGTTGAGGCAAGCGTTGGTCGCGATCATGTAGAGCCAACCGCGAACCGAACCTCGCCCGTCGAACTCCGATCTTGCGCGCCAGGCGCGAAGCAACGTGTCCTGGACGAGGTCGTCGGCCTCGTGCAGCGAACCCATCATGCGATAACAATGCAGCTTGAGCTCGCGGCGATGCGCGGCCGTGACCTTCTCGAAGGCCAGCCGATCGAGGATCGGCTGGCGTGCTGGTTCCAGAGGTGGTTGAGCGTCTGTCATGTGGCTTGTGCGGTTACGAGCGAGCGTTGCATTACGCGCCCCTCAGGCGGCCAGGGCAAGCCCGCTACCGCTCACCATGAAGGAACTGCCTTGCGGCTGGCCGGTGGCGAGTGCGACCACCGCCCGTCCGACATCGGCCGGGGTTTGCATGTCGGTCATGGCGGCGATGAAGTCCGCCGGCTGGATGCCCATATAGGCCGCTATGCTGTCGACGCCGGCCTTGCCCACGCCGGTTTCCGGCATGATGCGCATCGGCGCGAGCGCCATGAAGCGCAGGCCGAGGCCAAGCCGGTCGGCCTCCTTCTGGCTATGACCGGCCAGGAACATCTGCATGCGTTTTGCGCCGGCATAGCCGCCGGCGTTCGGTGGTCCGCCGGTCAAGGCCGCGCCGCTGGAGATCAGAACGATCCGGGTCCCCGGCTTGAGCGGGCGCCGCAGAGCGGCCCGGCAAAACAGGAACGACGCCTTGACGTCCGTGTCCCAATTTGCCGAGAACGCCTTCCAGGTCTGTTCATGCACTGGCGCAGAAGGCGCCAGCGCACCTGCGCAGATCACCAGCACGTCCGGCTCAAGCGCGGCGAAGACCTTATCCGGGGCGGAGTCCACCGTAGCATCGACCGCGAGCGTCTTCACGCCCGAGACCTCCCAGGCAAATTGCGCCAGGGCCTGTTTTCCGCGGGCAACGGCCAGCACCGTCGCTTTCTCCTTGAGAGCGGCCTCCGCGATCGAGCGGCCGACACCACGGCTGCCTCCGACGACGACGACATTCTGATTTTGCAACGATCCCATGGATCACCTCTCGTTCCCGGCCGCCGGACCATCCAGGCGCGCTCATCGATAAGGACAGCGCAGGTGTGCCAAAATCATCGGTGCCAGGCGGAAATATCTTTCAGGTGACGGCAGCCGCGCGTCGGTTTTTGTATTCAGTGTCATTACCTCCGGGGTAATCGACCAGCGCACTACGTCTCGGCAAACTGCTCCCATCAAGCCGGTTGTCCGGCCTTCGACCACAAGGAGATACGCCATGACCGCCTATGCCGTCGCCCATATGCGCCAGGTCACGCCGGGGCCGCAGATCGTCGAGTACCTGCACAAGATCGATGCCACGCTGGAACCGTTTGGCGGCCGCTTCGTGGTGCACGGAGGCGAGGTGGAAGTCGTTGAAAACACCTGGCCGGGCTATCTCATAGTCATCGAGTTTCCCAACCGGCGGCAGGCACGTGCATGGTACGACTCGCCCGCCTATCAGGAGATATTGCCGCTGCGTACCGGCAATTCCCAGTCCGACGTGGTCTTCGTTGACGGCGTCCAGCACCCCCACAAGGCCACCGACGTTCTCGAATAGAGGGACGATCTGCCACGATTGGCTCTTATCGTTTCAGCAGAAATACCGCTTGCTGGCCGAAAAAGTTCCAGAACCACCACGGCATCGAGAAGCCGATCCGCTGGCCGTTGGCGTCGAGCGCGGTTGCCTTTTCCACCGTCGCGCCAAGCTCGTCGCACAGATTGACGAAGTCGCGAATGGTGCAGAAATGGATGTTCGGCGTGTCGTACCAGGAATAGGGCAGGTCCCTGGTCACCGGCATGCGGCCGTTGAAGAGCAATGAAAAGCGCACCCGCCAGTGGCCGAAATTCGGGAATGAGACGATGGCGCGGTTGCCGATCCGGAGCAGTTCGTCGAGCACCAGCTTCGGATTGCGTGTCGCCTGCAAGGTCTGCGACAAGACGACGAAGTCGAAGCCCTTGTCGGGATAGAATTGGAGATCCTTGTCGGCATCGCCCTGGATGACCGACAGGCCACGCGCCACGCATTCGTTGACGCCGCGCTGCGACAGTTCCAGCCCGCGGCCATCGACCTTCTTGGTCGCCTGCAGCAATTCGAGCAGCAGGCCGTCGCCGGAACCGACGTCCAGCACCCGCGACTGCGGCGGGATGAGATCGGCGACGACTTCGAGGTCGACGCGCTGGGCGCGGTTGACGCTCATGCCTTCGGCTCTTGCTCGGCACATGGTCCTGATCCGAACAATCCGCAACTTTTCGGGGTCATGCGCCGAGCCCTCTCGCCCGCGCGGCCGAGGCGATGAAGCCCTTGATGGCGGCGAACAGTTCCGGTTCGTCGAGCAGGAAGGCGTCGTGGCCGCGGTCGGTCTCGATCTCGACGAACGATACCGAGGCGCCGGCCGCGTTCAGCGCGTGCACGACCGAGCGGCTCTCCTCGGTCGGGAACAGCCAATCGCTAGTGAACGAAACCAGGCAGAAGCGCGTCTTGGTGCCGGCGAAGGCATCGGCCAGCCGGCCGCCATGGTCGGCGGCGAGATCGAAATAATCCATCGCCCGCGTCATGTAGAGATAGGAGTTGGCATCGAAGCGATCGACGAAGGTCATGCCCTGATGGCGCAGATAGCTCTCGATCTGGAAGTCGGCATCGAAGCCGAAGGTCAGCGCTTCGCGGTCCTGCAGGTTGCGGCCGAACTTGCGGTGCAGCGCTGCTTCCGACAGATAGGTGATGTGGGCGGCCATGCGCGCCACCGCCAGCCCCTTTTCCGGCCGCTTGCCATGCTCGAAATATTTGCCGCCATGCCAGTCCGGGTCGGCCATCACTGCCTGCCTGCCGACCTCGTGGAAAGCGATGTTCTGCGAGGAATGGCGGGCACCGGTGGCGATCGGCAACGCCGAGAAGACGCGCTCCGGATAGCTGGAGGCCCATTGCAGCACCTGCATGCCGCCCATCGAGCCGCCCAGCACGCTGAACAGCTGTTCGATGCCGAAATGCTCGACCAGCATCAACTGCGCCCGCACCATGTCGCGGATGGTGATGATCGGCAGGTCGAGCCCGTAGGGCTTGGCGGTGGCGGGATTGGTCGAGGCGGGGCCGGTGGAGCCGAGACAGCCGCCGATGACGTTTGACGAGATGACGAAGAAACGGTCGGTATCGATGATCTTGCCGGGACCGATCAGCACTTCCCACCAGCCCGGCTTGCCGGTCACCGGATTAGTGTTGGCGACGTGCTGGTCGCCGGTCAGCGCATGGCAGACGAGGATGGCGTTGGAGCGCGCATCGTTGAGCGTGCCATAGGTCTGGTAGGCGATCTGGAACGGCGACAGCAGCGTGCCGGCGTCGAGCTTGAGCGGCTTGTCGGCGCCGAAACGCAACACCGGGCTCGACGGCTGGTCGGCCTCGTTGTTGGTTTTTCGAGCGCGCAAAGCGACCATTACATCTCCTTGCCCGGCCTTCCGTTGTCCGCCGGTCTGGGCAACAGCCAGCCCGGGCAACAAAAAACCGGCCATGCCTTCGCAAAGCCGGTTACAAGATGCAAACGGCCCTTTAGCAAGTTGTTTAACGTGGCTGCAAGCCGACCGGCCAAATCACCACGGAACTGTCAATGCTCTTCTATGACTCGCGCGTGGGTTCGTCAACGGCAAGTTCTTGATCCCGAATTGCCGCCCCTCGACATTCCGGGCCACGGCTTGTATTTCCGCTGCGGCCTCCCGATGGAGGCATCCTCGACGGATTTCATGGAATGAGCCAGACACCGGATCAGACACGTCCAACGCCCCGCGCCGGCATCATGGACATCGAAGCCTATGTGCCCGGCAAGAGCGCGGCGCCTGAAGGTGTCGCCAAGGTCCATAAATTGTCGGCGAACGAGAACCCGCTCGGTCCTTCGCCAAAGGCGATAGAGGCCGCGCGCGCGGTCGCCGACAAGCTCGCGGTCTATCCCGACGGCAGCGCCAGGCGCCTGAGGGAAGCGATCGCCGAGGTGCACGGGCTCAACCCGGCGAACATCGTCTGCTCCAACGGCTCCGACGAGATTCTGGGCCTGCTGGCGCAGACCTATCTCGCACCCGGCGACGAAGCCATCATCACCGAACACGGCTTCATGGTCTACAAGATCTACATACAGTCGGCCGGTGCCGTCCCGGTAACGGTCAAGGAGACCGATGAACGCGCCGACATCCATGCGATCCTCGCTGCGGTGACGCCGCGCACCAGGATCATCTTCCTTGCCAATCCAAACAATCCAACCGGCACCTACGTGCCGTTCCAGGAGGTGCGCCGCCTGCATGCCGGCCTGCCGCGAAACGTGCTTCTGGTGCTGGATTCAGCTTACGCCGAATATGTCCGGCGCAACGATTATGAAGCCGGCGTCGAGTTGGTGGGCAGCGCGGAAAACGTGGTCATGACCCGCACTTTCTCCAAATTGGGCCTGGGCGGGGCGCGGATCGGCTGGATGTATGCGCCAATGCACGTCATCGACGCGATCAACCGCGTGCGCGGGCCTTTCAACGTCAATGCGACGGCGATCGAGGCCGGCATCGCGGCGATCCACGACCGCGCCCATATCGAACGCAGCGTCGCGCACAACGAGACCTGGCTAGCCTGGCTGAGCGAGCAACTAAGCGGGCTCGGGCTGCGGGTGACGCCGAGCGTCGGCAATTTCATCCTCATCCACTTTCCCGAGGACAAAAGGCATTCGGCGGCGGCCGCCGACGACTACCTCAGTGCGCGCGGCTACATATTGCGGCGCGTTTCCGGCTACGGTTTTCCGAACGCGCTGCGCATGAGCATCGGCACCGAAGAGGCCAATCGCGGCGTTGTCGCAGCACTCGCGACATTCCTGAAAAGCTAGAACACCATGACCTCACCGATGTTCGAAAAGATCGCGCTGGTCGGCATCGGCCTGATCGGCTCGTCGCTGGCCCGCGTCATCCGCCGCGAGGGACTCGCCGGCCAAGTGGCGATTTCGACGCGCAGCGACGCGACGCTGGCACGCGCGAGCCAACTCGGCCTTGGCGACACCTATACGACGGATGCGAAAGAGGCGGTTCGCGATGCTGATCTGGTTATCGTTTCGGTGCCGGTCGGCTCTTCAGGCACGGTCGCCGCAGAGATCGCGCCTGCGCTGAAGAAGGGCGCCATCCTCACCGATGTCGGCTCGACCAAGGCGTCGGTGATCGCGCAGATGCAGCCGCACGTGCCTGATGGCGTGCACTTCATCCCCGGCCATCCTTTGGCCGGCACCGAAAAATCGGGACCGGACGCCGGTTTTGCCGAACTGTTCGAGAACCGCTGGTGCATTTTCACGCCGCTGCCCGGCACCGATCCCGCAGCACTGGAAAAGCTCTCGGAATTCTGGCGCCGCTGCGGCTCCAACATCGACACGATGGACCCGCAGCATCACGACATGACGCTGGCCATCGTTTCGCACCTGCCGCATATCATCGCTTACAACATCGTCGGTACCGCCGACGATCTGGAGTCGGTGACCAAGTCCGAGGTCATCAAATACTCGGCTTCCGGCTTTCGCGACTTCACCCGTCTCGCGGCGTCCGACCCGACCATGTGGCGCGACGTCTGCCTGCACAACAAGGACGCCATTCTCGAAATGCTGGCGCGGTTTTCCGAGGATCTGTCCTCGCTGCAGCGGGCGATCCGCTGGGGCGACGGCGAAAAACTGTTCGACCTGTTCACCCGCACCCGCGCCGTCCGCCGCTCGATTATCGAGGCCGGCCAGGACATCGACGTACCGGATTTCGGCCGCCAGGCAGTCGAACACCCGCCGAAGGGATAAGCCGCGGCAGGCCGATCGCAGGCCGGCCCGGCTTAGAGCGGTTCATCGTTTCACAGAAACGCCGAACCGCTCTATCTCTTTGTTTTGCGCAATTCCGGACGGAAAACCGTTTCACACTTTTCCTGGAGCTCTAGTCGAGCGGCTTGATCTTGCCGAGCGGGATGAAGCCGAGCGAGGCCTTGCCCCTGACGATCTTCAGCGGCATCGACGGCTGGTTGCCGAGCAGCGCCAGTCCGGCAAAGCCGGTTTGGATCTGTTTCTTCTGCTCGGGGATGGCGGTGGCGAGGATTGCCGCCACGGCCTTTGGATCATTGAGCCTGATCGTCAGGTCGGCATTTATGAGACCGTCGTCATCGACCGACAGCGGTCCGGAAACGGTGATGCGCGCAGTTCCGGACGACAGATCGAGCTTGTGGATTTCGGCCGCCTGGCCGCGCAGGCTCTTCGGATTTGCCTTGATCAGCGTGACGCCGTTCTTCAGCGTCAGGTCGCCGCTGCCGTCGAGCGGCGGCAAGACGCGCCCGTCGATGGCCGCCGCGTCGATTTCAAGATCGGTGAAATTGCCGGCATAGTCGATGTCCGGGCCGTTTGGGCGCAATTGTCCGGTGGCGGTTCCGGCGCTGAACAGCGAGACGGGATCGGTGTCGTCTGCCGGATCGGTCTGGCCGGACAGGCCTTCTGCCTGCAGCGAGAGGCGCCTCGGCAGCGGCCAGGACAGCTTCATGTCGGCCCGCAGATCATCCCAGTCGATCCAGAGCGGGGTCATGCCGGGAACTGAGGTC
Source organism: Mesorhizobium sp. M0701 (assembly GCF_040320365.1). Taxonomy (NCBI): domain Bacteria; kingdom Pseudomonadati; phylum Pseudomonadota; class Alphaproteobacteria; order Hyphomicrobiales; family Phyllobacteriaceae; genus Mesorhizobium; species Mesorhizobium sp. M0701. The sequence continues at coordinate 129,577 of NZ_JAMYPO010000009.1, forward strand.
CTGAGCGGCCCCCTGAGCTCGGCGGCAGGCGACAGAAGCCGCGTGATCTGCGTGGCGGCGTTGATCTTGCCTGTCGATGCCGCGACGTTGCGGCTGTCGTCCTCGTAAGCCAGGCTGTCGCAGGAAACGGTGAAGCTGAAGGGATAGCCGCTGACCGCGAGATTGGCGCAGTCGGCCTTGATGCCTTTGTCGTCGAGGTCGGCGACCGCCTTTTTGGTTGCGCTCTCGACCAGGTCCGCCAGGTAGAACCAGCCCGCGCTGTAGATGCCGAACAGCACGAGAATGAAAGCGGCAAGCCACAACAGGCGGCGACGTTGGCTGGGCGGCGGGCGCTCGTCACTTGACGTCATGCTGCGGCTTTCGTTAACGCGGGGTGGCACGGGTGGGCTGTCGCTTGCGGCACCAATAGGCAGACGGACTGAAACACCACCGGTGAGGTGGTCGTCACAATCAGGCTTGGCGATATGGGCGATTTTTGGGTTTTTGGCTACGGCTCACTGATCTGGCGACCGGGATTCGCGCATGTCGAGACGCGGCGCGCGCGCCTGCATGGCTACCGCCGTTCGCTCTGCGTCTATTCTTTCGTGCATCGCGGCACGCGCGAACGGCCGGGCCTGGTGCTCGGCCTCGACCGCGGCGGCTCCTGCATTGGGCTGGCGTTCCGGGTTCCAGGCGAGCTGCGCAACGAGGTCATCACCTATCTGCGCGAACGCGAGCTGGTCACCAACGTCTATCTCGAACGTGTGCTCCGCATCCGCCTCGATAACGAGGAGACGGACAGGCGCGGCACCAATGGGGGCGAGACGGTGGAAGCCGTGGCCTACGTTGTCGACCGCAGCCATGAGCAATATGCCGGTGCGCTCGACCCCGCCGAGGCGGCGACCGTCGTTCGCGGCGCCGTCGGCCAGTCGGGGAGGAATGAGGACTACGTGCTCAGCACGCTGGAGCACCTTGAAGCACTGGGTATCAGCGACCACTGGCTGGAAGAGGTGACAAGACGGATCGCGACGTAGCTTCTTTTATCGTTGACCATGATGTTTTCGGTGTCGTGGTCTGGGCTACATCCTGAAAATCTGTTTTCCAAGATCGGCGCGATCCAGACTGTTTGCCACGGCAAGCTTGAACTCGGTCAGCGCGTGGAGACCGCCGACAGGAACGTGGAAGCCGGGCTGGCCGAAGGTGTCGATAACCTCGCGTAGCACAGGCCGGTCGGCTTCGGCAGGCGGCGAAAAGAAATAGCGATAGATATTCGCCCTGATCTCGACGCCGCTCAGCAAGACATCGAAGTTGTGCAGTTCGAAGCGCTCGGCACTCATGCCGCCATTGATCACCATCTGTCCGCCAAGCGCCAGGGTGCGGATCAATTCGCCGCTGACAGGTCCGCCGACATTGTCGATAATCCCGTTCAATCCGGCGCCACCGGTGATATCCATCACCGCTTCCCGGATACTTGCCTTCAAGTCAGAAAGGTCAAGAATGGCGGCGGCGCCAAGCGTCTTCAGATCGAAGCTTTGGTGCGAGCGCCGCACAAGCGCGATGACGTTGATGCCGCGTCGTTGGGCGAACTGCATCACCATTGTCGAAATTGACGAATAGCCGGCCGTGACAGCCAGCCACTGGCCAGGCCGCACGCGGGAATCCACCAGCAGATCCCACGCGGTAATGGGGTTCACCATCTGCCCGGCGCGTTCGACAGGATAGCCGGCAGGCAACGGGATCAGCCATTCGGCGGGAATGGCCGCGTACTCGGCCCAGCTGCCATAGTAGCCGAACGCGACAAGCGTGCCCGGTTCCAGCAAGACGTTCGCGCCAACGGCTTCGACGATGCCGGCGCCATGGTTTCCCGCGATCTGCCGGGGAAAATGCGGCTTCTTCGGTTCGGGATAGAGGTTCTGGATAAACAGGAAGTCGCCCGGATTGATCGAGGCCGAGACCATCCTGACCAGCACCTCGCCGTCGCCGATCCGCGGCATCGGCAGGTCATCCACATAGAGCACGTCGCGGGGCGAGCCGATGGCGTCAAATACAATTGCTTTCATGCCGGTCTCCACAACAAACGATCCTGGGCCAACAGTCTGAGCCCGGGCCAGACCGTGCCGAGACTTGCGTCGGCGCGGCGGAACTTATGGCCGGCCGGCAAAGGTCTGAATTGGCAGATTTGACAATCTATGTGCTAAACTTGCCAGATTGTTTCCTCAGAGGGTACTGGTTTGGAAATTCGGGACAGCGTCTTGAAGCCCGACACGGCGCGGCGGGTCGCGGTTTTGTGAAGCGGCGGCGGGCTGGAAAAGAGGCTATGCGTTTGACGTTGCCACGGTGCGACATAGGTTAGCCCGGTCGGCGGCTCCCACCCGCCCCAGCATGAATCACCATGGAGATCAGCCTTGCAGAAACGTCGTCTCGGTCGCACCGACCTATCCATCGCGCCATTGGTTCTGGGCGGCAATGTGTTCGGCTGGACCGCCGATGAGAAAACCTCGTTCGACCTACTCGACCGCTTTGTCGACGCTGGCCTCAACGCCATCGACACGGCCGATTCCTATTCGCGCTGGATTCCCGGCCACGAGGGCGGCGAATCCGAAACCATTATCGGCAAATGGATGAAAAGCCGCGGCAACCGCGACAAGGTTGTCGTTGTCACCAAGGTCGGTTCGGATATGGGGCAGGGCAAGAGGGATCTGTCCGCCGCCTACATCGAAAAGGCCATCGACGCCTCGCTGAAGCGGCTGCAGGTCGATAGCGTCGATCTCTATCTGTCGCACTGGCCCGACCCGGCGACCCCTTATGAGGAAACGTTCGGCGCCTACCAGAAACTGCTCGACAAGGGCAAAATCCGTTATGCCGGCGCTTCCAACCTCGACGCCGCCCAGTTGCGGGCCGCACTTGACGTAGCAAGCCTGCGCGGTCTGCCGCGCTACGAGGTGCTGCAGCCGGAATACAATCTCTACGACCGCTCGTCCTTCGATGGTCCGCTGCGCGATCTGTGCGCGGCCGAGGACATCGGCGTCATCACCTATTTCAGCCTCGCCAAGGGGTTTCTGAGCGGCAAGTACCGGAGCGAAGCCGATCTCGGCAAAAGCCCGCGCGGCAGTGGTGTGAAAGGGTATCTCAACGCGCGCGGCATGCGCATTCTCTCAGCGCTCGACGCGGTGTCGGCCAGACATTCGGCCAAGCCGGCGGAAGTGGCGCTTGCCTGGGTCATGGCGCGGCCCGGCGTCACCGCTCCGATCGCCAGCGCGACGACGCTCGACCAGCTCGACAGCCTGGTGCGTGCCGCATCGTTGCAGCTCAGTCCGGACGATATCGTCGAGCTCGACAAGGCCAGCGCATAGCCGCGCACGATCGTTCAAGACCGGCGCCGCTGCCTTACCCTACCGTCCCTGCCTCGTCACAGGATGCAGGGACGCCGCATGGCCGGACAGGGTCTTCTCGATCAGCAGCTATGGGAGCGATTGCTGGCGCTTGTGCTGGCATCGGCCATCGTCATGGGCAGCCCGGGACCGGCGACGATAAGCGTCACCGCGGTCGGCGCTGCGTTCGGCCTGCGCGGTTCGCTGCGCTATGCCTCGGGGATCGTTGTTGGCACGATCCTCGTGCTCGTGGTGGTGGCAACGGGCATTATGGCCGTTCTCGCGGCGTTGCCGAAGCTCGCCGCGCTGCTGGCGGTCGCCTCGGCAGCCTACATCCTCTATCTGGCCTTCAAGATAGCGACGGGGCCGCCACTGGCGGCACGCATTGGTGGGGCGGCGCTTCCCACTTTCCTGGGCGGGTTCCTTCTGGCCGTTGCCAATCCGAAAGCCTATGTGGCGATTGCCGCCGTGTTCGCCGGCGCGTCTTCCGGCGCCGGCGGTCTTGCTATTTCAGCCAAGCTGGCGGTCCTCGCCTTGATGATTGTTGCCATTCATCTCTTGTGGCTTCTCGCCGGCGCGGCTTTTGCACGTTTGCTGCGCAAACCGCTGGCGTCGCGGATCATCAATCTGGTGTTTGCCGTGACGCTGGTTGCAACAGCCGCCCTGGCTGCCTTGCCGTGAGCCTTTCTGGCATCCGCGGTGGGTGTCTCAGTCTTTCAATTCAGGTTTCGCGTCCAGCTCACCAAGCCGTTTCACCGCCGTCGGCGGCATCGGCGGCGGGTTCGGTGTCTGCGCCGCTTCGACGAGGAGCTGGTCGCAGGCGGCCTCCGTTTCGCCGATCAGCCGTTGCATGAATTCGTCCTTGCCGAGGCCGGGCGGGATCGGTGGCAGGAAGCGCGCCTTGATCGTGCCGGGATAGCGCAGGAATTTGCGGCGCGGCCAATAGAGGCCGGCGACGTGAGCGACCGGCACCACCGGAATGCCAAGTTGCGCGTAGAGTTCGACGATGCCGTATTTGTAGACCGGTTCGTCGCCCGGCGCGCGGCGGGTGCCCTCGGGATAGATGATCAGCTGGCGCGGATTGCGCGCCAATTCCTGTTTGGTCGCGGCGATCACCGTCTTCAATGCCTTCGAGCGGCTGCCGCGGTCGACAGGAATCATCCGCATCTTCAAAATGTACCAGCCGAAGAACGGGATCCAGGTCAGCTCCCGTTTCAATATGTAAACGGGATCGTCGAGATAAGGCAGGAAAGCGATCGTGTCCCAGAAGGACTGGTGCTTCGGCGCCAGGATGAAGGAGCCGTCAGGCAGGTTTTCCTGGCCGGTGATCTCACTTCTGGTGCCGGCGATCTTGTCGTAGAGCCACATGCTGGTGCGCGACCAGAATTTCGGCACGAACCAGGCGCGATGGCGTGGCGACAGGAAATAATACGGGGTCCAGAGGATCATCTGGACGATCAAATTGAGGTAGAAGGCGAGATTGAACGCCAGCGAGCGGAAATACAGCATACAGCAAGTGCCCGGTGAGGAGGTGTGCGTTGGTTACACCAAGCGCCGGCAAAAAGGAAACGCTGCGAGGCGGGCGATCGGCCCGGCCTTGCGATGGGCCGTCTTCGTCACGTTTGCCACGCCGCCTGCAGCAGGCGCTGTCTCAGGCGCGGGGCGGCGAAGTCGAGGAATGCGCGCAGCTTCACCGGCAGTAGCCCCTGGCCGGCATGGACGAGGCTCACCGGCCATGGGTCTGGCTCAAACTCTTGAAGCACCGGGCGCAGCCTACCCGACCGGACTGCGGCGGCGATCTGGTAGGAAAGCAGCCTCGTCACGCCGACGCCGGCAATCGCCGCATCGATCGCTGCCTCAGCCGTGTTGACCCGTAACCTGGAGCGGACCGGCACGCTGACTTCGGTCTTGCCGGTGGCGAAGCTCCAGGCGGCGGCGGTGAGCCCTTCAAAGGTGATTGCACTGTGTGCTGCAAGCTCCTGCGGCGTTTTCGGCGTGCCGTGCTCGGCGAGATAGGCCGGGCTCGCGCAAACGACGCGGCGGATCGAACCCAGGCGGGTGGCGATCAGGCTCGAATCGGCAAGCTCGCCGATGCGGACGGCGAGGTCGATGTGCTCTTCGACCAACTGGGTTATCCGGTCGGCGAGTGTCAGCCGCACACCTACCTCAGGATAGACGGAGAGGAAGCTGGTGATGACCGGCAGCACATGCAGGCGGCCGAAGACGATCGGCGCAGTGACGATCAGTTCGCCGGTCGGGGCGCTGTATTCGCCGGCGGCTATTCGCTCGGCCTCGCCGACCTCGTCGAGAATGCGACGACACGCGGCGAGATAGGCATGGCCCGCATCGGTCAGCGACAGCTGCCGCGCCGTGCGGTTCAACAGCCGTGTCTTCAGATGCCGCTCCAGGTCCGAAACCTTGCGGCTGACCGTCGTCAGCGGAATGCCGAAGCGGCGCCCGGCAGCCGAGAGGCTGCCTGTCTCCGCCGCGGCAACGAAAAGCGACATGGACTGGAGGCGATCCATAGCTCTCCCGAAAATTTGCCCTCCCGAAAAACGGAAGGATAGATTGCAGATATGGCATCTGCATCTCGAAGATGGAAGGACCTATTTCCTTACTAGCAATGCAGCGCAGCTCGGCGCTTGAGGAGGCTTCCATGAACGCTCACACCAGCGATGTTGCTTTCACCCCGACGGTGAAGGCGATTCAGGCGCGCAAGGGCTCGCGCCAGGCCTATGCCCGTGTCGAGGAGCGTGGCGGCTGGCAGGCGGTAATCACGCCCGATCTCGCCGCCTTCATCGAGGCGCAGACCAGCGTCTTTCTGTCGACCGCCAATGCGGACGGGCAGCCTTACATCCAGCATCGCGGCGGGCCTGCCGGTTTCCTCAAGGTGCTCGACGAACGGACGATCGGCTTTGCCGATTTTTCCGGCAACAGGCAGTTCATCACCCAGGGCAACCTCAGCGACAACCCACAGGCTTTCCTATTCCTGATCGATTATGCGCACCGGCAGCGCATCAAGATCTGGGGCAGGGCGCGCGTCGTCGAGGGCGATGCCGAGCTGACGGCAAAGCTGATGCCGCAAGACTATAAGGCGCGACCCGAGCAGGTTATCCTGTTTACGGTTTCGGCTTGGGATTCAAATTGCTCGCAGCACATCCCGCAGCGTTTCGAAGCTGCCGGCGTGGCGGCGGCGCTGGGCGAACGCGACAAGCGCATCGAACGGCTCGAACAGGAGATCGCACGCTTGCGATCAGATGCAGCAGCCAGGGAATAAGAGCTAGGGAATAAAAGTGCCGGTGCCGTTCAGTTTCCGCCCGCGGCGTCGGCCAGCGTGACGCCGTTGGGCGATTGCTTCACCGGCATGATGCCGCGCGCCAGCGCCAGCAGGTATTTGTTGTATTCGGTGAACAGCACGCGCAGCGCTTCCGGCTTGGTCAGCCAGCCGCCATTCTCGAGGTTGGTGTTGACCACCGGATAGGGCTCGAGCCTGGCGCCGTGCAGCAGCCGGCCCATTTCCAGCAAGCTACGCGGCATATGATAATTATTGGTGACGAGAATGACCGTGCCGTAGGCATGGTCCTCGACCCATTTGGCACTTTCCTCGGCATTGCCGATCGTGTCGAGCGCGGCGCGGTCGATGTCGACGCAGCAGGAAAACAGCCTCTTGTCGCCGCCGGTCGCGGCCTGAAGCTGGCGGCGGCTGGCGGAGGGATGGACGCCGCTGATCAGCAGCCGCTCGCCCTTGCCTAACGCAAGCAGGCCCATCGCAGCGTCGAGGCGCGACTGGCCGCCGGTCAGCACGATGATAGCGTCGGCCCTTGCCGGATTGGCGGGCGTAGTCAGGCGGCTGACGGTATTGGCGAACCAGCCGAAGCCGGCGACAAACAGCGCCATAAAGGCGAGCAGAAGGAGAGCCGAGATGCGCAAGGAGCGGGCTGCCAGCAGCCGCCCATGTTTGGCGAACTGATCCGGCTTGGCAAATTCATCAGGCTCGGCGAATACAGGCGGGCGCGCAACCAGCACTGGCATGCATCCAGCGGTATCGGTCGAGTCCCGAACGTCCATCATGAAATGGTTAATCCCGAAATACGGCCTTTGGTAGGAAAAAAATGCAATTTTCGTGACGATGCGTTTTCATCCGTGATCGATCTTTCCTTTAGCCGGCGTCCGGCTGGCGAATGTCGATGTCGCTGAGATAGGTAACCACGGTGAAATGGGAGGTTGCCGCCGTCAGCGCGCCGATCACCAGCACCATGACAGCGACCCCGAGATAACCCGCCGAGCCGATGGCGAAATTGCCGAACAGGGCGGTCGCCTGGTCGGCCTGCGGCGTTGCCATGTTGCGTGACGACCACCAGGAGAAGACGATGAAGACCAGGATCGCCGCGGCGCCGCCTGCCGCGGCGCCCTTCATGCCGGTGACCAGAAAATGCCGGCGGAATTCGCGCGCGATGAAGCGCGCCTCGGCGCCGACAAAATGCAGCACCTCGATGATGTGGCCATTGCCGGCCATGGCGCCGCGCGTTGCGAACACAACGGTCAGCACCGTCGCCGACAGCATCAGCGCCAGCACTGCGACACCGATCGTTACCGTGGTGCGGGCCATGGCAACCAGCCGGTCGACCCAGGTGCGATGATCGTCGAGCGAGGCACTCGGCAGCTTCGGCGTGATCGCCGCGCGCAGTGCGGCGAAATCGGGCGGACTATTCTCGTCGATGGTGATGATGATCAAGCGCGGCACCGGCAGCTCATCGATGTTCAGGCCCGAGCCCAGCCAAGGCTCGAGCAGCCGGGCCGTCGCTTCGTGGTCGACGATCCGGGCGCTTTTCACGCCAGGGAATTCGCCGGCGATCTGCGAGGCCAGCGCAAGTGCGGCCTCCATGTCGAGGCCGTCGACCGGCTTGATCTGGATTGTCGCTTCGCGCGAGATCTGGTTCTCCCAGACGGAGGCGGTGTCACGCACCAGCGTGACGGCGCCAAACGTCAGGCAGGACAGAAACGTCATGATGGCGATGACCAGCACCAGCGCCCGGCCGGCGATGTTCTGCGCCGGCACGATCGGCGCCATTTTGCGCTGGACGCGGGGCTTTGCCGCCGCGGCGTCCTGACCCTCGAAATGTTCGACGGAGAGCTCAGTCATAGATGTCCAGCCTTCCGCCGGCCAGGATCATTCGCCGTGCGTCGACCTGTTCCATCAGGCCGAGGTCGTGTGTGGCGATCACCACGGCGGTGCCCAGCCGGTTGAGCTCGATGAACAGCCGCAGCAAGCGTCGTGCCAGCGGCGGGTCGACATTGCCGGTCGGCTCGTCGGCGAGCAGGATCTCGGGCTGCTCGATCAACGCCCGGGCGATGGCGGCGCGCTGCTTCTCGCCGCCAGACAGCACCGGCGGCAGCACATGCATGCGCTCGCCGAGGCCGACCCATTTCAGCAGCTCGGTGACGTCGGTGCGATAGGTCGCCTCCTCGCGGCCGCGCACGCGCAGCGGCAAGGCCACGTTCTCGTAGGTGGTCATATGGTCGAGCAGGCGAAAATCCTGGAACACCACGCCGATGCGACGTCTCAGATGCGGCAATTCGGTACGCGAGATGCGCGAGCGATCCTTGCCGAAAATTGTGATCAGGCCGCGCGTCGGCTTCAGCGACATGAACAAAAGCCGCAGCAACGTCGTCTTGCCGGCGCCTGAAGGTCCGCTCAGGAACTGAAAGGAGCGCTCCGGAATGTGCAAGGAGATGTCGCGGAGGATCTCCGGACCCATGCCATAGCGGAGGCCGACATTTTCGAAGCGGATCACTTTCGACGACCTGAAATTCTCGGCGGCAAGATGCCAGCCCTTTCTGTGGAAAGACCATCGGCCGGCATGGTTAACCGACGGTTAATTTGGGGGCTTTTCGAGCGAGTCACAGGGGTTCCGGTGGGGAAGCGTTAACCATTTCCGTTTACCCAAAAGAAACGAACAGCGAACAGGTGCGGTAGTGTTGGGCCATGATGGCTGAGGATCGAACCGCGCGCCCGGTTTCCGGCGAAATCATGACCGATCCGGCCGCCGAGCCGGAACGCATCATGCGCGACGTGACCGCCGAGGTCATCGATGCCGACTATGAGGTGCTGCCCCGCCATTTTACACGTCCAGACTTTGCGCCGCCGCCTGCGCGCATGATTTCCATGCCTTCGATCGAAGGCATGGACATGTTGCGCAAGCCCGAAACCGCCGTCGAACGGCCGTTGTGGGTGCATGGTGGGCCGATCTTCTGGATTGTCGGCGTCGGTGCCGCCTTTGCCGCCTTCTGGATTTCGGGCGGCCATGCGCTGGTTCGTTAGAGCGGCGCCAGAAAATCAACAGGTCACCAGATAAACGATCAGCGACGCGCTGCGGACATCCGACCGTTCGCGGGCGTCCTGCGAAAGATTTGGCCTTGCCAGCCGGCTCGACATGCCTAGAAACAGGTTGAAGACCGTTTTCGGTCGGCTTCGCCTACAAGGCGATCATTTCTGGAAGGGCAGCCAATGCCAGTTGTGCGCGGCAAGGACATCGAAGTCCTGTTTTCGGCGTCCGCCATCGCGCGGCGGAACCTGGAACTTGCCAAGGAGATCGCCGGGCACGACTACCACGACCTTCTGGTAATCTCGGTGCTGAAGGGATCGTTCATCTTCGCCGCCGATCTTATCCGTGCCATGCACGATGTCGGCCTGTCGCCGGAGGTCGAGTTCATCTTCATCTCCAGCTATGGCGCCGGCATGACCAGCGGTGAGGTGAGGGTGCTGCGCGACATCGACAACGAGGTCGCCGGCCGCGATGTGCTTTTGATCGACGACATTCTGGAATCCGGCAAGACACTGAGTTTCACCCGCGACCTCATGCTGTCGCGCGGCGCGAGGAGCTGTGCCATCGCCGTGCTGCTCGACAAGCGCATGCGCCGCCAGACCACGCTCAACGCCGACTATGTCGGCTTTGACTGCCCCGATTATTTCGTCGTCGGTTATGGCATGGACGTCGCCCACGCGTTTCGCGAATTGCCGTTCGTCGGCATCGTCAAGGGCGACGCCTGAGGCCTTTTGAAAATTCTACTCCGGCGGTCATCTGACGCGGTTTTCTGCGCTTCCGGTGCTCACGGACTTGAATGTCCGCTCCGCTCCGGTTCTCGAAAGCCACGTCATATGCCTCGCCGGAGCGAATTTTGAAAAGGCCTCATGGCCTTCCTGGCTTTCAGGAAACATCAACTTTTCCTCGCCAAATATCCTGCCCATGGCAAAGCTCCTGATCGTCGAGGACGATGAATCCGTCCGCACTCTCGCCGCTCGCGCGCTCGAGCGCGCCGGGCATAATGTCACTGTTGCCGCCGACGGCGCACATGGCCTTTCTCTGATCCGGACGGCGCAAGGGAGCTACGACCTTGTGCTGTCCGACATCCGCATGCCGGAGATGGACGGCATCGAGATGGCCAAGGCGGCAGCGGCGCTGTTCCCGGCGATGAAGATCATGCTGATGACCGGCTATGCCGACCAGCGCGAGCGCGCCGAGGAATTGGACGGCATTATTCTCGACGTCGTGCAAAAGCCGTTCACGCTGGCTGAAATCCGCGCCCGCGTCGAACAGGCGCTCGCCTGCTTCGCCTAAGCCCAAGGCCGACCGCCTTCAGGCGGGGTCGCAGGTCGCCGCAATGGCTGGCGCGCCGCTCCGGCGCCGGCTGGCATTGAGGGCAAACAGGCCCGCGCCGATGATGAGGGCTGCGCCTGCCGCCGTCGCTGGTCGCGGCACTTCGGCAAAGAACAGAAAACCCCATAGCGGCGACCAGATGATACCGGTGTATTCGAAGGTGGCGACGCTGTTGGCGGGCGCCAGCCGGTAGGCCTGCGACAACAGGATCATGCCGGCCGAGGCAACGAAGCCGCATGCCCCCATCTTGAGGAGATCCGGCGTCGCCGGCCAGACCCATGGCCGGACGAGGAATTCGAGACTCGGATGCACGGCGTGGTCAATGCCTGCCAGCCAAAACAATGCCGCCGCCAAGGCGGCGCCGACCAGATAGGCGCCGTTCTGATAGAAAGCCATGACGGTCGAGGATTCGGTGTCGCCGATCTTGCGTGCCATCAGCTGCGAGAAACCGTAGAGCAGAGCCGAACCTAGCGACAGCAGCGCTGCCCAGTCGAACAAGCCGGCGCCCGGGCGCACCATCACCAGCACGCCGAGAATACCGACCAGGAGGGTGGCGAGCGCCTGCCAGGACGCGCGTTCGCCGAGATAGGGGCCGGCCAACGCCATGATGAACAGCGGCGCCATGAAATAGAGCGCCACCGCGTCAGCCAGCGGCAGGGCGGCGATTGCCAGGTAGTAGGCCGTATAGGAGGTGAACTGGATGAAGGCGCGCATCGTCAGCATGCCGAACCGCTTCGACAGGATCGCCTGCAATCCGACGTCGGCGTGGACAAGGAAAACCAGGATCGGCAGGGCGACGATCGAGCGGATCGCCATCACCTCGGTGACCGGATAGTGGCTCGACACCGCCTTGACCAGCGGGTCCTGCAGCGAAAAGACCAGCACGCCGAGACAGAGGCTGAGGATGCCGAGCACAAGCCGATTCTGCATAGGCGCTCCTGTCTCCCGCGTGCGCGGCCGAAAGCAGGCCTGCATCCGGGTAAAAAGAACCCGCCACCGTTTCGGGCAGCGGGTACGAGTGAGGACTTTTGATTGGTCCGCAGCCGATTTCGCGGCCGCATATCCAATGGGTAAGGCGACTATCGTCCGCCGTTTGACATGTTGCAAACGAATTGGAATGATGCCAGCAATCAGATTTTCTTATGGCGGGCACATGCGACCCAACCTCGACAGCGACCTGTTGCGCACCTTCGTGGCGGTCGCCGACACCGGCAATTTCACCAAAGCGGCGGAGCGGGCCGGCCGCACCCAGTCGGCGGTCTCGATGCAGATGAAGAGGCTCGAAGGCATGATCGGCGACAGCCTGTTCGAGCGCGGGTCGCGCGGTGTAGCGTTGACGCAGCGCGGCGGCGAACTCATCGCCAACGCCAGGCGCATCGTTTCACTGCTCGACGAGACGGCGGCATCGATGGTCGCGGCGCCGCTTGGCGGGCCGGTGCGCATCGGTATCCCGGAGGAATATGGCCACGCGATCCTGTCGCGGGCACTCGGCGCCTTTGCCAAGCGCCATCCTCAGGTCGACATCACCGTCCGCTATGCGCATTCCGGTGCGCAGATCGCCGCGCTCGCCGCCGGCGAGCTCGATCTGGCGGTGGTGTTCGAATGGCAGGATCTGTCAGGCGGTGAGGTGCTGATGCATGACCCGACCGTATGGGTGACGTCGGAGCTGCATCACATGCATGAGGAGCGGCCGGTGCCGATCGCGCTCTACAACCGTGCCGGTTGGTGCAAGGATTTCGCGATAAAGTCGCTGGAACAGCGCGGTCTCGCCTATCGTGTCGCCTACACCAGCGATACCAATGGCGGCCTGCGGCTCGCCGTCACCTCCGGGTTGGCGATTGCGCCGATCTCGCGCAGCAACATCCCGGCCGGCTGCCGCGAGCTTACGGCCGCCGACGGGTTCGGCGACATCGATTCCTCGAACGTGGTGCTGCGGCGCAATCCGAACGCTTCCGGCGAGGCCATCGACGGCATGGAAGAGGCGATCCGCGAGGCGTTCACCAACCGTTAAAACGTGCCGCTCAGTCCGGCGGTGGCGGCCTCCACGGACCGCACGGCGATCTTCCGAATATTGGGGGGCAGCCTTACTTCAGCTCCAGCAACCGCTCCAGATAGCTGCGCTCGATATCGGGGCTGAGTGCGTTGCCGAGCCGCTTGCGGATCGCTTCGAGGATCTGGCGGGCACGCTGCACATCGATCTCGTCGGGCACTCTCACCGAACTTCCGTCATCGGGACCCTCGCTGGTGCGGGGCCGCCCGAGCGGGTCACGGTCGGCATTCTGCTGGCGCCCGCCCTGCCCGTTGCCGCCCTGGTCGCCTTGCATCGCCTGCAATTGCTTCATCATGTCCTTGGCGCCCCTGCGCAAGGCTTCCAACGCGCGGCCCTGGTGACCGACGGCCTGGTCGCCTTCGCCCTCGCCGAGCGCCTGTTCGGCATTGCCCATGGATTTGCCGGCCTCGCCAAACCCCTCATTGGGGTCGAGGCCCATGCCTTCGAGGCTCTTCCTCAATTGATCGAGCTCGCCCTGCAGCTTGCCCTGGCCTTCCTGCAATTGCTTCAGCGCATCAGCAAATTCCTGCGGCGTCATCGGCTTCGGCCGGCCGAGCGGATCGCGGTCGTCACCCGGGCCGGGTTTGCCCTCTTCGCCCATCGGGCCTGGCTCACCGTTCTCGCCGAGCTGCTCGTCGCGGTTCTGCCCGCGCTGTTGCTGGCCGCGCTGCATCTGGTCCATACGGAAAGTGTCGTTCATCATCTCCTGCTGGCGCCGCATGATCTCGCCCAGCTTGTCCATCTGCTGGCGCATCTCGCTGTCTTGCTGGCCGCCTTGCTGCTGGCGGCCTGCCTGCAGATTGTTCATCATGTCCTGCAACTCGGACAGCAATTGCTGCGCCTGGTCGCGATTGCCGGATTTCGCCAGGTTCTCGATCTGGTCCATCATGCGGTCGATGTCGCTCTTGCGCAGTTCCTGACCGTTCTGCTGCATCTGTGGCGCATTCGGATTCTGCTGCGCCCGCGCCGCGAATTCCTGCAGGAACTGGTTCATCGCCTCGCGCAGTTCCTTCATCGCCTTCTCGATCTCTTGGTCGCTGGCGCCGTTCTTGATCGCATCCTGCAGCGCCTGCTGCGCCTGGCGCAGCCGCTTCTCGGCCGCCGACAGATTGCCTTCCTCAATGCCGAGCGCGATCTCCCAGAGGTAAGCGACCTCGTCGCGCAACTGGTCGTCGCTGTCTGCCATCTTCAGCCGGGTGCGGGCGCTCATGATGGCGAGGTAGTGCGCCATGTTGTCGAACGTGTCTTCCGGCCTGAGCGTGATTGCATCCATCAGGTCGAGCACGCGGTCCTTGGCATAGGCGTCGAGCGCCAGTATGCGGCGCTGCTCGACCACAGCCCGCGCCAACGGGTTGGAGAATGGCCGCTCCGGCATCACCAGCGTCTTGGTTTCGCTGGTCGCCGTGTGTCCGGCACCGTCGGTGGCGACAAGCGACAGCTTGACGTTGCCACCTGCCCAGACATGGTCGGTCAGATCCTTCGTCGTCTTAGCGGCATTGGCCTTGCCGCCGCGGCGCGGCAACGTCAGCGGCATTTCCGGCGGGCCATAGAGCGGATGCGCGTTGGGCACTTGCGGATCGGCCAATGCGAAAACCGCCTTGGCGGAGGCCGCGCCATAGTCGTCGTCGATCTGGTAGTTGAGTTCGAAGGCGCCGTTGACGGCGCGCTTCGGCTCGCCGACAAAGCGGATCTGCGGCGGCTTGTCGGGAATTATGGCGAAGGCCCAGCGGCCGAGCTCGCCGTCGCTGGACTGCAGCGTCAGCGTGCCGTCGGCCGTTAACTTGCCGCTGAACTGGCGCACGGTGGAAGGCGTTGCCGGACTTGCCTCAGTCTTGGCGGCTTGCGGCCCGGTCGGATCGATGGCGCGGGTGTTGCCGCCGGTGTCGGCGTAGCTCAGCGTTTCCTCGCCCGAACCGCCGGTGACGCGCAGCGACACATCGCTGCCCTCCGGAACCGTGAAGGTCGGCGGCGCTTGAGTGGCGTTGTTGGCCAGGACCGGGGCGTTGAGGAATACCGGCGGCCTGCCGGTATAGGCCGGCGGCGTCACCCAGGCGTCAATGCGCGGCGGCACGACGTCGCGGGCGGCACGGGCAACAAAACCGTCGCTCAGCCTGCCGCCCGATGGCCCGAAGGAGAAGGCAAAGGCAGTGACCAACAAAAGCGCGGCAACGGCGCGCAGCGCCCACGGGTCGCGTTCCGGCACGCGTGTGCGCGGCACGTCGCCGCCAAGCTCGCCCAGCCGGTCCGCCATGCGCCGCTGATGCTCGCGCCACAGGGCTTGCGAAAAAATGCTTTCCTTGCCGCTCGGGCGATCGGTCTGGACCTGCACCGGGCTGTGCAGCAATCGGTTGGCCGCCTCGATGCGGCGGTCGACCTCGGCACTGGATGGCGTGCGGAAGAAACGCAGTGGATAGAGTGCGGCAAGCGCTGCGACGCCGAATGCCGTGATAAGACCGATCCGCGCCAGATCGGGCAAAAATGGGAACAGGCCGAGCCACGAAATGCTGAGGAACAGGCTGGCGACGATGATCAGTGGCAGCAGCAATGGCCAGCCGCGTTCGACGATTATCGAGACCTGCGTCCCCAGCCGGCTCAAGGCAAGGCGCCTGGCCAGACTGCGATCGCTGGTGAAAATGGGTCGTTGTGTCATCGGCCCTTCCTGGCCGGGCGGGATAGCCCAGGCCTCACGAGTCTATCGCATGGGCCCGAAAAGTCGATTTTCGGGAAGCACGATGCGAAGACCTAAAATCTTAGCGCGTACTTCGTGCGTCCAAGCGGATGCACATCTCCCTAAGGATACCAACAAACACGGCGAAGGCGAGGCGGTTCCCCAAAACGTGAACAATAATGCCCCGGATATTGTCAGAATTTCGCCGGATTGGCGTTTGCGCCGCAGACCAGTACGGCAACGCGCTCGCCTGCAGCCGGTGCGTAGCGGCCGGACAGGAGCGCCGCGAAGGCGGCCGCACCGCCCGGCTCGGAGATGATTCGCACGCGGTCCCACAGCGCCGCCTGGGCGGCGATAATGTCGTGGTCGCCGACCAGGATCGAGCGCTCGACGAATGCCTCGGCGATAGGAAACATCATTTCGCCGACACGCTTTGGCGCGAGCGAATCGGCGGCGATGCCCTCAGCCGGCGCGTCGACGGGTCGGCCCGCCTCGAAGGCGCGATGAAGCGTCGGCGCACCCTCCGGCTCGACCGCGATTATCCTGATGCGGCCGGAAAACCAGGCGGCGATGCCGCCGATCAGCCCGCCGCCGCCGACGGCGACCAGCAGGGTGTCGAGCTTCGGCAGGTCGGCCTCGATCTCGAGGCCGAGCGTGCCTTGCCCGACCAGCGTCTCCTCCTGGTTGAAGGCGTGGATCTGCAGCGCGCCGGATTTTTCGGCGAAGCTCTCGCTGGCGGCCAGCGCCTCGGCATAACGGGCGCCGCCGACGATCAGCTCGGCGCCGTAGCCGCGGATGCGGTCCAGCTTGGCCTGCGGGCTCACTTCGGGAACAAAGATGGTCGCCTTGTGGCCGAGCCGCATGGCGGCATAGGCGACGGCGGCACCGTGGTTGCCGCCCGATGCGGCGCCGACGCCGGCCGCAGGAACCGGCCGTTCGAGGAGATTGGTGAACGCACCACGTACCTTGAACGAGCCGGAATGCTGCAAGCACTCAAGCTTCAGGTCGACAGGCAGAGGCGGGCGGCCGAAATCTGCCATGTCGACGCGCAGCACCGGCGTGTGGCGCACGAAGGGCCGGATGCGGGGTTCTATCGCCGCAATGCGCTCGCGTGTGATCGTGTGGCCGTGCAGCATGGTTTCACTCCCAGAGTTGACATTCAGAGTTGACATAACTTAGTAACTTGGCAAAGTGCCTAAATGCAAGAGATCGATGTCTTCAAAGCAATCGCCAACGAGCGCAGGCTGCAGATCCTCGATTGGCTGAAGGACCCGCGAGCGCATTTTCCGTCGCAGACGGACGGCGATCTGGTCGAGGACGGCGTCTGCGCGCTGCTGATCGCGGAAAAGCTGGGGATCACCCAGGCAACGCTCAGCGAGCATATGCGCGTGCTCACCCAGGCAGGGCTTTTGCGCAGCAAGCGCATCAAGCAGTGGATATTCTATCGCCGGAATGAGGACAGAATCGCCGAGACCAGGGCGCTCATTCAGCACCGGCTGTAGCTGCAGAGTTCTACTCCAACCAGTCCGGCACCGAGTCCAGTCCGATCAGCTCGTCATAGGTCTGGCGCGGGCGCACAACGTGGAAGCGGTCGCCGTCGACCAGCACTTCCGGTACCAGCAGCCTGGTATTGTAGGTGCCGGCCTGAACGGCGCCATATGCGCCGGCGGTGGAGACAGCGATCAGGTCGCCGGATTTCAGCCGGGGCAGGTCACGGTCGAGCCCGAGATAGTCGCCGGTCTCACAAACCGGGCCAACGACGTCGACCTTCATGCGTGGTGCAGCGGCCGGCTGCTGCGCCACCGGCCTGATGTCGTGGAAAGCGTCGTAAAGCGTCGGCCGGATCAGGTCGTTCATCGCGGCGTCTACGACGAGGAAGTTCTTGGCGTCGCCCTCCTTCACGAAGATCACCTGCGAGACCAGGATGCCGGCATTGCCGACGATCAGCCGGCCTGGCTCGAACGTCACTTTCAGCCCAAGTTTGGCAACATGCTTCCTGACGATCTGGGCATAGGCATCGGGCAAAGGCGGCGGGTTGTTGTCGACGCGGTAGGGAATGCCAAGGCCGCCGCCGACATCGATGTGCTCGATGGCATGACCGTCGGAGCGCAAGGCGCCGACCAGCTCCACCAGCAGCGCAAAGGCGTCGTCGAAGGGCTGCAATTCGGTGATCTGGCTGCCGATATGGGTGTCTATGCCGGTGACCTTGATGCCCGGCAGCTCAGCCGCGCGCGCATAGACCTTCCGCGCATGCTGCCACGGAATGCCGAACTTGTTCTCGGCCTTCCCAGTCGAAATCTTCTTGTGCGTCCTGGCGTCGACATCCGGATTGATGCGCAGCGAGATCGGCGCGATCTTGCCCAGCGCGGTGGCGCGGGCCGACAGCAGCTCCAGCTCCGGTTCGGATTCGACGTTGAAACAGAGAATGCCGGCCGAGAGCGCAAAATCCATTTCGCGAGCGGTCTTGCCGACGCCCGAAAACAGGATCTTGCTTGCCGGGATGCCGGCCGTCAAAGCGCGGCGCAATTCGCCCTCCGAGACCACGTCGGCGCCGGCGCCGAGCCTTGCCAGCACCCTCAGCACGGCCTGGTTGGAATTCGCCTTCATGGCATAGCAGACGAGAGCATCGAGCCCGGCAAAGGCCTCGGTGAAGACGCGAAAATGCCTGGTCAGCGTCGCCGTTGAATAACAGTAGAACGGCGTGCCGACGCTGGCGGCGATGTCTGATATCGCCACGTCCTCGGCATGCAGCGCGCCGTCGCGGTAGTCGAAATGGTTCACGAGATTGGTCCGAAATCAGAGCAGCGGGTCGAGGATGAATTTCTTGTCCTCGACAGGTTTTTCCGGCTCCGGCGGCAAAGGTTGCTTGGCCTTCTCGGCGTCCTTGCGGGCCTGCACGGCTGCCGCGTACGGCGTGTCGAGCGCAGCCTTCCTGCCGCAGGCCGCTACGGTGGCCATTGCCGCCAGCAGCGTCAGCGTCACCAAAATCCTGCTTCCGGTCATCGTGCCATCCGTCCGAAACTGTTGCCCGCAGCCGCTTCTAGCCGAGTTTTGCGGCCATTGCACCCCGCGTCTTACGCCTTGGCGAGCCGCTTTTTCCAGTAGCGGATCTGCTTGCGCACCTCGGACGGCGCGGTGCCGCCGAAGCTCGTGCGGCTCTTTACAGAATTCTGCACGGCAAGAACCGAAAACACGTCGGCGCTGATACCGGGGTGAATGGACTGCAGATCCTCCAGCGAAAGCCTGTCGAGCCCGATCTTCCTGTCCTCGGCCAGCGCCACCGCCCGGCCAGTGAGATGGTGCGCCTCGCGGAACGGCAGGCCGAGCGTGCGCACCAGCCAGTCGGCGAGATCGGTCGCAGTCGAATAGCCGGCGCCGGCCGCATTTTTCATCGCGGCAGTGTTCACCGTCATATCGCGCACCATGCCAGTCATTGCCGCCAGCATCAGGTCGAGCGTCTCGGCCGCGTCGAAGACGGATTCCTTGTCTTCCTGCATGTCCTTGCCATAGGTCAGCGGCATGCCCTTCATCACCGTCAGCAGGCCGACGAGATGCCCGGTGACGCGGCCGGTCTTGCCGCGCACCAGTTCGGCAGCGTCGGGATTCTTCTTCTGCGGCATGATCGACGAACCCGTCGAGAAACTATCCGACAGCCTGACGAAGCCGAATTGCGGCGTCGACCAGATGATGATCTCTTCGGCCAGCCGCGACAGATGCGTCGCGCAGATCGCCGCCAAGCCCAGGAACTCGAGCGCGAAATCGCGGTCCGAAACACTGTCGAGCGAATTGCGCATCGGCTCGCGAAAGCCAAGCGCCTTCGCCGTCTGGTGCCGGTCGATGGAAAAGCTGGTGCCGGCAAGGGCGGCGGCGCCGAGCGGGCTTTCATCCATTCGCTCAATCGCATCGCGGACGCGCGACAGGTCGCGTGCAAACATCTCGACATAAGCCATGCAGTGGTGGCCGAAGGTCACCGGCTGCGCCGCCTGCATGTGGGTGAAGCCCGGCATCACCGTTGACGCATGCTCCTCGGCCCGATCCAGGAACGCCGTGATCAGGCCCTTCAGCGCCTCGGCGACACGAAAGCATTCGTCCTTGACCCACAGCCTGAGGTCGACCGCCACCTGGTCGTTGCGCGAGCGGGCGGTATGCAGGCGGCCGGCGGCGGGGCCGATCAAATCGGCCAGACGGGCCTCGACATTCATGTGGATGTCTTCCAGCCTGGTCGAGAACTCGAAGGTGCCGGCCTCGATCTCTGCGAGGATCGTGTTCAGCCCGTGAGCGATTTTTTCTTGATCGGCCGCCGAAATAATGCCCGTTTGCGCCAGCATCTGGCTATGGGCGATCGAGCCGCGAATATCCTGCGCATAGAGTTTGCGGTCGAACGAGATCGACGCGTTGATCGCTTCCATGATTGCGGCCGGACCCGAGGCAAAACGTCCGCCCCACATCTGGTTGCTGGCCTTCTTGTCGTTCATCGCTATAACCCGTGCTCCGGAGCAGTTTTTCAAAAATGGCAGACGGCAATAGATTTTTCCCGGCTTTGCGTCTCATCCTCGCCGCTTTGGTTGCGGGCGTGCTGGCCGGCGCGGTCGCGGTATATGTCAGGGAAAGCAGTTCTGGCAACAAGGCGCCCGCGCAAGTGGCCGCCGGCGGCGGCAAGGACGACGTCGCCTGCGCCGCCAAGACCGACCGTGCCAAGAAGATCGCCGCCGCTGCCACCGGCCAGGTTGCCGCGCTTTTGCCGGCGGATCCGCCGCAATCGCTGAAAAGCCTTGCCTTCAACGGCCCCGACGGCAAGCCGACGACGATCGCCGATCATGCCGGCAAGACGGTGCTGCTCAATCTGTGGGCGACATGGTGCGCACCTTGCCGCGCCGAAATGCCGGCGCTCGATGCGCTGCAGAAGGAGATGGGCAGCGATGCGTTTCAGGTTGTTGCCGTCAACGTCGATGCCGGCGACGATGCCAAACCGAAGAAGTTCCTGGAGGACACCGGCGTCAAGTCGCTCGGCTACTATCGCGATGCCACGATGGCGCTGTTCAACGACGTCAAGACGCGCGGCCTGGCGCTCGGTCTGCCGGTCACCATGCTGATCGATGGGCAAGGCTGCCTGATCGCCCATATGAATGGCCCGGCCGAATGGTCGGGGCCGGATGCCAAGCGTCTGGTCGAGGCGGCGCTTCAGCCGGGATAGGCTCAGACCGTGCGCAGGCGCGGCTTGAGCACGGCAATGCTTGCGCCGCGTCGGCTGGCGGTGCGGATTGCCGGAGCGGCCACGCCCGTCAGTTCCCCGAATGTCTCGATCGGAGCCGGTTTGCCGAGGTAGTAGCCTTGCCCGATCTCGCAAGCCTCGGCGTCCAGGAACTGCAATTCACCCGGCGTCTCGATGCCTTCTGCCAGAACCGGTAGGCCGAGACCGCGTCCAAGCCCCAGCACGGCGCGAACGATCGCCGCGAACTGGGGGTTCTTGTCGACCGATTTGATGAACGACCCGTCGATCTTGATCTTGTCGAAGGGAAAGGCGCTGAGGTTGGACAGCGAAGAATAGCCGGTGCCAAAATCATCCATCGCCACATGCACGCCAAGCGCCTTGACCTGCCTCAAGGTTGCCAGCGCGCGCGGCATGTCCTTCACCAGGGCCGTTTCGGTGATCTCCAGTTCGAGCCTGCCGGGGGCCAGGCCGGACCTCGTCAATGCGTCGTGCACCTTGCGGCTGAAGTTCGGATTGTGAAGTTGCACGGCGGAGACGTTGACGGCGACCATCAGCGGGTTTGTCCAGCGAACAGCATCGTTACAAGCCGTCGTCAGCACCCAGTCGCCTATCTGCGCGATAGCGCCACTGTCCTCGGCCACGGGGATGAAAACGGCCGGAGAAATGTCACCCCGCTCAGGGTGCTGCCAACGGACCAGGGCTTCGAAGCCGATCATCCTGCCGCCGCGGATCTCCTTCTGCGGCTGATAGACGAGGTGGAACTCCTTGCGGGCGATCGCCTGGCGCAATTCATGCTCCATCACACGCTTGTCGCGGGCTGCGGTGCCCATGGCTATCTCGAAAAACCGATAAGTGTCCCTGCCTTCGGTTTTGGCGCGATGGAGTGCCGTGTCGGCATGGCTGATCAGGCCGGCCTGGTCTTCGGCATCCAGCGGAAAGAAGGCGATGCCGATGCTGGCCGAGACGAGGCCGGAGCCGACCGAAACCCTGTTTTCCTCCCGGATCGCCGCCAGCAAGTCCTCGGCTATCCGGCCTGCGGCCAGGGGGTCGGGGAGGTTCGGAGCTATGATGGCAAATTCATCGCCGCCGAGACGCGCGAGCATCTGTCCGTGGCGCGGGATGCCGGAAATGCAGTGCGCCAGCTTCTGCAGCATAGCATCGCCGGCCCCGTGGCCATAGAGGTCGTTGACTTGCTTGAACCGGTCGAGGTCAAGCAGCAGGAGCGCCAGATGTCCATCCTTGCCGCCACGATCCATCGAGGCGAATTCTGCTTCCAGCCGGGAAGAAAAGCTCCGCCGATTGGCAAGCCCGGTAAGCGGATCGAAATGCGCGAGGCGGAGGATCTCTTGTTCTGCCTTCTTGCGCTCACGGATGTCGCGAACGGCAAGCACCGTATGAGGCCTGCCGCAGTAGGTGATTTTCCTGGCGATCAGCTCGACAGGAATTCTCGCCCCGTCGCTGCCCCTTAACTTCGCTTCCTGCGCCTGTTCGCCGAAGCCGGACATATCGGCTGCGCTCTGTCCGTCGAAAAGCTCGCCGAATTGCATCGTGTTCAGGGTGGCTGTCGCTGTTCCGGTCAGCTTCGCCATACTGTCATTGGCGCTGACAATGCGGGTGCCATCGCAAACGATCAGACCTTCCACCGCCGCATTGGCGAGATCGTGCATGCGATCGGCCTCGAGCTTCTGGCGGCGAAAGCGCAGGTCGATCCACAGCGCGGCACCCGATAGCACAAGGATTATCAGGCTGGCGACCGCTGCGGCAAAGGCCTGGGAAACGGGCTCGATGGAATGTTCGGATATTTCAATCGAGGAATCCGGAATGATCGACACCGCAGCCATCGCGATGAAATGCAAGCTGCAAATCGCCAGCGTCAAAAGCGCGGCGCCGCCGAAAGTCGCGAGCGCTGACGGACGGCGCAAGACGACAAGGAGCGCCAGTGCCGCGAGGGTCACGCCGGCCAGAAGCGATATCGCGACAAGGAGCAGGTTCCATACGATCCGGCCTTCGACCTCGAAAGCTGCCATGCCGATGTAGTGCATCGTCGCGATGGCGCCGCCCAGAATGGCGCCGCCGACGAGGAAATGGTCGATGCCGCGGCGCAAGGTGGCAACCCACATCCCAAGCGCGGTCAGGATGACGGCGGCGGCAAGCGAAAAGGCGGATAATCCCGGATTGTATGCGTTAGGTATTCCCGGCGTAAACGCAGTCATGGCGATGAAATGCGTCGCCCATATGCCGAACCCGGTCGAAGTTGCGGCGATCATCAGCCAGACAAGCCGATTTCGGTCGGTCGATCGGCCGACATGCTTAAGGAGATTAACCGCTGAGAAGCAAGAAATGCCGCAGACGAGGGCGGCAAGTGCGACCAGTCTCAGGTCGTGCTGACTTACAATACAGTTATAGACCGTCAGCATCCTGGGTTCACTCGGTCTGCCAAAACTAACAGGGGAGGTGTGACTGATTAGCTCTTGGAGATTTTAACGAATGGTTAACCCGCGGGCCATGAGGCGGGTCTTTTCGGGGAAAACCGACGCCGCTGCGCCGACAAGGCGGTGATGTCGTTTCTGACGCCGCGCTTTCGGTAGCGAGTGCACTTTAGGAAGGAATGATGTTCATTGATCCGCAATAAAACCGTTGTCCGATTGTCATCAGCGCCACATATTGGCTGTGCGGAAGTGCCCCCTTTCGCCAATGACAAACGGGAGATGAAACATGAAGTTCTTCGGCTTTGCGGCCGGTATCGCCGCCACCGTGACCCTGCTTTCCACCACCTCCGCCTTCGCCGTCACGCAGATCAGCTGGTGGCACGCCATGACCGGCGCCAACGCCGAGGTCGTCGCCAAGATCTCCAAGGATTTCAACGCCAGCCAGAGCGACTATGAGCTCGTTCCGGTGTTCAAGGGCACCTATCCGGAGACCCTGAATGCCGGCATCGCTGCCTTTCGTGCGGGGCAAGCGCCCGATATCCTCCAGGTGTTCGACGTCGGCACCGGCGTGATGATGGCGGCCGAGGGTGCGATAAAGCCGGTGGCCGATGTGATGACCGGCGCCGGGATGACTTTCGACAAGAGCCAGTATCTGCCCGGCATCGTCGGCTATTATTCGAAGCCGGACGGCACCATGCTATCGTTCCCCTACAACTCTTCCTTGCCGATCCTCTACTACAACAAGGACATCTTCCAGAAGGCAGGCCTCGACGTGAACAATCCGCCCAAGACGTGGAACGAGGTGTGGGAAGCTGCCAAGAAGATCAAGACGAGCGGCGCCGCCCCTTGCGGCTATACCTCGACCTGGCTGACCTGGATCCACCTGGAGAATTTCGCGGCGTGGAATGACGTGCCTTGGGCCACCCAGCAGAATGGCCTGGCCGGCGGTGATGTCGAACTCAAGATCAATGCGCCGATTTTCGTCAGCCACTTCCAGGCGCTCGCTGACCTGGCCAAGGACGGCACATTCAAATATGGCGGGCGCACCTCCGAAGCCAAGCAGATATTCCTCGCCGGCGAATGCGGCATCTTCACCGAATCGTCGGGCGGCCTCGGCGATATCGTCAAGTCCGGCATGAACTATGGCATCGGCCAGCTTCCCTATGATACCGACGCCAAGGGCGCACCACAGAACACGACGCCGGGTGGTGCCAGCCTGTGGGTGTTCGGCAACAAGTCGGACGAGGAATACAAGGGCGTCGCGGCTTTCTTTGCCTATCTGTCCAAGACCGATGTGCAGGAATATCTGCACCAGAAGTCGGGATATTTGCCAGTGACGCTTGCCGCATACGAGGCGACGAAGAAATCAGGCTTCTATGACAAAAACCCCGGCCGCGAGACACCCATCCTGCAGATGACGGGCAAGGCGCCGACCGACAATTCGAAGGGCGTGCGCCTGCCGAATCTGCCGCAGGTGCGCGATATCCAGAACGAGGAGCTGGAGAAGATGCTGGCCGGCCAGCAAACCGCCCAGCAGGCACTCGACAATGCGGTTGCGCGCGGCAACGCGGCGATCAAGGAAGCGCTGGAGAACTGACGGGATTATCTCGGTTAGTCGGTTGGAATATCGCCCGCGCGAGCTCGCGTGGGCGATACCTGGATAGCGAGGGAAATCAGCCTGTCTCCACGCGTCGTCTTTCCCAACAAGATCCTGCCCTACCTGCTGGTGGCGCCACAACTCGCCATCACCCTGGTTTTCTTCTACTGGCCGGCCGGTCAGGCGCTTTACCAGTCGATGCTCAGGCAAGACCCGTTTGGGCTGAAGAGCAGGTTCGTCTGGTTTGCCAATTTCCGGAAGGTGCTGGCCGATCCGGCCTACCTCAACTCGATCAAGGTCACAGTAGTGTTCTCTCTTGCGACCGCGATCGTTGCCATGGTTGTGGCCCTGCTGCTCGCGGTCATGGCCGAGAAGGCCGTGCGCGGCAAAGGCCTCTACCGCACACTGTTGATATGGCCTTATGCCGTGGCGCCGGCGATTGCCGGCATGCTTTGGCTTTTCCTGTTCAATCCCTCGATCGGCTCGTTGGCCTATTTGCTGAGAAGCCTCGGCATCGTATGGGACCCGCTGCTCAACGGCACCCACGCCATGATCCTGCTGGTGTCGGCTGCCGCCTGGAAGCAGATCAGCTACAACTTCCTGTTCTTCGTCGCCGGCCTGCAGGCGGTGCCGAAAACGCTGATCGAAGCGGCGGCCATGGACGGCGCCGGCGAAACCAAGCGCTTCTGGACCATCGTCTTCCCGCTGCTTGCGCCGACAACCTTTTTCCTGCTGGTCGTCAACACCGTCTATGCCCTGTTCGACACGTTCGGCATCGTTCATGCCGTCACCGGCGGCGGGCCGGGCAAGACGACCGAGACGCTGGTCTACAAGGTCTACAATGACGGCTTCGTCAATCTGATCCTGGGCGATTCGGCGGCGCAGTCGGTCATCCTGATGGCCATCGTCATTGCGCTCACAGCGATCCAGTTCCGCTATGTGGAACGCAAAGTCCATTACGGCTGAGGGCAGCGATGATCGGCCAGTCCCCGCTCCGCACCTTCATCGCCCATGCCGTGCTCATCCTCGGCATATTGATCGTGGCTTTTCCGATCTACTACACCTTCGTTGCCTCGACGCACACGCTGCAAACGATCCTCAGGCCGCCCCTGCCGCTCTTGCCCGGCGGCCAGCTATGGAACAATTACAGCGAGGCGCTGTTCGGCGGCATCGGTCGTATCGGCGGGGTCAGCGTCGGCAGGCTGCTCCTCAACACCACGATCATGGCGCTCGGCGTTGCGGTGGGAAAGATCTTCATCTCGATCCTGTCGGCCTACGCGATCGTGTTCTTTCGCTTTCCGCTGCGCATGACCTTCTTCTGGCTGATCTTCATCACCTTGATGCTTCCAGTCGAGGTGCGCATCCTGCCGACCTACAAGGTGATGGTCGATCTCGGCATGATCGACACCTATGCCGGCCTGATCGTCCCGCTGATCGCCTCGGCCACCGCAACGCTGCTGTTTCGCCAGTTCTTCATGACCATACCGGGCGAATTGGTCGAGGCGGCGCGTGTCGACGGTGCCGGGCCATGGCGCTTCTTTTTCGATATTCTGGTGCCGCTGTCGCGGACAAACATCGCCGCGCTGTTCGTGATCCTCTTCATCTATGGCTGGACGCAGTATCTTTGGCCGCTGCTCGTTACCAACAGCAACGACATGAACACCATCGTCATCGCGCTGAGAAAGATGGTTTCCTTCGCCGATGCCGACACCCAATGGCACCTGGTGATGGTCACGGCAATGCTGGCCATCGTGCCGCCGATCCTGGTGGTCGTGCTGATGCAACGCTGGTTCGTGCGCGGTCTGGTCGAATCCGAAAAGTGAGAAGCCGATGGCGACCGTGGATCTGAAGGATGTCAGGAAAATCTATCCCAGCGGCGTCGAGGCCGTGAAGGGCGTTTCCATCGCCATTCCCGACAAGGAGCTTTGCGTGCTGGTCGGCCCCTCCGGCTGCGGCAAGTCTACGCTGCTGAGGATGATCGCCGGGTTGGAGACCATTTCGGCCGGGATAGTCGCCATCGACGGCAAGGTGGTCAACGCCATTGGCCCGACCGAGCGCGACATCGCCATGGTGTTCCAGAATTACGCGCTCTACCCACATATGAAGGTCTATGACAACATGGCCTATGGCCTGCGCAACCGCGGCACGCCGAAGGACGAGATCGACAGCAGGGTGCGTTCGACCGCCAAGGTGCTGGAGCTTTCGGCGCTTCTCGACCGGCGCCCGCGCGAGCTTTCCGGCGGCCAGCGCCAGCGTGTCGCCATGGGCCGTGCCATCGTGCGCGACCCGAAAGTCTTCCTGTTCGACGAGCCCTTGTCCAACCTCGATGCGAAATTGCGCGGGCAGATGCGCGTCGAGATCAAGAATTTGCAGCGCTCGCTTGGTGTCACCTCGGTTTATGTAACCCACGACCAGCTTGAGGCGATGACGCTGGCCGACATCCTCGTCGTCATGAACGCCGGACTGGTCGAACAGATCGGCGCGCCGCTCGATGTGTACGAGAAGCCGGCGTCGACTTTCGTCGCTTCCTTCATTGGTGCGCCGCCGATGAATCTCCTGGCGCTGACAGGGAGCTCACCCAGCTCGGCACTGGCGGACGGTACGGTGGTTGGCTTGGCGCCTGGACAAAGCAAGGCGGTGACACTCGGGTTTCGTCCGGAGGATGCCGATATCACCTTCGCGGCGGAGGCGCCCTCCGGCGCGCTCGCGCTGCCGGCGACGGTCGAAGCCGTCGAACCGGTCGGTGCCGAAAGCTTTCTCCACTGCGCGGCAGCCGGCAGCCGCATCGTCGTACGCGTCTCAGGTCGCGCCAGCGCCAAGACCGGCGACCAATTGCGCGTCGTGGCCAGATCCGAAAAGCTGCACTGGTTCGATCAGGCGGGCAAGCGGGTCGATTGAGGTTGGTCTTTCGTCCGGCGAGCGGTGCACGTGCAAAAGCCCTCAGGCAAACACATGCGCCTTGCCGGAAACGGTCAGCCGGACGATCTCGCCGACGGCCGGGGCGTCCATGCCCGGCTTGCGCAGGATCAATGGCGTGTTGCCGATCGCAGCTGCGTCGGGCGGATCGGGACTGTTCAGAAGACGCACGGCGATCGTGCACATCGAGCCGGCAAATTCGGATTCCGTCACCTCGCCGAACAGCATGTCCGGCGTGCCCGACATGCCTTCCCGCGACGTCCGTTTCAGCAGCACCTGCTCCGGCCGCAGCATGATGCGAGCAACGTCTCGCCGCTCCATGCTGTCGACGGCGACGCGGCCGAGCGGCGAGGTGGCGAAGCCATCGGCGATCCTGGCCGGCAGGACGATGGCGTCGCCGAGGAATTCGGCGATCATCCTGTCCTTCGGCCTGAAATAGAGGTCGCGCGGCGTGCCGACCTGCGAGAATTTGCCGTCGCGCATCACCGCGACCTGGCTGGCGAAGGACAGCGCCTCGGCCTGATCATGGGTAACCAGGATGGTGGTGATGCCGGCTGTTTCGAGGAGCTCGGCCACGGCCTTGCGCATTGAGGCTCGCAGGCCGGTGTCGAGCGCCGAGAACGGCTCGTCGAGCAGCATCAGCCGCGGCTTCATGGCCATGGCGCGGGCCAACGCGACACGCTGCTGCTGGCCGCCGGAGAGTTCGTGCGGGCGGCGCTTCAGGATCCCTTTGTCCAGCCCGACGACATAGGCGAGCTCGGCGATGCGCTCGCTGCGCTTTTCCTCGTGACGGCCCATGCCGAACCCGATATTCGCGGCGATGCTCAGATGCGGGAATAGAGCGCCGTCCTGCGCCACCAGCCCGATGCCGCGGCGATGCGCCGGCACGGACGCGTCGCCATCGGCCAGCACCTCGCCATCGAGCACGATGCGGCCCTGGTCCGGTGCCTCGAAGCCGGCGATCAGCCGCAGCAAGGTGGTTTTGCCGCACCCGGACGGCCCGACGATGGCCGTGCGGCTGCCGCTGGCCACGCTGAGGTCGACGCCGGCAAGTGCAGCCACCGGGCCGTAGTGCTTGTGGATGCCGCTCAGTTCGAGAAAACTCATCGCCCGGCCATCCGCTTCGACTGGACATAGAGCAGCCAGGTCAAAGGCAGCGACATCGCCACCATGATCAGCGCATAAGGCGCCGCCGACGCATAGTCGATCTCGCCGCTATAGGACCAGAACGCCATCGCCAGTGTGCGGGTGCCGTTGGGTGCCAGCATCTGGGTTGCGGTCAATTCGTTCATGATGCCGAGTGCGACCAACGCCATGCCGGCCGCGGCACCCGGCGCCGACAGCCGGATCGTCGTCGACCATAGCGCCTTGAGCGGCGATCGGCCGAGGCTGGCGGCGGCGCGTTCGAGCTCGACCGGTGCCTGTGCGATCGATGCCCGCAAGCTGATCAGCGCGCGCGGCAGGAACATCAGCGCATAGGCGACCAGAATAGTGAACAGGGTCTGGTAGAGCGGCATGGCGATACGCACGGCGATGGTGACCAGCGCCAGGGCGATGACAACGCCGGGCAACGCGCCGACGATATAGTTGCAGCCCTCCAGGACGCGTTGCAGCCGCCCCGGCGCGCGGATCGAAATCCACGCCATCGGCATTGCCGCGACGGTGGCGAGCAGCGCGCCGGCAATTGCTAGGAACAGCGTTTGGCCAAGCGCCAGGCCGATCTCGTCGAGCCGCCAGACATCGGCGCCGCCGGCCATGAGCCAGCGGCCGATAGTGGCGAACGGCACGCCGAGCGCCAGCAGCGTGGTAATGGCAGGCAGCAGCAGGCAAGGAATGGTGGCGCGCCCAAGGCCCGTGCGCTGCTGCTGGCGCGCAGCACCCGAACCGACGCGGGCATAGCGCTCCTCGCCGCGCACCAGCACCTCCAGCCCGAGCAGCACAAGGCAGCAGGTCACCAGCACGCCGGCCAGCATGTTGGCGGCGGGACCGTTGAAGGTCGACTGGAACTGGTCGACGATCGCGGTAGTGAAGGTGTCGAAGCGGATGAAGACATAGAGCCCATATTCGGCCAGGAGATGCAGGCCGACCAGCAGGGAGCCGCCGCAAATGGCGAGCCGGAGCTGCGGCAGCACGACGCGCCTGAACACACGCCACGGGCCGAGACCAAGGGCTGCCGCTGCATCCTCGAGAGCGGGATCGAGCCGGCGCAATGCCGCCGCCACCGGCAGATAAAGGAAGGGGAAATAGGCGATGACCGACACAAGCACGCCGGCCCACAGGCCGTGCAGTCTGGGCACCATGGTGACCCAGGCGTAACTGTGGACGAAGGCCGGAATGGCGAGCGGCGCCACCGACAGCCAGGCCCATAGGCGGGCACCCGGCAGATCGCTGCGCTCGGTCAGCCAGGCCAGCATGACCGACAGGACGATCGAGATCGGCACCGCCAACACCACCAGCAGGCTGGTGTTGACCAGAAGTTCGCCGACGCGCGGCCTGAACACCAGCGCCGCCACCGTTTCCCAGCCGGTCTGCACCGCCACCCAGACGATGAAGGCAAGCGGCAGCAGCGCGAAAAGCGAGACAAAGACGGCAGCCAACGCAATCCATGAGACCGACCAACGACGTGCCCGCACGGCCGTGGCGTCGGCCGGCAAGCCTGGGCGTGCGAGATCGATCGCGGATTGCATCAGATCAGACGTTGCGCCAGCTCCGCCCGGAGGCGGAAACGATCGGCGGCGGATAATCTCGCGGGTAGCTTGTGGTCATAGGCAAATGCCATCTTGAAAACAGAGCGCTCCTGTGGAAAGCGAATTCCCACAGGAGCGCAGTCGGTTGCCCTTTTAGGACGAACGCCGGCTAAAGCAAGCCGGCCGCCGTCATCAGGTCGGTCACCTTTTTCGAGTTCAGCGTCGTCGGGTCGACTTTCGGCGCCTGCAGATCGGCCAGCGGCACCAGCTTCGGATTGGACTCGGCGCCTTTGCCGACTGCGTATTCGAACGAATCGCCTGTTTTCAGCACGTCCTGGCCGCCATTGCCGGTGACCCATTTCAGCAAAGCCTGCGCTTCCTTCGGGTGCTTGCTCGAGGCCAGCACGCCGCCGCCGGAAATCGAGACGAAAGCACCGGGATCCTGATGCTTGAAATAGTGCAACTCGACGTTCTTGCTGTTCTCGCCGGTCTTGGCCTGATCGCCGTAGTAGTAATAGTGATAGATCACGCCGCCTTCGACCTCGCCGGCATTGACCGCCTTCATCACCGTGCTGTTGCCCTTATAGGCGGTAAAATTCTCCTTCATCGCCTTCAGCCATTCGGCCGTCGCCGCCTCACCCTTGAGCTGCAGAAGCGCGCTGACGATCGCCTGGAAATCGGCGCCGGAGGGCGAAGCGGCCCAGCGGCCCTTCCAGCTCGGATCGGCGAGATCGAGCAGCGATTTGGGCAGCTGGTCGGCGCTCAGCTTGGTCTTGTTGTAGGCAAAGACGGTGCTGCGCGCGGCGACGCCGACCCATTTGCCGCTCGCCGGCTGGTACTCCTGCGGAACCTGGGCCAGCGTCTCGGTGTCGACCGGTGCGAACAGGCCGGCCGCCTCGACTAATGCCATGGCCGGCGAATTCTCCGTCAGGAATACATCGGCGGGCGAAGCGGTGCCTTCTGCAACGATCTGATTGGAGAAATCGCTGTCGCCGCCATTGCGGACGGTAACCTTGATGCCGGTTTCCTTGGTGAATCCCTCCGCCCAGGCCTTGGTCAGGTTTTCGTGCTGGGCGTTGTAAACGACGATGCCCTCGTCCTCTGCTATTGCCGGGCCGGCGATCAGGCTGATTGCAAGTGCTGTCGCACCGGCAAGGGCGGAAAGAGCATATTTCATGGCGTCGTCCTCGATTTCGATGGTCTTTGGCTTGGCACGCTGCACCTACCAATACCTGACTGGTGCAGTCAACATTGCTGACCCACTCAATCGCTCAAAAGGAGCAAACTTTCGTGATGCTCAGCTAATTTGCCTTGGACATTATTTCGCCGGCCCCGTAACAAATCAGCGCCGAGACGCGAATATCGGGGAGTGAACTCTTGTGAGCGGCAAGGACGAAGCCGAGCTTTCACGGCTGCTGCGGGCCGCGATCGCCGGAGACGAAAGGGCCTATGCCGACTTTCTGCACCGGATCGCCGCGCTCGTTCGTGGCTTTGCCCGGCGCAAGATCGTGCAGGGCGGGGTGGATCCCGAGGATGTCGTGCAGGAAACCTTGCTGGCCATTCATGTGAAACGACACACCTGGCGCCATGATGCGCCGGTGCTGCCTTGGGTCTATGCAATAGCCCGCTTCAAGCTGATCGATGCGTTCCGGCGGCGCGGTCGGCGGATCGAGATCGAGATCGACGAAATCGCCGAGACCTTTGCCGAGCCGGAATCGGAGACGGTGAGCGAGCGCGACGTCAACCGGGCGCTCGACAGCCTGCCGCCGGCACAGCGTTCCGTCGTCTCGGCCGTATCGGTCGAAGGCCGGTCAATCGGTGAGACCGCGGCCAAATTCGGCATCAGCGAGACGGCTGTGCGGGTGTCACTGCACCGCGGGCTTGCCGCCATTGCCAAACGGTTCAGGGCGGGGCGGGAATAACATGAGGACCGAAGATTTCATCAAGGCGCTCGACGCCGATGCCCGCAGCAAGGCGCTGCCGCTAGGCACCGCCTGGTGGCTTGCCGCCGGCGCGGCCATCGTGATCGCGGCCGCGGTTTTCTGGCTGACGATCGGCCCGCGCCCCGACATTGCGATCGCCATGCACACGATGCGGTTCCTGTCCAAATTCGTCTTCACGATTGCTCTTGCCGCCAGCGCCTTTGTCCTGGTGCGTGGGCTGTCGACGCCCGGTGCATCGACCGGCCGGGCGGTGAGCTGGATGGTCGCCGCGCCGCTGCTGGTGATTGTGGCTGTGATTCTCGAACTCTTCGCCGTGCCTGCGTCCGACTGGGGCACGCGCCTGGTCGGCACGAACATGGTCATCTGCCTGACCTTCATTCCGTTGATCGGGATCGGCCCGCTTGCCGTCTTTCTCGCGGTGCTGCGCCATGGCGCGCCGACAAGGCCGGTGCCTGCCGGTGCGGCCGCGGGCCTGCTTGCCGGCGGGCTGGCGGCGACCTTCTATGCGGCTCATTGCTTTGACGATTCGCCGCTTTTCGTCGGCACCTGGTATATGATCGCGGTCGCCATCCTTGCCGTGCTCGGGGCGCTCGGCGGACGACTTTTTGTGCGCTGGTAGCGAGGCGATCAGCGTGTCGGAACGGGATGCTCGCCGCGATAGTCGTAGAAGCCGCGCCCGGTCTTGCGGCCGAGCCAGCCGGCCTCGACATATTTGACCAGCAGCGGGCAGGGGCGGTATTTCGAATCCGACAGCCCGTCATGCAGCACCTGCATGATCGACAGGCAGGTATCGAGCCCGATGAAATCGGCAAGCTGCAGCGGCCCCATCGGATGGTTGGCGCCGAGCTTCATGGCGGTATCGATGGCGTCGACCGAGCCGACACCTTCATAGAGCGTGTAGATCGCCTCGTTGATCATCGGCAGCAGGATGCGGTTGACGATGAAGGCCGGGAAATCCTCCGAGACGGTGATCGTCTTGTCGAGCTGCTTCACATAGGTTTTTGCCGCCTCGAAGGTCTGGTCCTCGGTGGCGATGCCGCGCACCAGTTCGACCAGCTTCATCACCGGAACCGGATTCATGAAATGTATGCCGATGAAGCGTTCCGGCCGGTCGGTCTGCGAAGCCAGCCGTGTGATCGAGATCGATGACGTGTTCGTCGCCAGGATGGCCTCGGGGTTGAGCTGCGGGCAGAGCTGGGCATAGATCTTGCGCTTGACCGTCTCGTCCTCGGTCGCTGCTTCGATCACCAGATCGGCGCCCGCAAGGTCGGCCATGGCCGGTGCTGCCGAAATGCGCGCCATCGCCTCATTGCGCAGCTTTTCCTCGAGTTTGCCGGAGCCGACCTGACGGGCCATGTTGCCGCTGATCGTAGCGATGCCCTTTTCGATGCGGTCGGGTGAAATATCGTAAACCAGCACCTTATAGCCCGCCAGCGCCGACACATGGGCGATGCCGCCACCCATCTGGCCCGCGCCGATGATGCCGATCGTCTCGATCTTGCTCATTACCCGATCCCGTCGAGGCCTTTGCGGCCCGTTTTTTGTGCAGTGCAAACTAAAAGGGCGGGGCGACTTCGTCTACCCCACCCCTCAGAATTTAATACGCTTTGGCAGAAGGCGTCAAAGCGCCTTTTGCAGTTCCGGCATAATGACGAAGAGATCGCCGACGAGACCGTAGTCGGCGACCTGGAAGATCGGCGCCTCCTCGTCCTTGTTGATGGCAACGATCACCTTCGAATCCTTCATGCCGGCAAGGTGCTGGATGGCACCGGAGATGCCGACGGCAATATAAAGGTCGGGCGCTACCACCTTGCCGGTCTGGCCGACCTGCCAGTCGTTCGGCGCATAGCCGGCATCGACGGCGGCGCGAGATGCGCCAACCGCCGCACCGAGCTTGTCGGCGACCGGCAGGATGACCTCCTGGAACTTCTCGGAGGAGCCCAGCGCACGGCCGCCCGAGATGATGATCTTGGCCGAGGTCAGCTCTGGACGGTCGGTCTCGGAGAGCTTGTTCTCGACAAAGCTCGACAGGCCGGGATTGGCCGCCGCCTGGACCGTCTCGACCGGCGCGGAACCGCCCTCGGGCGCTGCCTGGAAGGAAGCGGTACGCACCGTGATGACCTTCTTGGCGTCACTGGACTGCACCGTCTGGATGGCGTTGCCGGCATAGATCGGCCGCTTGAAGGTGTCGGGCGACACGACTTCGATGATTTCAGATATCTGGGCGACATCGAGCAGCGCCGCCACGCGGGGCGCGACGTTTTTGCCCGACGAGGTCGCCGGCGCGATGATCGTCTCGTATGGCTCAGCAAGCGAAACGACGAGTGCCGCCAGCGGTTCGGCGAGACGCTCGGTCAGTTCGTCGGCGTCGGCGAGCAGCACCTTGGTGACGCCCTGGAGCTTGGCGGCGGCGTCCGCTGCCGGCTTGGCACCTTTGCCGGCAACCAGCACATGCACGTCCGAACCGATCTGCAGCGCCGCCGAAAGCGCCTTGGCGGTCTGGTCGGAAAGCGCAGCGTTGTCGTGTTCGGCAATCAGAAGAATTGTCATGATGTTTTCCTGACTTTCGTCTTCGAGGCTCCTGAAATCCGGTCAGGCCGAGTCGAAAACGGTTGGTTTCGAGAACCGGAGCGGAGCGTACTTCAGTACGTGAGCACCGGAAGCGGAGAAACCGGCCGTTTGCAGGCCGGCCTCATCGGATTTCCTTAGAGCACGCCGGCTTCGTTCTTCAGCTTGTCTACCAGTTCGGCGACGCTCTTGACCTTGACGCCCGCCTTGCGGCCGCCCGGCTCCTCGGTCTTGATCACTTTAAGCCGCGGCTTGACGTCGGCGCCGTAATCGGCAGGGCTCTTCTCGTCGAGCGGCTTCTTCTTGGCCTTCATGATGTTGGGCAGAGACGCGTAGCGTGGCTGGTTCAGCCGCAAATCGGCCGTGACGATCGCCGGCATCTTCAGTTCCAGCGTCTGCAGGCCGCCATCGACCTCGCGCGTCACCGTGGCCTTGTCACCGTCGAGCACGATCTTGGAGGCGAAGGTGCCCTGCGCCCAGCCGAGAAGCGCGGCCAGCATCTGGCCGGTCTGGTTGGAATCGTCGTCGATCGCCTGCTTGCCGAGAATGACAAGGCCGGGCTGTTCTGCCTCGACGACGCCCTTCAGCACCTTGGCGACGCCCAGCGGCTCAGTCTGCTCGTCGGTCTTGACCAGGATGGCGCGGTCGGCGCCCATGGCGAGAGCAGTGCGCAGCGTTTCCTGCGCCTGCTGCGGCCCGATCGACGCGACGATGATCTCTTCGGCCTTGCCAGCTTCCTTCAGCCGGATCGCCTCTTCGACCGCGATCTCGTCGAACGGGTTCATCGCCATCTTGACGTTGGCGAGTTCCACCGCCGAACCGTCCGCCTTCACCCGGACCTTGACGTTCGCATCCACAACCCGCTTCACGGGCACAAGGATCTTCATTTGCCTGTCACCTCTTTCACGATAGTCTCTTCACGCTCGTCGGGCGCGCTATAGCAGCGTGCACCTCTTCAGAGTTGTCGAAAGCCGACATTCCGGACGGAATTCTGGTCTTCGCCACGCCAGTAGGGTGGCGCTTCCGTAGTTGCGGCGACCCCGCGCGTCAATATCCGGGGCGCACTCGGATGCTCGGCGAAGCACTCAAATCGGTTCAGTCCGGACCGGAAACTGTCCCCCGGCCCCAGCGCGGCGCCGGCTGCGCAGGTTGTGGGTCGCTTGGCGCCGGCTCCACGGCTACGGGCACCGGACCGGCGACCACGGCCGGCTCCTCGTCTGCGCCGGCGAGTAGCGGTACGCCGCGGCTGCGCAAGACAAGCACCAGCACGGCTCCAGCGATGATGCCGCCGATATGGCAGGCCCAGGAAACCTGATCCTCGCCCCCCTGCGCGAACATGAAGATCTGGAACAGGATCCACAGGATCAGCGGGATGAAGGCCGGGATGCGCAACGGGATGCGCGCGAAGGCCAGCACCCATACCTTCACCCGCGGATAAAGGATCAGATAGGCGGCGACCACACCGGCGATGGCGCCCGACGCGCCGATCAGCGGCACCTGCGAATCCCAAGCCACCAGACCCTGGAAGAAAGCGCCGGCAATGGCGCAAAGCAGGTAGAAGACGAGGTAGCGGATGTGGCCGAGTGCATCCTCGACATTGTCGCCGAATACCCACAGGAACAGCATGTTGCCGCCGAGGTGGAAGATATCTGCGTGCAGGAAGGAATAGGTCAGGTAGCTCAGGCTCTCCGGAATGACGACGAATTGCGGAGCGAGCTCGACGCTGTCATGCACGACCGACGGGATGAAGCCGAGGCCCAGCACCGCGGCGTTGGAGAAGTCCTCACCGCCAAGCGTAGTGATAAGGTAGATCAACACATTGAGCGCGATCAGGCCGATGGTCACATATTGCAGCTTGATGTGCCGCAGCCTGTTGGTGTCGTAAAGCGGGATGAACATCAGGTCCCCAGCTCGGCGGATTTCAGCGGTTCTTGCCAGGAACCCATAACACGTCGGCATTTCCGTTGTCATTGACCGCGCGTGCGGCGACGAACAGAAAGTCCGAGACACGGTTGATGTATCTTATCGCCTCGCGGTTGACGTGCTCGTCTGGATCTTGCGACAGCGCCACCATGATGCGCTCGGCGCGGCGGGCCACCGTGCGGGCGAGGTGAAGGGCAGCCGCTGCCGGCGTACCGCCGTTGAGCACGAAGGATTTGAGCGGCTCAAGGTCCTTGTTGAGGAGATCGATATCCTGTTCGATGCGGTCGGTCTGCGAGGCGATGATGCGCAACGGCTCGTAGTC
Organism: Mesorhizobium sp. M0701; assembly: GCF_040320365.1. Lineage (NCBI taxonomy): Bacteria > Pseudomonadati > Pseudomonadota > Alphaproteobacteria > Hyphomicrobiales > Phyllobacteriaceae > Mesorhizobium > Mesorhizobium sp. M0701. Next base: position 166,900 of record NZ_JAMYPO010000009.1, read on the forward strand.
GAGCGGCTTGCCATTATCGGGAACTGCCAGATCGGCGCCGAGGTCGAAAAGGTCGTTCTGGATGCGGCCGAGCATCGCATCGATCGCCGGATTTACTGCCGCGGTATGAATGCGGGCCATGCCGATGCAGGCATTGGCCTCGTCGACCGTGCCGTAGGCGTCGATGCGAAGGTCGGATTTCAGCCGCCGCTCGCCAGAGCCGAGGCCTGTGGTGCCATCGTCGCCAGTGCGGGTGTAGATCTTGTTGAGCTTGACCACGGGTTCCTCCCGGCTGGTGGCTGCTGCGTCACTTACGGGTGAAATACACCGCCAGCATGATCAGCACCAAGGCCACGAACTGCAAGAGCACGCGCGTCTGCATCAGTTTGTTGGAGGTCATGCTGGAGCCGCCGCGCATCATGTTGATGAGGCCGCGGATCAGCACGATCACCACGGCGACCATGACGAGAACGGCGAGGATGTTGAAGACGGTTGCCATGGTGTGTTCCAGGTTGGATTGCGTTCAGGCGCGTTTGGCGAGCAGACGGTAGAGTACCGATGACGGCAGGATGCGTTTAAGGATCGCGCCGATCCTGGCCGGCACAGTTACCACATAATGCGGGCGCGGGCGCCGCGACAGAAGCGCATGATGCAAGGCGGAATAAACCACCTCCGGCCCGGGCTTCAGCCGCGATGTGCTGCCGCCGGCCCGCAGCCGTTTGAGTTGCGCCGCATAGGCGAGGCGATGAACGGACTTCTCGTGATCGATATTCGCCAGGAACCACGCAAGGCTGTTGCTGGCGATCTTCGATTTCACCGGCCCCGGCTCGATCAGCGAAACATGGATTCCGCTGCCGAGGAGTTCTTGGTAGAGGGACAGCATCAGCCCTTCGATAGCGTGCTTCGATGCCGAGTAGGCGCCGCGGAAAGGCACCGGCGCCAGGCCGAGGATCGACGAGCAATGAACGAGACGACCATGGCCTTGGCGGCGCATCACCGGTACGACACGGCGAGTGAGGTCATGCCAGCCAAAGACATTGGCCTCGAACTGCTGCCGTAAAGCCTCGACCGGCAGGTCCTCGACGGCGCCGGGCTGTCCGTAGGCGCCATTGTTGAAGAGCGCATCGAGCCGGCCGTCGGTCCGTTCCAGCACCGACGCCACCAGCGCCTCGATCGATCCGGACTCGGTGTAGTCCAGATAAAAGGCCTCGATGCCATCGGCCTCGAGCGCGGCGATATCTTCGGGCTTTCGGGCCGTTGCGAACACCCGCCAGCCTTCCTTCTTAAGAGCATGGGCGCAATAGGCGCCTATACCGGAAGAGGCACCTGTGACAATGATGGAGCGCAACTCTTCTCCGGGAGGACTGGTGGTTTGACCTAGGGTTGTCATTTACCGCAAACCCTTCCCATATTCGCGGCGTCGGGACAATCGAAGGGAACGCGGTTCTTGTTGCGGAAGATCGTAGCCCTCAAACGCGTCCTCTACGACGCGCTCGGCCACTTCAACACCGACGACGGCTGGGCAATGGCCAGCCATCTGGCGATCACCGCGCTGATGGCGCTTTTTCCTTTCCTGATCTTCGCCACGACGCTGGCGAGTTTTTTCGGCGCGCAGGCTTTCGCCGACACCGCCGTGCACCTTGTGTTCGACACATGGCCCGAGCAGATCGCCAAACCGATCGCGCGCGAGGTGCTCAACGTGCTTACCGTCCGGCGCAGTGACCTGTTGACCTACGGTATCGTGCTTGCCGGATATTTCGCCTCTAACGGCATCGAGGCGCTGCGCACCTCGCTCAACCGGGCCTATCGTGTCTCGGAAACGCGCGGCATCATCTACCGGCGGGTGCAGAGCATCATCTTCGTGCTGATCGCGACGGCCGGGTTTTTGGCCATCAGCGTGCTGCTGGTCTTCGCGCCATTGCTGGCACGGCTGGCCGAGTCGCATTTCGAATGGATAAAACCCTATATGGGCACGATCACCCTGTGGCGTTACGTCATCGCCTCGGTAGTCATCATCGGCGGCCTGTTCGCCGTGCATTTCTGGTTGCCGGCCGGCAAGCGCCGCTTCGTTTCGATCGTGCCTGGCATCATCTTCACGCTGGTCGGCTGGCTCATCGGGTCGACCATCTTCGCCGCCTATCTCGATCATTTCTCGTCCTATGTGACGACCTATGCCGGCCTCGCCTCGATCATGATCGCCGTCGTCTTTCTCTATATCGTCTCGGCGATCTTCATCCTCGGTGGCGAGCTCAACGCCGCGATCAGCCGCTATTTAGAGGCGCGTGCCCGCGTCGGCGGCTGAGCCGTCGCCAGCCCGACGCCGAGCGTCGCGATCGCCATTCCGGCGATCTGGAGCGAGCTCAATTGCTCACCGAACAATGCCCAGGCGATGACCGCGGTGAGGGCCGGCACGAGGTAAAACAGCGAGGCGACCTTCGACATCTCGCCGTCGCGGATCATCACCATCAACAGGAAGATGGCGCCGATCGACAGCACCAGCACGAGCCAGGCCATAGCAAAGATCAGTTCGCCATTGACGATGACCGTTCGGGTCTCGAAGGCGAGCGAGGCCAGAGCCATCACCGATGCGCCGCCGACATATTGCCAGAACGTGGCAGCCACCAGATCGCCGCCGGAAGCAAAGCGCTTCTGCCAGATGGTGCCGGCGCTCATGCCGAGTACCGAGACCAGCGAGGCGCCCAGTGTCTCGGCCGTCACGCCGCCGCCGAGCGCACCGAGCTTCGGCCAAAGCACGATCACCACGCCGATCAACCCGAGGCCGAGACCGGCCCAGTGGCGCGGCAGGATGGCCTCGCCGAGAAGCCGGCCGGCGAGCACTGCCGTGATCAGCGGCTGTAGGCCGACGATCAGGGCTGAAAGTCCGGCGGGCATGCCCCGGTGGATTGCCCAGAACACGCCGCCGAGATAGATGCCATGCATCAGGATGCCGGCACCGGTCGCGTGCAGCGCCTCATCGCGGGTGGCGCGGCTCGAACCAAGTGCGGCCATCAAAGCGACAAGCAGGATTGCGGCCAGGACAAAGCGCGCGGCCAGGAACGTAAAGGGCTCCGCCCACGGCATGGCATAGCGCGCGCCGATGAAGCCGGTCGCCCACAGGACGACGAAAGAGGCGGGGATGAACCGCTTGAGGCTGTGCATTTCCGGAGGCCGCGATGAATTCGGGTGAGGGATCGACTGCGGCGACTGCTTAATGCCGTTCGGGCCGGCAAGCAAAACCAAACGGTTGATCCATAGAGTCATTTGAATTGAAGGAGCGCCGTTGATGGCCGCGAGCTCACCGGTCTAGTCTAGAGACCGACCAGCCGCTTGAGATCGGCGGACGATGCGCCCGCCTTACGCTGGGCGGCAAGGCCGGTATGGCCAAGGCTCTTCGACAGTTTTCGTCCGTCCGGGCCGAGGATCAGGCGATGGTGAAAATAGGCCGGCTGCGGCAGGCCAAGCAGTTGCTGAAGCAGCCGCTGCACGCTGGTCGCGGAATAAAGGTCCTGGCCGCGCACGACATGGCTGACGCCCTGCAGCGCGTCGTCCACGGTGACGGCGAGGTGATAACTGGTCGGGATTTCGCGGCGCGCCACGACTACGTCGCCCCAATCCTGCGGATGGGCTTCGACACGACGCGTCGCGGAGAGCGTCTCGTTCGTGTATTCGGCCCATGACAGGTCCTTGCCGGCGCGCGCTATTGCCGCATCGACGTCCAGCCGCCAGGCAAATGGCACATTTTCGGCGACGCGCCGCTTGCGTTCGCTCGCCGTCAACGCCTTGTCGGCGGCGGGATAGAGCGGCACGCCGTCCGGGTCGCGCGGCCAGTCGCGGCCACGCTTCTCGCTGTCGGCGATAAAGGCGCGGATCTCACTTCTGCTCATGAAGGCCGGGTAGACAAGTTCTTCCTTGATCAGCCGCTCGAGCATCGCCCGATATTCGGCAAAATGCTCGGACTGGCGGCGCACCGGTTCCTCCCAGCCAAGCCCCAGCCATTTCAGGTCGCGAAAAATGCCTGCCTCGAATTCCGGCGTGCAGCGCGTCGTGTCGATATCCTCGATGCGCAGCAGCAGGCGTCCGCCCGCCGCCTTTGCCAATTTCTGATTGAGCAGCGCCGAATAGGCATGGCCGAGATGCAGTTCGCCGTTCGGGCTCGGCGCGAAGCGGAATGTCAGCAGTGTCATTGTCCGGCGGCAATCGGGTTGTGTGGCGCTTTCGCCAATTGCTACTTTGCGCCGGTGGCGTCGTCCGTCCAGAGGGACACGTGACGAAGCGTGCGGCACTTTTGATTTTGGAACAAGCAGACATGCGACGCATCGCCAGTCTCGACGACATTGCGCAAGGGCTGGATAGGCTATGCTTACTCGACCCACGCCTGGAAAAAGTGCGCGGCATGGCCGGCGAGGTGCCGCTCAGGCTGTCGGAGCCGGGGTTCAGGAGCCTTGCCTCGATCGTCGTTTCACAACAAGTGTCCCGCGCGAGCGCCGATGCCATCTTCGGCCGGCTGACGAGACTGCTCGATCCGCTGACGCCGCAGGCGATACTTGCCGCCGACGAGGCGATCTTCCGCGAGGCCGGGCTGTCGCGGCCCAAGCAGCGCGGCCTGGTTGCCGTCGCCCGGGCGGTGGCCGAGGGACTCGACCTCGATCACCTGTGCCGGCTCGATGCAAGCGAGGCGATCGCGGCCATGACCAAGGTGCCGGGCATCGGCTCGTGGACGGCTGAAGTCTACCTTTTGTTTGCCGCCGGACACCCAGATATCTTTCCGGCGCGCGACGTTGCATTGCAGAGCGCGGTCGGCCATGCGCTCGGCATCGACCCGCGTCCGCCGGAGAAAATGCTGATCCGGCTAGCCGAATCATGGAGCCCGTGGCGCGGTGTCGCATCGCGGCTTTTCTGGGCTTATTATCGCGAATTGAAGGGCAGGGATGCCGCGCCTCCGGCCTGAATCCGCAAAAAAGCATTGAAATCATGCGTTTTTGAGACCCGGCATGATCGACAATCCGCTTCACATCCCTGTCATGTCGGGCTTACAGTATCCGCGTCGACCGGTTCTAGGGTGAAGGAGGTCAACGACGTGACGGTTGCCGTATCTCCGGATGGGCTTCCAGCGCTGGTGCTGAATGCGGATTACCGTCCGCTCAGCTATTACCCCCTGTCGCTCTGGTCCTGGCAGGATGCCATCAAGGCGGTGTTCCTCGAGAGGGTGAACATCGTCGCCGAATACGAACACGCCGTCTCTTCACCGACCTTTTCGATGAAGCTGCCGAGCGTCGTCAGCCTGAAGGCTTACGTGAAGCCGTCGAGGCATCCGGCGTTTACCCGTTTCAACGTCTTCCTGCGTGACCGTTTCCAATGCCAATATTGCGGCACGCCGGACGATCTGACGTTCGACCATGTCATTCCTCGCCATCGCGGCGGCGCCACGACCTGGGAGAATGTCGTCGCTGCCTGCTCGCCCTGCAATCTGAGGAAGGGCGGCATGATGCCGGCCCACGCCAAGATGTGGCCGCTGCAGAAGCCCTACCAGCCGACGGTGCATGATTTGCATAATAACGGCCGGCTGTTCCCGCCCAACCATCTACACGAAAGCTGGATGGATTATCTGTACTGGGATGTCGAACTTGAGCCGTGAGATCATCCGATAATTCGGGAGGCTGGCCGTCTGAAGCGATTGTCTGCGCTTCCGATGCTCACGGACCAATGTCCGCTCCGCTTCGGTTCTCGACAATCACTCCACCCGACTCAGCCTGCCGAATTCTTGGATGATCTCGTGTCGCGCTAAATCAGTCGCGGGCGAAGGCGCTGCGGAAGGCTACGACTGCCAGGACAAAGCTGGCGATGGCGTTCCAGCCGGCCAGCGACAGGCCGAGGATGCGGAGCGCCGCCTTGTCGCAGGAGGGCGGGACGAATTTGTCGAGCGCATCGAGCACGCCCTTGCCGCCGGTGTCCACCGGCCCGGCGGCTGCAGTGCAATCGGTCGGGCCTGGCCACCACGCCCATTCGACGCCGGAGTGATAAACGCCGAGATAGACGCCGTAGAGCATCAGCAGGCCGCCAATAGCCAGCAGGCCACGGCTTACCCAGGCTGGCGCGTGAAGAGCCGACGCAAGCACCGCCAGCAGCATCAAGGGCACGCCGACGTAGTAAGGGGTGCGCTGCTCGAGGCAGAGCTTGCAGGGGATGTAGCCGCCGAGATACTGGAAGGCCAGCGCCGAGCCGACCGTGGCGGCCATGGCGACAGCGAGAAACAGGGCGGTGCGCAGCCGCTGGCGTCCGGTATCGGCATTCACGGTCGCTGTCATCGGACTCAGTCCATTCGGTTCGATGCCGTTCAGACGGCGTATTTGACGACGATATAGAGCAAAATCAGGGCAGCGGCGGCGGCGCCTGCAATCTGGCCAAGGCGCTTTTCGATGAAGTGGCGGATCGGCTCGCCATAGCGGCGCAAGAGCCACGCGAGAAACAGGAAGCGAGCACCGCGCGCCACGATTGCCAGCACGATGAACAGCAGCAAAGGAACACCGATGACGCCCGACAGGATCGTCACAATCTTGATCGGCGGCAGATGGGCGAGGCCGGAGGTGACCAGCATCAGGATGATGAAGCCGACACCCGATGAGACGCGCATCGCTTCGAACTCGTCATATTTGCCATAAAATTCGAGGATCGGCCGCGCCACCGCATCATAGGCATAATGGCCGATGAACCAGCCGGCGATGCCGCCCAGCACCGAGGCGACGGTGGCGACCAGCGCGTAACGATAGGCGCGATCCGGCCGCGACAGCGCCATCGGCAGATAGAGGACGTCGGCCGGCACCAGGAACACCGAGCTCTCGACGAAGGCGATGAAGGCCAGCCACCATTCGGCGGATTTGCTCGCCGCCAGCGACAAGGTCCAGTCGTAAAGTCCGCGAAGCATCGGCACTCCTAATGCACGCCCAAACCAGAAGCGGTCTTGGGATCACGACATGCACAAACAAGACTTGGAAGCGCCCCGCATCAACCTCGTCGGACAAGGTGCGCTTCAATGACATGCGCCGCCTGTCTAGAAAGATTTTCCGCGCTGCACAATGGCAGCTGCTTCACGAAATCGAAAGGCTGAGGCTTGAGCGAGCCCAGATGTCGGGATTTGGCCAGTTGATTGACGAGCAAGCCATGGCGTCGAACACTTGCCTGCCTGAAGTGCGTCAAGGCAGTTTCCAATTACATCGTGGGTTTTCCGGCCGAACACGATCCGTGTTTAAATACCGGCGATTCCTGTCGCATCCTCTCTCCCTGCTTCGCCCTTTGCGCCGCCATGTCGTTGTCTGATTTCATTTATCGCGCCTTTGAGAAGCTCATCCGTCCGCTGGATATTCCACCCGCGCCGCTGCCTGCGAGCGGGCCGTTTGCACTGCTCCTGCATTTTGCGCGGATGTTCCGCGGCACCCTTGCGGCCATTACCGTCCTGATGATGGCGGTCGAGGGGATCAACCTTGCGACGATTTGGGGGGTCTCGTTCGTCGTCGATGGGGTGAGCGCGAAGGGCGCGGCGGTTTTCCTGCAGGAGGACTGGCCGACGCTGGTCGTGCTCGGCGTGCTGGTTTTCCCCGTGCTGCCGTTGCTCATCTTCGTGGGCAATGCGCTGAACTCGCAGACGGTGGCCGTATGCATGCCGGCGGCGATGCAGTGGCAGGGCCACAAGGCGGTGGAACGTCAGGATATTGCCTTCTTCCACGACCTCTTCGCAGGTCAGGTGGCGTCGCGCATTTCGCAAGTCGCATCCGCCGTGCAGCAGCAGATCGTCGTGGCCTTCTACAGAATACCGCTGTTTCTGGTGCAACTCGTCGGTTCGCTCGTTCTGCTTGGCGCGTTGTCCTGGCCGCTTGCGCTTCCGGTTTTCCTCTGGATCTCCGCCAACATCGCCATTGCGGTGGTGGCGGTACCCCAATATTCCGAGCGGTCGCGCCGCTCGGCGCGGGGGCGAAGCCTCGTGGTCGGCGCCATGACCGACCTCCACAGCAACATTCAGATGGTCAAGCTGTTTGCGGCGGAAGACAGCGAGGCGGGCGCGATGCGGACCGTGATGGAAAACGCCATCGAGACCCAGCAGCGCGAAAGGCGCATCTATCTGATGACCGATATGGGCGTCGTCCTGCTCAACGTTGCCCTCTTTCTCACCAACGTTGCCATAGGGCTCTGGGGATTTGTCGCCGGCTTCGTCACGGTTGGTCAGTTCGCCGCTTCGATCGCCATCGTGCAGCGGCTCAATGCCAACTCCCGTGCCTTCCTGCAGATGGGCCAGCAGATTTTCCAGGCGGTGGGCACGATCCGCGACGCAATGCCGGTCGTGACGACGCCGCCGACCATAAAAGACGCGCCGACCGCCAAGCCGCTCGAGGTCACGGCCGGCGAAGTCGAGTTCAAGAACATCCAGTTCGAATACCGCGAGGGGCAACGGGTGATCGAAGACCTGTCGCTCACCGTGCGCGCAGGCGAGAAGGTCGGGCTCGTCGGCCTCTCCGGGGCCGGCAAGTCGACCCTTGTCAGCCTGCTCCTGAGGTTCTTCGAGCTGAAGGGCGGCGCGATCCTGATCGATGGGCAGGATCTCCGTAGCGTGACCCAGGCCAGCCTTCGGGAGAGCATCGGCGTCGCCACCCAGGACGTCTCACTGCTGCATCGCTCCGTCGGCGACAACATCCGTTATGGCCGGCCCGATGCCCCGCCGGAGGCGTTGGAGCGCGCCGCGATGCTGGCCGAGGCCGACGGCTTCATCGCCGATCTCAGAGATGGCGAAGGCCGCACCGGCTACGACGCTTTCGTCGGCGACCGCGGGGTAAAACTTTCCGGCGGCCAGCGTCAGCGCGTCGCGATCGCCCGGGTGTTGCTCAAGGACGCGCCAATCCTGGTTCTCGATGAGGCGACGTCCGCATTGGACAGCGAGGCCGAGGCGGCGGTCCAGGACAAGCTCGCTCTTCTGATGGAAGGCAAAACTGTGATCGCCATCGCCCATCGCCTGTCGACGATTGCCAGGATGGACCGGATCGTCGTCCTCGACAAAGGCCGCATCGTCGAGGAGGGAAAACCATCGGCGCTGCTGGAGCGCGACGGGCTCTATGCCCGACTGTGGAAGCTTCAGACCGGCGGCTATATTGCCGACGCCCTCGAGGAGATGTGAGCCGCCCTCGGTGATGATGTTTTGCTCATGGCCGGCTCGATACATTCTGCTTTCACTCCGGAAACCGGACTTGGCTGAACTCGTTTCCACCATAACGTTCGGAAGCCGATCCCAACTTCATCGATCATGAGCGAAGCCATAATCCCGAACTCCCGTGCCGCCATTCTCGAGCGGCGATCTGCCGGCGCGCTGACATGGTCCGGCCCCGCCCTGATGTTGTTCGCGCGGTCGGCTTTCGCTGTTGCCGCGCAGGGCCTGGTCGCGGCCGTGTACGCTGCGCACGGTTCGGCGACGCCCTGGCGCGACGCAGGGGCTTGGCTGCCGGTGTATGGCAGCTTGATCGACGCGGGCTGCCTTGGACTCCTTTGGTGCCTTGCGCGGCGCGAGGGCATCACGTTGCTCGATTTGGTCGGTTTCGATCGCAAACGCTTGGGGCGCGATCTGTTGTTGGGCGTTGCGCTCATCCTCCCGAGCCTCGTTTTCATCTACGCTGGGATCACCGCCAGCAGCCTGTTGGTCTATGGCAACCCTGACGCACCGCAAATATACGGACCTTTGCCGCTCTTGCCTGCGCTCTACGGGGTGCTGATCTTTCCGTTGGTTCTGGGGCATTACGGAGCAGACCACCTATAACGGCTATCTTCTGCCGCGTTTCCAAGTCTTGTCGGGAAGCACGGGATTTGCCGTTGCCGTCGTAGCGTTTTCCTGGTCGTTTCAGCATGCGGTGATGCCGCTGACGTTCGACCCACACTTCATGCTCTACCGGCTCTTGGCACCCATCGCGCATTCGACATTCATCACCCTCGTGTACCTGCGCGTGCGCCGCATCCTGCCGCTGGCGACGGCGCATTGGCTCATGGATGGGGCGTCGGTACTCATCGGCATTCTGTGGCCGCTGTTGCGGTAGAAGGGTTCAAACGGGCTGAGATGCCCACTTTAGACCGAAGCCTCCGATCGACGAAATCGAAAGCCTAGGCTTGGGCTAGATAGGTTCTCGGGAATTGGCCAGTTGACGAACAGGCCTCCAGCCGTATAGTCCGCGCCCATCCAGGCCGCCCGGCCTGAGCCCCTATGGCGGAATTGGTAGACGCGCTCGACTCAAAATCGAGTTCCGCAAGGAGTGCTGGTTCGATCCCGGCTAGGGGCACCACTTTTTAAATTCCCTCCCACTTCTTATTGAACCTAATGGCGTGGGTGGGATCGTCCACGACGCCCTCGACGGCCACCGAATGGTTGGAAGCTGCCCAAGCTTCCGCTGACGCGGACCAGCCCCAAGCGCAATCTGGCGTTTCTCACCGCACGCGATCAGGCGTGCCGCGGTCCCGCAAAAAAGACGTTGCCGCAAAGTCGATCGCTGCCCGACGGACATGTTTCCTCCCGCGAACTACCCACCAGACCCGGCCTACAGATGCAACCTCGGGAGGTGAGATATGCGGGCATTATGGCACGATGCGAAACAGCTTCGTCTTGGATCGTGCTGCGGGCCGGAGCCGCCGCCGTGCCTAGCGTAGGGCCGCCACGACGTCGGCGAAGTCGGCCCGCTTGCCATTGCCGGCGCGACGCAATTGCACCTCGACCGGCTTGCCGTCGGATTGGTCGCAGTAGACGATGGGTCCGGGCCGCACCCATTTGTCGCCCCACTCGGTCAGCGCGATAATGACCGTTTTGAATTCCAGCCCCTTCCGGGTCAGGACGTATTCGGCCTGCTCGCCGGCGGCACCCGGGCGACGGTCCATCAGGCCGGCCTCGACGAAATCCTCGAGGCGCTTGGCCAGGATGTTGGTGGCGATCCCCAGGCTCTTCTGGAATTGCGAAAAGCGCGTGCAGCCGCCGAATATCGCGTCGCGCAGGATCAACAGGCTCCAGCGCTCGCCGACCAGCTCCAGGGCGCGTGAGGCCGAGCAGTTTTGTTTTTCATAGAGACGACCAAGCATGGTGTGAACATACCCTATTGACTTGCATCATGCAAGTATGCATTGTGCTTGCATGATGCAAGCGACAGAGATCGAGAGAGCATCGCTCCACTTCATCGCCCGAGATTTCGGGTGTCCATCAACCAATCAGATCCAAACAGGAGATATGTCATGAAAAAGGAAGAAGATTACACGACGTCATTTGTCGTCGAGCAAAGCCCGGAAAAGGTTTTTGCGGCGGTTATCAATCCGCGCGCCTGGTGGTCCGAAGACATCGATGGCGATACCAATAAGCTCGGTGCGATATTCTACTATCATTTCAAGGATATCCACCGCGGCACATTCAAGGTCACGGAGCTTGTGCCTGGCAAGAAGGTCGTCTGGCACGTCGTCCAGAACTACTTCAACTTCGTCAAGGATGCGACCGAGTGGACCGGCACGGACGTGGTCTTCGAGATCGCGCCGACCGAAAAGGGGACCGAGCTGCGTTTCACCCATGTCGGGCTGAAGCCGAGTGAACAATGCTACGATGTCTGCCATGACTCGTGGCGCTTCTATGTCGCGAGTCTCCGCGACCTGATTTCGACGGGCAAGGGGCAACCCAACAAGGGCGAAGAGAACGCCAACCCAACGGTTGTGCCGCAAAACGAGGACCTCGGCGCCGCCGAGCGCAAGGCGGCAGGCGATGGCGCCGGGATGATCGTCATGACGACGGCAGCGGCGAAGCCCGGCATCGAAAGCAAGGTGCGGAATGCCCTGCGGGACGTGGCGGGGGCGGCCCGCAAGCAAAGCGGATGCATCGACTATAGCGTCTTTCGCTCGGAGGCCGAGCCCAACGTTACCATCTGCGTCGAGCGCTGGGCATCGAAGCAGGAGCGCGACGCTTTTCTACGCTCGGCGGACGCGAAGAATTTCGTTTCGGCCATCACCGGTGCCTTCCTGGAGCGGCCTTCGCCGATCTCCTACACGACATTGGAAGTCGGGTCCTAGGTGCAAGGGTTCGCCCGGCGATAGCGCCGGCTGCCCTGGAGCAATGCAACGGGGGAGACGGCGTCCAAGCGTGGGAACAGAAGATCATAGCCTACTTGCATGATGCAAGAACGAATGGCTTGCATTCATGCAAGAGGAGGAGAGATCGCTATGCCGAAATCGATGGAAGTCACAAACAAAGCCGTTCTCGTGACCGGGGCCAATCGCGGCCTCGGCAAGGCGCTGGTCGAGGAAATATTGAGACGGGGTGCGAACCGGGTCTATGCCGGCGCGCGCAAACCGCTCGCCCACGTGGATCGGCGCGTCACGCCGCTGATCCTGGACGTGACCGATGCGGCGCAGATTGGGGCGGCTGTCGAGCGGATCGGGTCTCTCGACGTCCTCATCAACAACGCCGGCATCGGGCTCTACGACGATCTTGGCGATCGCGCCGCGCTCGAGCGACACCTCGCCGTCAACCTGCTCGGCGTGCATGGCGTAACCCACGCATTCCTGCCGCTGCTCACGCATTCGCGCGGCGCCGTGGTCAACATCCTGTCGGAAGCGGCTCTCGTTCCGTTCCCGATTATTCCGTCTTACTCACTATCGAAGGCCGCCGCGTTTTCCATGACGCAATCGCTGCGTGCTCTCGCCGGCGCTCGCGGCGTGAGCGTTCATGCAGTCCTGTCCGGTCCCATAGACACCGACATGAGCAGAGACGCCGATATACCGAAGAGTTCCGCGGAGAGCGTCGCGAAAGGCATCCTGGACGGCATGGCGCGAGGGGAAGAGGAAATTTTCCCTGATCCAAAATCGGCGTCCATGGCCGAGAGCTGGCGCGGCAGCGCGTTCAAAGCGCTCGAACGCCAGATGGCGGCTTTCGTCCAAGCCATGCCCGCCAAGCCATAGGCGACCGCCGCCATCGATACGCTGCCAGCATTCGCAATTCAGCACCCCACAGTGGAGCGGAACATCATGCTGTTGAACGCAACTTCCCCGGTTTTCACCAGCGGATCACGATGACTTTGTCGGTCCCGTTGGCGAGTTCGACAGCTTCGGTGCCATCCGGTTTGCGGCTTTGGATTCTGGCGCTCTCGACAGCTTCAACGCCAACAACGTTGACTGCAAAGGCTTCATCGATTTCGGCGGCACAGACCAAGGTGTCCGGCGGCAGGTCCTTTACTTGATCCAACAACTCGCGAAGCTTCATGGTCGAATCTCCTTGGCGATAGCAGGAATGAGCAGCACGCTTTCGCCGCACATTCGGAACCATGTCCCTTGAGAAAGGTTCCCGATGAGGTGGATATGTTGCGGAATGGGACGAGCGCGGCGATCCGCCCGTCGCGATGATGTGAACGCGCCGTGCGAAGCATCTGTCTCAAATCCCTGTCCCTAATGCTGCCGGCGCAATCCCTTGTTGATCATGCCGCCCATCGCTAGACCGACCGCCATCACGGCAAAAGTCGCCGCGATAGATCGCTTCGGCAGCACCGTCTCCCAACCTGGCGTCAACCGCTTCGGCACGAAGCCATAATCTGTCGCCGCGGCAATGGCCGCTGCCGCCAACGCATCGCGAAATATCAGAAGCGACGGACGCGGCGGCCTCGAGGCGAGCCATAGTTCGAAAAGGAATGCCCAGAAGATGGAGGAAGCGTGATGCGTGCCATAGCCGACGAGCGTGTGCGCCACGTCACCGCGCCGCACGGACGCGGCCTGTTCGCCGTAGAGCCAGTGGCTGGTCGCATTCGTGGGCTGCAGGGCGCCTTTGCCTTCCCTCCTTGCAAGCAGGGCCAGCGCAGCTGTCGTGGCGAAGCTGACGATCGTACCCGAAACGGCTGCGGACAATCCTGTCTGGATCAGACTTTTCACTTGGTCCTCCGTCGTTTCGCGGTCGGCTCCTTGGAACGCCTTTGTGAATTCGCGGCAGTGTCGTGATTGCCAAAACGGCAAAACGAGTCCGAAGTTCCGGGCACGGACTTTTGGTTGGACGTTATCCCAGGAGCGTCCTCCGGGATAACGCCTTTGAGGTCCGGCTGCATTTCCTGGTAGGCTCGGATCGTAGCCCGGCCGCTATTACATCGGCCCCGGCACCATCTTGGTCGGCTGCTCCGGCATCGGGAATGCATAATTGTCGCATTTCACGTCCGGGTTCGTCGGGCTGAACATTCCGAGCGGGTTGTCCTTGAACAGCCAGGCGTGAAGGTCGTAGTGGTGGAACTCCTTCGGGATGAGCGGATAATGCCCCTCCATGGGCCCCATGAATGTCTGGCCGAAAAGCTTCGGCGGCTCCTTGGTGTCGGGCGTCAAGGGCACGAGCCATTCCGCGCCGACCAGGCGCAATTCGCCGCCGACCGGCTCATAGATCAGCACATTGGGGCGCGTCGGATCCGCGGTCGGGCCGACAGTCGTGACGTTGACGAAATGGATGCCCATCGCGCCCTTCGGGTAGTCCATCGCCCCCTCTACCTTTTCACCGCTGTAGAAGACGCATCCTACCGTCGATAGATAAAGCTCGCGAATGGCAACCTTGTAGTCTTCATACCTGGACAGCGATTTACGCAGGGCATCGATCTCGGCTTTGTCGGGTTCGGCCGCCCGAGGAGTGGCGGCGTTCAGACACGCGCCAACGAGACCTGCCAAGGTGAGGATACCGACACGCCTGAGGTGAGTTGTTTTCATCATGCATTCCTCCCAGATTTTTTTCTTCTGGCCGTGCAGGACCGAGGCGGCAGTGATGCTGGACGCGCGGCCGTAATTGATCGCCTCATCCCGGTTGGGACTGCGTCGATGCTAATCCTTTCCGCTGATCGGGAGAATTAACCCTGACGACCTAGGCCCGAGCGGGCCGACGGTGCAGAGACGGACGGTCGGGCCCACTTTGGACCCCATGCACTAGCGCCGGCGCAGCAGGCTCCTCATCCGGTTGCGCAGCAGGCGCGCCATGTTGCGGGTTTCGCGGTAGAGGTGAAGCTGCGACGCCGCCTGGCGGGCGGCGCGGTCGGCGTCCGGCGTCAGCCCGATCACCAGCGTGCCCATCGGCTTGCGTTCGCTCCACAGCCGGCTCATCACCGGATGGTCGGGCACCGCGCAGGAATCGGTCATCATGATGTTGGGGTCGTCGAGATGCTGCCTGGTCACTTCGATCATCAGCAGCGTGCCCGGCGAATAGGCAGCGAGCGTCTCGTCATAGGCGGTCTTCCAGGTGTAGGCGACGCCGGCCTCGACGAAGACGACCAGGCAGGCGATAGTACGGCCGTCGAGCGTCAGCGAATGGATGCGGCAGAGATCCTGCTCGGCCAGCCGGTGCACCGCCTCGCGGGCGAAGGCGGCGCGGTAGCGGTCGATGGCCATGGCGGTGCGCTCGCGGCCTTTCCAGCCGGCGGCCTCCAGCGTCAGGAAATTCTCGATGGCATGGCGGATCTCGTCAGGCCCGCGCGCCACGACATGCTCCAGCCGGCCGAGGTCGGCGAGGCGGCGCTTCAGGCGGCGGAACTCGCGATAATGGTGCGCGCGCAGCGAAGCTTTCAGATATTCCTCGCCATCGAGCTCGCTTTCGAGCACCGGGCGCTCGGCCTTGCCGGTGGTGACCAGCGTCAGGCCGCGCGTTTCGGCGACGCTGGCGAGCAGGCTCGCCACCGGGCCATCCAGCCTTATGTCGGGCAGGACGAAGACCTTCGGCAGCTTGAGATGAGGCCTGGACAGCATCGCGAAGAAATCCTCGATGACGCCGATCGGATCGTCGCGGTCGACCAGGGGCGTGCCGATCGGGCCGAACGGGCTCGACCAGGTGCGCATGACTGGAACCCCGAGCGGCACCATCGGCCGCTCGACCGAGAACGGCACCAGCAGGCGCAGCCGGTTGCGATACTGGTCACCGTCGCGGATGACGGCCAGCCGCACCTCGCGGTCCTCGAGCCTGGGCATGGCCGGCGCCAGGAAGCGCGGATTGAAGAAGACGTTGGGCTCGATCGTGCGGGTGCAGAGATAGTCGAGCTCCTCGACCAGGTCGAAGCCGGCGGAGGCCGGATAGATGGCAAGTTTGCGCTCGGGCCGGTTGTTGGCGAGGATCTCGACATGGGCGGGATCGGCTTCGCGGGCAAGCCCGGCAAGGCCGGACACCATGGCGCCGGCCGGGCCGCCGCTGGTTTCCTCGAGCAAGGGGACGGCAGCCATCAGGCGGCTCCTTTGGCGGGCACGAAAATGACCATGACGATGCCGAGCTTGCGCCAGACCGTGAAGGACAGCGCGCCGGCCTCGAAGATCATGGCGAAGACGGTGGCCATCGCCGCGCCCCACAGGCCGAAGAGCGGGATCAGCACGACGCTAAGCGCGATGTTGAAGGCCAGCGTCATGGCATAGACAGCGGCACAGATATTCTGGTTGCCGCTCATGGTGAGCAGGCTTTCGCAAGGGCCGACGGCGGCCCGCGCGACGACGCCGAACACCAGCAGGAACAGCAGCGGATAGCCGGCGGAAAATTCCGGGCCGAACAGGGTCAGCATCGGCTCGCCCAGCGCCAGCACGAGCAGCGCCATCGCCAGCGACGGCCAGAAGGTCCACGACACGGTTTCGCGGGCGAAGGCGGCGAGCTTGTGCGGCTCGCCATGGGTGAATTGCGCGTAGCACTGGGCGACGCCGGCCTTGACGGCGAAATAGACGAAATGCACCAGCGCAAGCGTCTTGACCGTGGCGAAATAGACGGCGACGTCGTTGGGATGGAGATAGGCGCCGACCATCAGCACGTCGGCATTGGTGAGCAGGAAGAAGAAGCTCTCGACCAGGAAGATCGGCAGCGAGACGATGAACCATTGGCCGAAATGCAATTTCATCGGTCCGGCCGGAATTCTTTTGTCGATGCGCGACGTCACGCCGATAAGCTGGCCGAGCGTGGTGGCGTAGGTGGCGGCGATGGCGGCGAAGATCGCCGTTCTGGCGTCCGGCGCATAGCCCGCCAGCAGCATCAGCGCCATGAACGCCAGGATCAGCAGCGGCCGCACCAGAAAGGTCGGCGACAGCGCAAACAGCGCCCAGGAATTGGCCCGCGCCAGCCCTTGCAGAAGGTCGGACATGGCGATCATCGGCAGGCAGATGATGCCGAGGATGAACGGCACGACATAGTAGTTTTCGATATAGGCCGACAGCAGCCAGACGCCGAGCGCGCCGAGGCCGGCGATCAGCGTCGAGGCAACCAGCACGAACAGCCGGCTGGCCCGCACGATGCCGCGCAGTTCGGCCAGCATGCCGCGCTCGCGATATTCGGGAATGAAGCGGATGATCGAGGTGTGGAAGCCGAGGCAGGCGAGATTGCCGACGATGACCATCGTCACCCACACGAGCACGAAAATGCCGTATTCGAACGACCCCATCCAGCGCGCCATCAAAACCTGGCTGACGAAGGCGATGACGGCGCTGACGATGCGGACCGAAAAGGCGATCAGCGACATGCGGCCGGCCTCGCCGCGCGCGCCGGCGCTGAACAGCACGGCATCGATCAGGCCAAGCAGCGGCCTGATGCGCAGCGCAAGGCGCTGCGGCAGGAACCGCCCGGCTGTCGTCGCCGCGGAAAAGCGCACCCCGATCACACTCCGTTTTCCGCCAATTTACAGGGGGTGGGTGTAGCGGAGACACATTAAGAAACGGTTGGGTGGGGAGTGGGGCGCGGCGGACGAAAAGCCAACGATTCGGCTTTTCGAGCGATGAACGCTCGGATCCTAGCGGAGGCAGGAGAGCGATACGCCGGCTCCTTACTCCCCTTTGTGGGAGAGGTCGGATCGCCCCCGATGTGCCCCACAAATCCGCAGTCAATCCAGATAAGGGGCAACCACTTCATTTGTTCGCTTTTCAGATGGCCTTCACTATAGGAAAAGCCCTATCCCATGGCGAACCTTCATCACGGCCAAACCACACCCGAGAGCCCTCTTTTACTTTTGATGTGCCGTAGAAACTTTCTGGATGGTACATCAGAATTGTGTTCTGACTATCAGAAATACGCCCCGTATATCCATGCAGCTGGCTAATAATCCCGTAATCGTATCTCGTTATAGAGTAGCATAAATCTTCACAAAGTAGCGCCAATTGAGATGCGGTCGGACGTTTGTTTTCGTCTTTATCTAAGCAGCGACAGATGATTTCAAAAAGTTGTTTTCCTAAACTTTTAAACTGAGCGGAATTTATCTGAGTTGGAGGCTTTGGGGTTTTCGCTGCAATGATATTAGGTATAGACTTAAGGCCCGTTCCAAATGGGAGCTCGCCGACGAGAAGCTCGTAGGTAATTGCTGCTATTGCCCACACGTCCGACGATTTCTTAGGCATTTTGAATTCGTTGATCGCTTCGGGTGACATGTACGGTATTGCTCCGAGGACGGTTTTTGATGAAGTAGAGCCTCCGGCTTCAGCCCATGGCCCGATCTCGGCTTCAGCCATCTTGGCAATGCCAAAGTCTGTAATTTTTACATTATCGAACTGGAATCCGCCTACGACCATAATGTTGCTTGGCTTTAAATCTCTATGTACAACTTCTACTGCATGCGAAGCAGCTAATCCCTTTGCCAATTGATGCAATATCCGCGTGCATGTCGAAGGTGGAAGATAAGGAAGGTTGCCTTCCATCACCGCAGCCAAGTCTGCTCCTGGTACAAGTTCTTCAATAATAAAAGGCCGCCCTCCATCTTCGAAGTAATCAAGTGTCTTCGCTACGTTCGGATGATTTACTTTAGCACTGACCACGGCAGATTGCTGAAAGCGCTTTAGTCCAGCGTCATCCTTAGGTGTCTTAAGAGCAACTTGTCGGCCAAACAATTGATCAACTACGCGGTAAACGTGCTGCATGCCGCCTGCTCCGATCCATTCTTCCGGACTGTAGCGGCCGGCAATCGCTGCCGTCCCTTTTGATACCGGGCCCTTCAATTCATCACCTCGGGGTGAGAGATATCTGCAGTAATCGAGGTCCTGAGTCTCCTGTCGCCACTCGGATCCCCCAAAACTATCACCGCGGCTCCCTGCAACCTGTATCCCACAACGACCTGCCGATTGTTGTGTCTCACATGGCCTAATACCTGAGTCACAACAAAATCGAGCCCATCATAACTTATGGTTACTCCGTCGCCCTGTGCAGTAAGAGTGACGGTCCGGTTGGCAGCATCAACGAAATGATCGCTACCCGAATACGTGATCAGCATGCGGTGCTTATCAAATAAGAGATTTTTTCCGAGAGCGGCCCGGAGCGTTTCGGCATTGGGTCGCTCCAATGGATCATAACTCAGCGTCGAATTCAGTAAATAAGCTATTTCAACGGGAACTGAGACGACGGTGGAATTAAAAGCCAATGACTTTTTAGGTATGGACGGAGGGACATGCCCAAGTTCAGGCGGCAGCTTGCCCGCATTCAGAAGCCATAATGCGGTGACCCCAAATGCGAATATATCTACAGCCGCCGTAAAAATATGGTTCCCGCTGGAATCGGGAATAAAAACCTCAGGTGCTGCATAGAACGGAGTAAAAAATAGTTGTTTTGTTTTTGCCCCATCAGAGAGTTTTGCGAGACCAAAGTCAAATATTTTCAGTACGCCAGAGCTATCGACCTTCATGTTATCCGGTTTTATGTCGCGATGAACACGGCCGTGCTGATGAACGTCGCTAATTCCGGAAATTATGGAGTACAATGAACGAAGTGCCACGCCGGTACCAGACGAGGCTTCAATCGGTTTTAGGTCTGTGCCTTCTATGTACTCTTCGACAAATCCCACGATCTCTAAGTCATCATGGATAACGTCCAGGACTTGGACTACGTACTTCGACCTGATGTCAGCAAGGGCAGATAGCTCATCCATAAGTCTATACTTTTCGATCCCAGGCTTAAGAGATTTCACCACCACTTGACGCTGAAGATTGCTGTCAAAGCAAAGAGCGGTCTCCCCCATTCCTCCTCCGGAAAGAGTCATGACCATCTTGGAATACCTGGTCGGGAGAGTTATCATTCCTGTTTCTTACTCTTGTTATTGAACTCTATATTCAATTGCGGTTTTTCAATTTCATTGTCAGAAACTCGAGCTTTGTTCTCACCCGGTTTCTTGTCGGTCTTTCGAGGAGTTCGAGCGGGTTTCTTTGATTTTACTCCTGTCGATTCTGCAGATTTATTCAATTCTTGTGAGAATTGCCCAATCTGACTAGGCGAAGCAAGCCACATCTCCAGTCGATCGCTGGGGCTCCATATAGTAAGCTCAGTACCTCTCGCGAAGTGCGGTCCAGGGCTAAAGTCATTTGCATAAATCACCACTGCCGAAGAATTATCCTCGACGCCCATCGCTTCCGCGACGTATGTAATCTTGCGCGCAAGTTCCCCGGGGCTTCTAGAGTGGCGATTAATTCTCTCCAGTGCTTTTTTTCCGATACTATGAGCGCCATCAGACGTAATTATAAAAGTCGAACTTAGAGCATCGGACACAGGAAAAATGTGAGGCTCAATAGCCTTTCCAATTCCAACAAACTGAAGAAGACGACTGTCCAAATTATCTTCATTCGCATCGCTGATCTGATGAAGCTGCCCACCGATGGTGTCGTCGCGAGTTAAGAGGTCAAGGCTCCTATCCGGTCTGCTCGCATACAGCCTGCTATCCCCAACGTGCGTAGCCCAGGCTTCTCCAGAACCCCTAATAACCAAAGCAGTAAGAGTAGTGCCGCCATCGCCTCGAAATCTACGATGAACTTCTGCATTGGCGGCATTGATCGCCCCTAACATTTGGCTTGCGATTGGCGCACCTGAGGGCAATGCTAAGCGAGCAAGGAATGTTCCGGCGGCACAACCGGCGGCTGCGCCTCCCTCTTTCATTCCCCCCATTCCGTCACAGATCAATGCAATCAGCAAAGCCTCGCCCGACGGCCTCACGATATAGGCAACCGCCGCTCGATCCTGATTTTCCTGGCGCACCGGTCCCTTCGAGGAACCTACCCCAATACCATCGTTAACCTGCGTGCTGCGGCCGATCGCCTGCTTGGAAATAAAATATTCGATGCGATCTTCAAGTTCGCTACTCACATGTTCTCCATGCGTCTGTCTAAGGCCTAATTCTCTGATGTTTGGGCAACCACGATCTTGGTTCAGCACAATTCCTAAATGCTTAAATCGCCAGAGTTAAATGCTCGCCGGAAAAATAATAGACGAGTTCCTTCTTGAAGGCATCCGACAAAGCAGGATTTTCCCCGATCTGCATATGGCACAATATTGTAGTTTGAGCCAACACTGAGGCTTCGTCGGCTTACCGGCGAGGCGCTCCTTGAAAATCGCGAATCGACCATCAAACCTACCGCAAGGTTTTATGAGCCACGCGTCACGCTGAGGATCTATGGATACGACTGTTATACGATGATGGAGCGAGCCGTCTTCTGCAACATGGACGATTTAGTTTTGCTAATCTAGTTTTAGATTGAGCCGAGATGCCTGCCGGGGCGCCCCCCTCTGGCCTGCCGGCCATCTCCCCCTCAGGTGGGGAGATTGGCTAGTCGCCAATGCTGGCGCCGCCCCTCATCCGCCCTTCGGGCACCTTCTCCCGTATACGGGGAGAAGGAAAGCAGTGCCTTACGCAAACGCCCCATGACAATGCTTGTATTTTTTCCCTGACCCGCACGGGCAAGCCTCGTTGCGGCCGACCTTGCCCCAGGTGGCCGGGTTCTTCGGGTCGCGGTCTTCGGGGGCGACGATGGCGTTGGTCTCCTGGCGGACCAGCACGGCCGTCTCGCCGCCTTCGAAATCGTCCTCGCCGGTGAAGCCGTCGATGTGGCTGCCGAACATGTCGGGGGCCTCGGGCGGCGGCGCTTCCGCCGCCTGGCGGACCAGCTCAACGCGCATCAATTGCGCGGTGACGGCCTGGCGCAGATTGCCCAGCATCGCCTGGAACAGCTCGAACGCTTCGCCCTTGTACTCCTGCAGCGGATCGCGCTGCGCATAGCCGCGGAAGCCGACGACCGAGCGCAGATGGTCGAGATTGACGATGTGCTCGCGCCACAGATGGTCGAGCGTCTGCAGCACCACCGAGCGCTCGACATAGGTCATCACGTCGGGGCCGAAACGCTCGGCGCGCTCCTTGGCGGCGGCCTCGGCGGCCTGGCTGACGCGCTCGCGGATGTCGTTCTCGGCGATGCCCTCTTCCTTGACCCAGTCCTCGACCGGCAAATCGAGGTTGAGGAATTCGGCGATCTCGGCCTTGAGGCCGGCGACGTTCCACTGCTCGGCATAGGCATTTTCGGGAATGTTCTTGGCGACGATCTCCTCGATGACGCCTTCGCGCATCTCGGTGATGGTCTCGGACAGGCCCTCGCCGTCCATCAGCTCGATGCGCTGCTCGAACACCACCTTGCGCTGGTCGTTCGAGACGTCATCGTATTTCAAGAGGTTCTTGCGGATGTCGAAGTTGCGCGCCTCGACCTTCTTCTGCGCCTTTTCCAGCGCCTTGTTGATCCACGGGTGGATGATCGCCTCGTCTTCCTTGAGGCCGAGCTTCTGCAGCATGCCGTCCATGCGCTCGGAACCGAAGATGCGCATCAGGTCGTCCTGCAGCGACAGGAAGAATTTCGACCGGCCGGGATCGCCCTGGCGGCCCGAGCGGCCGCGCAACTGGTTGTCGATGCGGCGCGATTCATGGCGTTCGGTGGCCAGCACGTAGAGGCCGCCGGCGGCGAGCGCCTTTTCCTTCAGCCGGGCGATGTCGTCGCGGATTTCCTTTTCCCTGGCTTCGCGCTCGGGGCCGGCCGGCATGTCGCCAAGCTCCTCGGCGATGCGCATGTCGGCATTGCCGCCGAGCTGGATGTCGGTGCCGCGGCCGGCCATGTTGGTGGCGATGGTGATGGCGCCGGGCTTGCCGGCCTGGGCGACGATCGCCGCCTCGCGCTCGTGGTGGCGGGCGTTCAGCACCTCGAAATCCTTGAAACCTTCCTTGCGCAGGCGTTCGGCCAGCTGCTCGGACTTCTCGATGGAAGTCGTGCCGACCAGCGTCGGCTGGCCCTTGGCGCGGGCTTCCTTGATCTCCTTGACGATCGCCTTGTATTTCTCCTCGACCGTCCGGTAGACCTCGTCGTCTTCGTCAATGCGGATGACCGGCAGGTTGGTCGGGATCTCGGTGACGTCGAGATTGTAGATGTTGGCGAATTCCTCGGCCTCGGTCAGCGCCGTGCCGGTCATGCCGGCGAGCTTCTTGTAGAGGCGGAAATAGTTCTGGAAGGTGACCGAGGCGAGCGTCTGGTTTTCCGGCTGGATCGCCACATGCTCCTTGGCTTCGAGCGCCTGGTGGAGGCCCTCCGAATAACGGCGGCCGGGCATCATGCGGCCGGTGAACTCGTCGATGATGACGATCTCGCCGTTGCGCACGATATAGTCCTTGTCCCGCTGGAACAGCCGGTGCGCCTTCAGCGCGTTGTTGACGTGGTGGACGATGGCGACGTTCTCGACGTCGTAGAGCGACTCGCCCTTGAGCAGACCCGCATCGCGCAGCATGTTCTCCAGCTTCTCGGTGCCTTCCTCGGTGAAGATCGAGGTCTTCTGCTTCTCGTCGATCTCGTAGTCCTGCGGCTGCAGCTGGATGATGAAGGTGTCGATGGTGTTGTACATTTCCGAACGGTCCTCGAGCGGACCGGAAATGATCAGCGGCGTGCGCGCTTCGTCGACCAGGATGGAATCGACCTCGTCGACGATGGCGTAGCTGTGGCCGCGCTGCACCATCTGGGCGCGCTCGTATTTCATGTTGTCGCGCAGATAGTCGAAGCCGAGCTCGTTGTTGGTGGCGTAGGTGACATCGGCGGCGTAGGCGACGCGGCGCTCCTCGTCGGACAGGCCGTGGACGATGACGCCGACCTTGAGGCCGAGGAATTTGTAGACGCGGCCCATCCATTCGGAGTCGCGCGTGGCCAGGTAGTCGTTGACGGTGACGACATGGACGCCGTTGCCGGCGAGCGCGTTGAGGTAGACCGGCAACGTCGCCACCAGCGTCTTGCCTTCGCCGGTGCGCATCTCGGCGATGCCGCCATTGTGCAGCACCATGCCGCCGATCAGCTGCACGTCGAACGGCCGCATGCCGAGCACGCGGCGGGCGGCCTCACGCACGGTGGCGAAGGCCGGCACCAGGAGGTCGTCGAGACTGGCGCCGTTGGCGATGTCCTGGCGGAACTTGTCCGTGCGGGCCTGAAGCTCGGCGTCGGAAAGCGCCTGCATCTCGTTTTCCATGGCATTGATCGCCTCGACGCGCGGCCGGGTCGATTTGACCCGACGATCGTTGGAGGAGCCGAAAACCTTACGGGCGAGACCGCCGAGACTGACCATCCAATGGCCCTTTCGATAGCATTCCAAGTCATTGCGACGGGCGCCGGCTGGCCCCATCAACTCAACGTGAACGCGGACAAACGCAAAAAGCGCCCGGAAAACGGTTCTGGACGCAAAGTCGTTGGACAGATAAGAGGGGGCTCATTCGATGTCAACGCCGCGCTCGCCCTGTCGACCGCGCCAAATTCCGCCACAATCTTGCTGGTCTGGAAGCCATTCCGCTCTAGCTACCCCGCTTTGGAGATAATCGTAATGTCAGTATTGTTCCGCCGCGCGTCGCTCGCCAGCCTTGGTCTGGCATTCGGGCTATCGGCCCTCTCGCTGTCGCCGCTGATTGCACAGGAGGCCGCCCCTGCCCAGCCGGCAGCACCCGCTCCGGCGGCCAAGCCGGTCGATCCGAACGCCGTGGTCGCCACCATCAACGGCCAGACGCTGACCGAGGCAGACCTTGGGCTTGCCGAGGGCGAGCTGTCACAACAGTTCGCGCAGCTTCCGCCCGAGCAGCGCCGCGCCGCGGCGCTGTCGGCGGCGATCGAAATCCGCGTGATGGCGGCTCAGGCGGTGACCACCGGCCTCGACAAGGATCCCGACTTCCAGCGCCGCATGGCCTTCCTGCAGCAGCGCGCGCTGCATGGCGAAATGGTCGAGAAGGGCGTCGTCGACAAGGTTACCGATGCCGAGGTCCGCGCCCGCTACGACCAGGAAATCGCCAACACGCCGCCCACCAATGAGGTGCACGCCCGTCACATCCTCGTGAAGACGAAGGAAGAGGCAGACGCCATCATCAAGCAGCTCGACGGCGGCGCCGACTTCCAGAAGCTTGCCAACGAGCACACCAGCGATCCGAGCGGCAAGACCAGCGGCGGCGATCTCGGCTGGTTCGGACCTGGCCAGATGGTGCCGGAATTCGACAAGGCGGTGTTTGCGCTGGCGGTCGGCAAATATACCGACCAGCCGGTGCAGTCGCAGTTCGGCTGGCACGTCATCAAGGTCGAGGACAAGCGCACCAAGCAGCCGCCGGCGTTCGACCAGGTCAAGGACCAGGCGCGCCAGGCGGTCATCCGCGACAAGTATTTCGCGCTGGTCAAGTCGCTGCGCGCCAACGCCAAGGTCGACATCCCCGATGCGAACCTGAAGAAGACGGTCGACGCACTGGAAAGCGCCAAATAGGCCAGATTGGGCTACGACAGGGCGCGCTGCCGCCCTGTCGCTTCTATTTGGTAGGGCGAGCGATGATGCGTCGACGCCGCCGCCGGAGCGCCGTGGCGTCGCCGGCATCGTCAGCGACTATGCCTTTCAAGACATAGCCGACCGCCCTGCGCAGCGTCGCTTCGTCCTCGTCCAGGCGGTTCGTCAGAAGATGCGTCCAGGCGAACGAGGCGATCAGGTCGGCGACGACAGTGGCATCGACGTCGGCAGCTATTTCTCCCCTTGCCTTGGCGCGTTCGACCATCTGGCCGGTGTGGATGCGACGCCCTCTTGCATATTCGGCGAGGGCGGCGGCGGCTTTTTCGTCCGACTGCGCCTCGGCAATCAGCGATCTGAACACGCTGCCCGACGACGTGTCGCGCCAATGCGCGAACAAGCTCTTCAGAAAGCCGACGAGATCCTCCGCAAGGTTCCCGGTATCGGGATTGTCGACGCGCTTTTGCCGTTGATAAACGTCGAGCAGCAAGGCGGCCTTGCTTGGCCACCAGCGATAGATCGTCGGTTTTCCGGCGCGTGCGCGGCGCGCCACCGCCTCGATCGAGAAGCCGGAATAGCCAGCTTCGACCAGTACCGCCTCGGCGGCATCGAGAATCGCATCGGCGCTTTCCGGGCTGCGCCGTGCGCCAGCCGACTTGCGCCCGGGATCGGTGATTTCGCCCATCTCTTCTTCCTTACCCGCGATTTCGCCAGCCATCATATACAACTCTTGACGAAACGGAACGATCCGTTTTATATGTAACGGAACGTTCCGTAACGATAAGGAGAGTTTGATGAACTCGACCGCCGTGACCCGCTTTTCGCGCCTGCGCTTCGCCCTGCTGGTGCTGCTCGGCGTGTATCCACTGATCACTGCCATTTTGTACGTGGTTTTTCCGCTGACGCAGGAATGGCAAATCTGGCAGCGTACGCTGGTCATCGCGCCGCTGATGGTCTCGATCATGATCTGGGGACTGATTCCGGGCGTGCAGCGGGCGTTTCGCGGGTTCATCAACCCAGCGGTCCGCTGATGTTCATTCCAGCGCTTGCGACGTTTCCGACGCAACGCGCCACGCGCCATCGGCCAGCACGAGTTCCAGCGTCACCCGCGCCTTGCCGGTCAGGCGCTGCACCGATTTGTCCTTCGGCACGTAGTCGTAGCGCATCGCGAAAACTACGTCGGCACGGTCCTGGCCGTGCGGCGTCACCTCAAGGCTGCCGGGCTCGAGACCGAACGACCACGATGCCCATTGCGCGAACCAGTCGGTCTTGACCTTGACGATCGCCTCGCTGTCGTAGCGCGTGCCGTAGATGATGGCCGACGAACCGTAGAGCCGCTTGACGGTTTCGCGCATTCTCCTGGCATCAGGCGCCAGATAGTTTTCGCGCAAGAATTTTTCGATGGCACCCTCGTCGCCGACGGAGCGTTCGAGCGCAGCCACCTGCGACGCGGGAGCCGGGCTGACAGCCGGTTTCGGTTGCTGGGCAGTGTCTCCGCCCGGCACGAATTCGAAACGTTCGAGCAGCGACCCCTGCTCCCAGGGACGCTGCGCCTCGCGCGTTGCGGAAACGACGTCGCGGCGCACCGCGATCATCATGTCGTTGATGCTCTGTCCGGGCTCGGCCATATGCCGCAAAAGTGCCGCCGCAAAGGGCGAGTTGCGCCCCGTCCCGTCCATTGCGACGGCGCCGGGCGCAGTCGAGAAGGCGATGAATGAGCCGCGTGTCGACTCGAACTGGGCAAGACCGGCGAGAGCCGTCGCCGAGCGCGTCGTGGCGCTGCGGCTGAGACTTCGGGCAAACGGGTTGTTGCGGCAGGCATCGAGGAAGACCAGGCTGACCTTGGTCTGCTGCTCCATGATGTCGAGAACCTCGTCGATCGGCACCGCCTCGAGCTGCAGCTTGACCGGCATGTCCAGCCGGGCGTCGACCGGCACGATGAAGTTGCGCCCGTCGACCTGCAGGCCGTGGCCGGCATAGTAGAACAGTCCGGCACCGGCACCTTGCAGCGCATCGGAGAATTCGCCGATCTTGCGTTCGAGCTCGCGCTTGCCGAGATCGTTGCCTTCGATCACCTCGAAACCGATGGCGCGCAGCTTGTCGGCGATGTCGAGCGCATCGTTGACGGGATTGGCCAGCGTGCCGGCTTCGGCGTAGCTGCCGTTGCCGACCACAAGCGCCACGCGCCGCGCCGTCTGCGCATCGGCGCGCAGCAGCAGAAAGCCCAGAAACGCCAGTGCCAAGACCACAAGCCTGCCCATGGGGCAGGATCATAGCGCTATCGGTCGCAGCGACGCCAACAAATTTGCAACAGCCTGCTTGCTGCATGAGGCGGTGTCAGGCTTCCGGCACCCGTAACGGCTGTGAAACGCCTTGCGCCAGCGCGTGCTATCGGGCAAACCGGCGTTCCTTTCGCGATTTTTCCCGCCCGGGGTCTTCCATGTCCACACAGGTTTCGCCGCTCGCGCCGAAGAAATATCCCAAGATGCCGGTGATCGAGGGCGCGCGCATCGCCACCGCCGAGGCCGGCATAAAATACAAGAACCGCACCGACTTGCTGGCCATGGTGTTCGACGCCGGCACCACCGTCGCCGGCGTGTTCACCAGGTCGAAATGCCCTTCGGCGCCGGTCGATTTCTGCCGGCAGAACCTCGTGGCTGGCAAGGCACGCGTGCTGGTGGTCAATTCCGGCAATGCCAATGCCTTTACCGGCCAGAAGGGCCGCGCCTCGACGGCACTCACGGGCGAGGTGGCGGCGAAGGCGGCCGGCTGCACAGCGGGCGAGGTGTTCCTGGCCTCGACCGGCGTGATCGGCGAACCGCTCGACGCCGGCAAGTTCAGCCATCTGCTGGCCGGGCTGGTTAAGGACGGCAAGCCGGAATTGTGGACCGAAGCCGCCAAGGCGATCATGACCACCGACACCTATCCCAAACTGGCGACCGCGACGGTCAAGCTCGGCGATGCCGACGTCACCATCAACGGTATCGCCAAGGGCGCCGGCATGATCGCGCCCGACATGGCGACGATGCTTTCCTTCATAGCCACCGATGCGCCGATCGCAGCACCCGTGCTGCAGGACCTCCTGTCGCGCGGCACGGCCAAGACCTTCAACGCGGTTACCGTCGATAGTGACACCTCGACCAGCGACACGCTGCTGATGTTCGCCACGGGTGCTGCCGCCAGGCGCGGCGCGCCGGCAATTTCCGAACCAAAGGATGCGCGCCTCGGCGCCTTCCGCCGTGCCCTCGGCAAGGTGCTGAAATCGCTGGCACTGCAGGTGGTGCGCGACGGCGAGGGCGCCCGCAAGCAGGTCGAGGTCACCGTCACCGGGGCCAAATCGGCCCGCTCGGCCAAGCGCATCGCGCTGTCGATCGCCAATTCGCCGCTGGTCAAGACGGCAGTCGCCGGCGAGGACGCCAATTGGGGCCGCGTCGTCATGGCCGTCGGCAAGGCCGGCGAACCGGCCGACCGCGACCTTCTGTCGATCTGGTTCGGCGACAACCGCCTGGCCTATCAGGGCGAGCGCGACGCTGCCTATTCCGAGGAGGCGACTTCGGCGTATATGAAGCGCGACGAGATCCGCATCCGCGCCGATATCGGCATCGGCCGCGGCAAGGCGACGGTGTGGACCTGCGATCTCACCAAGGAATATGTCGCCATAAACGGCGATTATCGGAGCTGATGGCGTTGGCTTCCAGACATCCGGCAAGCGTGTTGGCGATCGTGCGCCGCTATGAGGCGGCCGGCTTTCGCGCCTGGCCGGCGGCCGCCGTCCATTATGACGGCACCTGGGTGGTTCGGCTGACGGCCGGCCACCCGGCCAAGCGGCTGAACTCGGTCAACCCGCTCGATCCGGGCGACATCCAGCACATTGCCGAGCGCATCGGCCGTGCCAGCCGCCGCTTCGACGCCTATGGCAGGCCGCTGACCTTTCGCATCTCACCGCTGTCGGGGCCGGATCTTTCGAAGTATCTCGACAGCGAAGGCTGGAGCATATTCGCGGAGTCGCTGGTCATGCGGCTGCCGCTGGCGGACGCCGCGCTCGACGACGCCATGGACCAGATTCCGTTGAAGGACATCAGCCGTTTCATCGGCGCGGCGCTCAAGGTGAGCGGCTCGGATGTGTCGCTGCGGCCGGGCCTGTCGGAGATCATCGGCGCCATCCAGCCGGAGGCCGGGCTGTTTGCGCTGGAGGCCGGCAGCGAACCGCTGGCAACGTTGATCTGCGTGCATGACGGCGACCTTGCCGGCCTGTTCGAGATCGCCACCGACAGGTCGGTGCGCAACCAGGGCCATGGCCGCCATCTCATCCGGTCGGCGCTGAAATGGGCGCGGCTGCGCGGGGCGCGGGAAGCCTGGCTGCAGGTCGAGGCGGACAACGCGCCGGCGCTGGCGCTCTACCGTTCGCTCGGATTCGACGAAGTCTATCGCTATCGCTATCGCCGGCCACCCGGCGCATGAGCGGCTTGGATACGATCGGCAAACGCCTGCTCCTGGTCGCGGCCTGCGCGCTGGTCGATGCCGACGGGCGCGTGCTTTTGGCGCAGCGGCCCGAAGGCAAGCAACTCGCCGGCCTATGGGAGTTTCCGGGCGGCAAGGTCGAGCCCGGTGAGACGCCGGAACAATGCCTGATCCGCGAATTGTACGAGGAGATCGGCATCGAAACCGACATCCC
This sequence comes from Mesorhizobium sp. M0701, assembly GCF_040320365.1. Classification (NCBI taxonomy): domain Bacteria; kingdom Pseudomonadati; phylum Pseudomonadota; class Alphaproteobacteria; order Hyphomicrobiales; family Phyllobacteriaceae; genus Mesorhizobium; species Mesorhizobium sp. M0701. Next base: position 197,088 of record NZ_JAMYPO010000009.1, read on the forward strand.
TTGCCTGGCCCCACTCACCTTCGCCAGCCATTCCTACGATGATTTTCACCTGCTGATGCCGCTGTTCGTCTGCCGTCGATTCCGCGGCATTGCCCAGCCGAAGGAAGGCCAGGTGCTGAAATGGGTGCGGCCGCGCCAGATGCGCGATTTTCCAATGCCGCCGGCCGATGCCCCGCTGATCCAGTTCCTCATCGATCTGCTGTAACGGCCGACCTGCCGTAAATCGGGCAGCGCCGCAACGCGCTGGCAGCAGCGTTAATGAAAGATTTATCTGACCGTGAAAAATTGACGCTAGGCGGTTACGCCGATTCCACCGCTGGGGAGCGATTTGCATGAGCCTTGAAAAGGACTGGGACTCGCCTTGGCCCGACCGCCTTCCTGGCGCCGCGAATGCCGGCATGGGAATATTGCGCATCGCCCTCTTGTTCGGCTCGGCCGCGGTGGCTCTGGCCTTGATCGCGACGCCCTACCTCGACAGCCGGACCCGCTCGCAGTTTGCCCGCGACGGGCTTGATACGATGAGCACCGGCTCGATCGGCCAGCGCGACAGCTATACGCTACGCAAGAGCGTGCTGCAGCCGCTGCCCAGTTCGGTCTGCGTTATACGGGCCGATGGCAGAAGCAGCGGCGACTGCTGACCGCTCAACAGATCTCCAGGATTCGGCTGTTTCCTAGAATGCAGCTGGTTCACCGCGCGTTAAGCCTGTCGCATTAACCTTTCTTAACGGGTCGGCGCTAGGTTCGGGCAAGAGGGATGGCGCCCATGAAAATCTTGCTGCAACGATTTTTAGAAGACGAGAGGGGTGCGACGGCTATCGAATATGGTTTGATCGTCGCCGTGCTGTCGCTTGCCATTGTCGCTGGTATTGGCCAGGCTGCCGGCGCCATCCAGTGGTTGTTCAGCGACAACAGCAGCAAGCTTGCCAACGCTTTTGCACAGTGACCCGCTTAGCTTTTGCGTGGGATACGCTTAGCTTTTGCGCAAGGATCCGCTCAGGGGCCGCCGGGGTTTTCCAGGATTGTCTTCAGCGATATTTTTGCGGAGCCCGGCTTCAGCGGCTTTTGCTGAGAGGCATCGGGCGCCCAGCCTGACATCCAGACCACCGAGAAACTCGCCCTGACGCGGCCATCGGCATCCGAAAACCGCTCCGCATAGATTTCGGCGGCGCGCGCGAACAGCGCTCGCGTGCCCGGCCGCCTGCTGCGGTCGACAAGCGCGCTGGTCTCGCCCATGGCGCGCAGATCGGCGATCAGACCAAATAGCGAATCGTAGCGCACCGTGATCGTCTCGACGTCGGCAACCGGCAGTGCCAGGCCGGCGCGCTGCAGCAGCGCGCCGGCGTCGCGGACGTCGGTGAACGGGATCACACGCGGGCTGGCGCCGCCATAGAGCTCGGTCTCGGCGGCAAGCAGGCTTTCGCGCAGTTCGGAGAGTGTGCCTGTGCCGGCGAAGGCGCCGAGGAAAAGCCCGTCCGGCTTCAGCGCCCGGCGGACCTGCACCAGCATGCCGGGAATGTCGTTCATCGCCTGCAGCGACAGCAGCGAGACTGCGAGGTCGAGGCTTTCCGGCTCGAATGGCACGGTTTCCAACGGCGCCAACAGTCCTGGCTGGCCACCCAGGAAAGCGGCGTCGGCCTCGACGCGCACGTTTTCCGTCACCTTGCCGCTTTCGGCGAGCACCTCTGCTGCTGCCGGCGTCTGGCAAAACAATGAGGCCGCCTTGCCGAACCTGCGTTCGACGGCGCCGAGCCGGTCGGCAAGATCCTCGGCCGCCCGCCGCATGAGGAAATCCGCGCCGGCGATGGGACGGGTCAGTGCCCGGCGCTTGCGCGCCAGCCAGAGCGAGGTGTCAATTACAGGCTGCAATTGGCAGGTCCTTGTGCTTCGCTCTCTGATATAGTGATGCGGAGGACCAACCACGTGGCCGATCCCATGCCAGAGATCAAGCGTATTGCGATCAAGAGCATTGCCCGCAAGGCATTGGGCTGGCCAGCGCGCCTCTTGTTCCCGCCGGTCTGTGCCGGCTGCCGCCGCCATGTCTCGCAGCCCGGCGTGTTGTGCGGCGCCTGCTGGCCGAAACTCAGGTTGCTGGAACGGCCATGGTGCCCGGTGATGGGCACTCCGTTCACCCACAATATGGGTGAGGGTTTCCTGTCGGCGGAGGCTATAGCCGACCCGCCGCCGTTCGAGCGCGCGCGGGCGGCGGTTGCCTATTCCGGCGTTGCCCGCCAGATGGTGCAAGGGCTGAAATACCAGGACCGCACCGATCTGGCGCCGTGGATGGCGCGCTGGATGCTTCGCGCCGGTGCCGAACTCATCGCCGAGGCCGACGTGGTCGTGCCGGTGCCGCTGCACTGGCGGCGTTTCTTCCGACGGCAGTTCAACCAGTCGGCGGAACTGGCGCGGGCGGTGGCGCAGCTCGGGGAGCGGCCTTTCGCGCCATCAGCCATCAGGCGCATCAAACTCACGCGCCAGCAAGTCGGGCTGGTGCGGCGGGAACGCGAGGAAAATGTTCGCGCCGCATTCAAAGTGCCGGATGAGGCGGAGATCGAAATCGCCGGCCGCCGGGTGCTGCTGATCGACGACGTCTACACCACCGGCGCCACCGTCCGCGCGGTCGCCAAGGCGTTGAAGAAGGGCGGTGCCGGCGCGGTCGACGTACTGACCTTCGCGCGCGTGCTGCCGGGGGACTTTCGGGCCGACGAATCGGCGCCTATATAGCCTAGGAACGAGGCAGGATTGCTGACCGATGGTCGATGTGACGATCTACACGCGGATGATGTGCGGCTATTGCACCGCGGCCAAGCGGCTGCTCGACAGGAAGGGCGTGACCTATACCGAGCACGACGCCTCGTTCTCGCCGGAGCTGCGCCAGGAGATGATTTCCCGGGCCCATGGCCGTTCCACCTTTCCGCAGATATTCATCGGCGACACGCATGTCGGCGGCTCCGACGATCTCCACGAATTGGAGGCGGAAGGACGGCTGGACAAATTGCTCGCCAACGGCTCGACCAGATAAGGACATGACCATGGGTGCTTTCAAGGCGGCGGCGATCCAGATGCGTTCGGGAACCAGCCCGGAGCGCAATGCGGTTGATCTGGAACGGCTGGTGCGCGAGGCGGCAGGCCTTGGCGCGACCTATATCCAGACGCCGGAAATGACCGGCGCGCTGATCCGCGACAGCCAGGCGCGGGCCGCTTCCTTCACCTCCGAAGACAAGGACATCGTCGTCTCGACGTCGCGGCGGCTGGCCAAGGAGCTCGGCATTTTCCTGCATATCGGCTCGACCGCCATTCTGCGCGCCGACGGCAAGCTTGCCAACCGCGCCCTTCTGTTCGGGCCGGACGGCGCCACGATTGCCACCTACGACAAGATCCACATGTTCGACGTCGATCTCGACGAAGGCGAGAGCTGGCGCGAATCCGCCGCCTATGAGCCAGGCACCGAGGCCGTCGTCGCCGAAATCAATGGCGCGAAGCTCGGCTTTGCCGTCTGCTACGATCTGCGCTTTCCGCAGCTGTTCCGTGCCGAGGCGCTGGCCGGCGCCGATCTGCTTTCGGTGCCCGCCGCCTTCACCCGCCAGACCGGCGAAGCGCATTGGCACGTGCTGCTCAGGGCGCGTGCCATCGAGAACGGCGCCTATGTGGTTGCCGCCGCGCAAGGCGGCGTGCACGAGGACGGCCGCGAAACCTATGGCCATTCGCTGATCGTCGATCCCTGGGGCCGCGTCATCGCCGAGGCGGCGCATGACGAGCCGGCGGTGATCGTCGCCGAGATCGACCCGGCGCAGTCAGTCGCTGCGCGCAAAAAGATACCGAATCTCAAAAACTCACGCGATTTTGCCGTAAACGCCGGTTCGGCGCAGGCGCCGCGTCTCAGGGGTGCCGCCTCTTGATCCGCTTTTCCCTGATCTGCGAACACGAGCACGAATTCGAAGCCTGGTTCCGCAGCAACGACGATTTCGACACCCAGAAGAAGCGCGGCTTCGTCGACTGCCCGGCCTGCGGCTCGCACAAGGTCGACAAGGCGCTGATGGCGCCTGCCGTCTCCACCGGGCGCAAGCGCGAAAGCATCGCGCTGGCCATGGGCGAGGCGCAGAAGCAGGCGCTGGTGCAGCTCAAGGCCATGGCCGACAAGGTGCGCGAGAATGCCGACTATGTCGGCGACAAATTCGCCGAGGAAGCGCGCAAGATCCATTTCGGCGAAAGCGATCCGCGCGGCATCTATGGCGAGGCGACGCTAGACGAGGCCAAGAGCCTGGCCGAAGACGGCGTCGAGTTCATGCCTATTCCAAGCTTCCCCGACGACCGCAACTGAGGAAAGTCTTGCCCCATCCGGAGAAGACTGAAAAGCGGCGTAGTTCAGAGATAGTGATCCGTGTTTTCAGCTGGTTGGCTATAAAGTCGATCGACAAGAGAACGATCGATGGGTTGCCAATTTTCTATAATGGCGAGAGCGGTGGGAAAGATGCAGATAAGGTTGCCGCCGCGCTGCGATTGATTCAAGAATTTGACCCTGTTCGATACAGCCGTCTGGTCCGCGATCTCAAACGGATCTGGATCACAATCAATCCAGGTGCCGCTGCGCAATTTGTGAAATCGACTTCGACTTGCGAGCTTGATCGGCGATTTGTTCTAGGCGAGCACACGCTGACCGACCAGATCGCCAGCGCGATAGTGCATGAGGCGACGCATGCGCGTCTCCATCAGCGAGGCATTGGCTATGAGGAGGAATTGCGCCACCGGGTGGAGTGGGTTTGCATGAGACGTGAACTGGCTTTTGCGGCGAAACTGCCGGACGGGGCGAGTATTCGTCAATGGGTCGAAGCTCGACAAACGGAACCCTCGGATTTTTCCAATGTAGCGATGAATGGTCGGCAAATTGATAGCGCGCGTGATGCCTTGCTCCATCTCAATGCTCCAGGTTGGCTGGCAGACTTGATCGTCTTTTTCGCCCGGCGGCGACATCAGAGGCGTATCAGGCGACAAGAAGCTGAAGCGCATTTCGACAAGCGAAAATGATGCTCCGTTTCGCTTGTGGGGATTCGCTTCCGCCCAGAGCGGCGATGCCGCCGCCCCCTGCACAAGCGTCCGCAATTTCAGGCCGAGCAGCAAGGATGGGCCTCGCGGGTAATCGTTTCGCTGCTTCTTTCATGCCCACTGCCTGACGGGCTTGCTTCACTTGACGGACTTGCTTCCGCATAGGCTGCAAACTGGCGTTCAAGCGCCTTGACTGCACTGCTGCGCCAGCCCTCCGCCAGGGATTCCGACATGGGATCGGGGAAGATTTCCTCTTCGCCGTTCTCCACGCCGTTCAGGATTGCCCGCGCGACAGACTCCGGAGAAGCCTTCGCGATGTCCAGGCCCCGTGTCATGTCCGTGTCCACCGGGCCGGGAAGGACCCTGTGGACGCTGACACCCCGTCCGGCCAAAAGGGTGCGCAACGACTGCGACAGCGAGAACGAGGCCGCCTTGGAGATCGAGTAAGCCGGACTGAACGGCACGGCGGCAATCGAGGCCAGCGACAGAATGTTGACGATGGCTCCCCGCGACCGGGCCAGCAACGGCAGCAGAGCCTGGGTAACGTCGTACGAGCCGAAGAGGTTTACGGCGAGCTGTTGTTCGAGCACACGACGGTCGCTGAGGTCATCGAAGGGCGATACGCCGGCGTTGTTGATGAGGATATCGAGAGCATCGATCTTCTCGACCGCCTCCCGGATCTGCGCAGCGTTGGTCACATCCATGGTCAGGGACGTCACACGCCGGTCCGGGTGGGCCATGGCTTGGCGGGTTGCAGCATAGACGCGCTTTACGCCTCTGCTCAGGGCTTCCTCGACCAGTGCCCGACCGATGCCCCGATTGGCTCCAGTCACCAGGATGGTTGAACCTTCGATCTTCATTGCGTCTCTCCTAGTGCTTATCGTTGCGTTCGAGCCCAGTGCACGGTCTAGCCGCGACTCAAGGTTGGCGCGCCGCAACTCAGGTTGGCTACAGTCGCCGTTGTCGATACGACTGGTTGGTGAGATGGACTTAGCGCCGGATGTCGAAGCCATGGGAGTGACAAGTGTGACGGGATTCCGATGGACTCGCTGATCACGGCCGCGGCGCATGCGCTTGCGGCGGGCGATCCGCTCGGCGCCTTGAAGCGGGTTGCGCTGCGCGACGATGCGCCGGCACTGGCGTTGCGCGGTATCGCGATGGCGCAGCTTGGCGACCTGAATAGGGCGAAGGTTCTCCTCAAGAGGGCGGCGCACGCATTCAGCCCGAGGGAGGCCGTGGCCCGCGCGCGGTGTATCGTCGCCGAGGCCGAGATCGCGCTCGTCTCGCGCGACCTTACCTGGCCGGCCAAGGCACTCGACGCCGCACGGGCGACGCTTGAAAAGCATGGCGACCGCATCAACGCCGCGCATGCGCGCAACCTCGAAGTTCGGCGCCTGCTGCTGATCGGCCATCTCGACGAAGCCGGGCGCAGGCTGGACGGCTTCGATCCCTCGCCGCTGCCGCCGGCATCGCGAGCCGCCCACGAGCTGACTGTCGCCGGCATTGCCATCCGTCGCTTGCGGACCGGCCCTGCGCGCGCCGCACTCGGCCTGGCGGCACGGGCGGCGGGCGCGGCCGGCCGACCCCGACGGATGGGGGAGGGGGGGGGGGCCGCGCGGGGGGGGGGCCCGCCCGGCGCCAGCCGTGTGGGGCGGGGGGGGGGGCGGGCGCGGCCGGGCGGTGAA